>NZ_JAUCGS010000011.1:0-91678 GCF_059916605.1 Chromobacterium sp. CCUG 30098 | reverse complement strand
AGTGGTTTAAGTCGCACGCCTGGAAAGCGTGTTTAGGGTAATACCCTAACGGGGGTTCGAATCCCCCCCTCTCCGCCAGAATCGACAAAAACTGCCCTGGCGGTTTTTTTATTGCTCCGGCCCGACCGGCGCAAACAAGCAAGACACCTCCGGAGAGGTGGATGAGTGGTTTAAGTCGCACGCCTGGAAAGCGTGTTTAGGGTAATACCCTAACGGGGGTTCGAATCCCCCCCTCTCCGCCAAAGCAAGCAAAAAAGCCCTGACTGCATAGTCAGGGCTTTTTCGCGTCCGGCATGCCTCAATCCAGCGCCTGGAAATCCTCGGTTCGCTCCGCCCAGGCGAAAATGGCGCTCAATTCCGGCGGCGGCGCGGTCAGCTTGCGCAGCGTCAGGTCTATCCAGGAGCCGCTGACTTCGTGACGCGCGGCCAGGCGGCCGTCCTCCTTGTAAATCTCGTGGCGGATGCAAAAGCGCTTGCCGTCCTGGCTCAGGCCGGCGATGGCCAGGCGCACGTGAATGCGCTCGCTCAGCCGCAGTTCCTTGAAATACTCGGTCCACTCCTTGAAAATGACCGGGCCGAACCCCAGCGCCTGAAATTGTTCAAAGCCAAAGCCTTGGCCGCGCAGCCATTCTATGCGGGCATGGGTACAGAAATCGGCGTAGGCGGTATGGCGGACGTGCTGGTTAGCGTCGCAGTCGGACCAGCGCACTTCCAGCGGATGGCAAAACGGTTCCAAACCAATCTCCTCGGGCGGCAGCGGTTAGCGTGAAGGCGGGGCGGTTCATGATCTTGGCATTGCCCGCGCGCGGGGGTCAAGCGCTTTGCCGCAAGCCTGCTTGGGCTCAAGCGGCGACGCGGAAAGCCGGCCGCTTGTTCTATGCGGCCCCGCGCATCGAGAAACCGCGCGATCCGCTTGAATGGCGCGCCCACGCCGCGTCGCCGTCCCGCGGCGTCGCACGGTTCCGAAGTCGGTTCCAGCCGCAGGCGAGGCGCCTTCATGCGCGGTTTGTAGTGTAAAGTTGTCGATATTAAGCATTGGCGCGCGCGGCGTTTGTCCATCTCCGGCTCGCGGCTTCTCGGCGGGAGGGTTCAGATGCAAGCGTGGTTTCGACGAGCCCTGTGCGCGGGCCTGCTGGCCGTTGCGGCGCAGGCGGCCGATGCGGCTCCGGCCCTGCTCATCGCCGTGGAGGACGATTGGCCGCCGTATTCGGCGCGCGGCGCCGACGGCGCCGCGCAGGGGCTGGCGCCGCAACTGGCGCGCGAGGCGTTCCGCCGCCGGGGCGTCGAGGTCCGCTTTGTGCTGGTGCCGTTTGCGCGCTGCCTGATGCTGGCGCGCGTCGGCCGCGCCGACGGCTGCCTCAGCGCCACCATTACCGATGATAATCGCGAGCAATTCTGGTGGCATCAAACGCCGATGTTCACCGAAGAACTGGCCATCTTCGCGCTCGCCGCCGGCGGAGCCGGGTTGGGCCTGCGCGATTTGGCCGGCCGCAGGGTGGGCATCACCCAGGATTACACCTATCCCAGCGTTTTCATGCGCGATCCCAAGATCGTCAAATCGGTGGCTCACTCGGATGAGGACCTGATTCGCATGCTGTTGGCCCGGCGCGTGGACTATGTGTTGATGAACGCGCGCCCCGGACAATTGCGCATCCGCGGCAACCCGTTCGCGGCCGGGCGGGTCCGGCAGGCGGGGCGGATCAGCCAGGATGGTTTCTGGCTGGCCTTCTCCAAGGCGCGGCCCAAGGGCAGGGCGTACGCGGACCAGTTCGAGGCCGGCCTGCGCGCCATGCGCGGCGACGGCAGTTACGAGCGCATGCTTCGCCGCTTTCAGCCTGCGCCGTCGGCGAAATGAGGGCGGCGCGGCGGGCAAGCCGGAGGCCGGCCGCGGCGGCGTCCACGCCGCGCATTTGATTCGCATTCACAACTCTTCACATCGTTTTCCCGCGAATTTACCCGCAATTTACAAAAACGCCGATTTTTAAAAAACACCCTTCACAAGCGGCTGTTTTAATAAGGCACTGCTAAGCCATCCCTAATAAGGCACGGCCCGCGCCTCGCGGGACCGTCCGCGTCTTTGTCGACAAGGCTGCTTGCTTGCGCCCTGGGTTTGCCCGCCATTCCCGAATACCCGCTCATATGGAGAAATAATAATGCGCTATCCGTCGCGGCAGCTATTGTCGCTTGCCCTGCTATTGTCTACGCCGGTCTGGCTGGCCGCTTGCGGCTCGCCGCAGCAAAAGGCCGCCGCCGTCCCGCAAGTCACCGTGGAAACCGCCGCGCCCGGCGATGTGCCGATGACCATGGAACTGGTGGGCGAAACCGCCGGTTACCGCGATATCGAGGTGCGCGCCCGCGTGGGGGGCATTCTGCTCAAGCGCACTTATGTGGAAGGCCAGCCGGTGAAGCAGGGACAGACGTTGTTCCAGATCGACCCCGCGCCGTATCAGGCGCAGCTGGAACAGGCCAAGGGCGCGCAGGCGGTGCAGTTGGCCGCGCTGCAAAAAGCCGACGCCGATCTGACGCGCATCCGCCCGCTGTACCAGGAGCAGGCGGTGTCCAAAATGGATTACGACAACGCGGTGGCGGCGCTGAACTCCGTCAAGGCGGCCAAGCAGTCCGCCGACGCCAAGGTCAAGGAAGCCCAGCTCAATCTGGACTACACCCGCGTCACCGCGCCGATTCCGGGCCTGACCAGCAAGCAGGTGCAATCCGAAGGCAGCCTGATCCGCGTGGACGCCGCCGAGCCGCTGACCACCATTTCCCAGCTCAATCCCATCTACGTCAATTTCTCCATTTCCGAGCAGGACAGCCTCAATTACGAACACAGCCTGTCCACCGGCAAAGTGAGCGCGGAAGACGGCAGCCGCCATCCGGTGCGGATCCGTCTGGCGGACGGCCGCGTCTTTCCGCAAAGCGGCAAGCTGGATTTCCGCGACAACCGCGTGGATCCCAAGACCGGCACCATCAGCGCGCGCGCGCAATTTCCCAATGAAGACGAGCGTCTGCTGCCCGGGCAATTCGTGCGCGTGATGCTGGATCTGGGCGTGCGCAAGAACGTGCTGACCGTGCCGGAACAGGCCGTTGTCCAGGCCCAGGCGGACAATCAGCTGATGGTGGTGGGCGCGGACAACAAGGTGCAGGCCAGAATGGTCAAGCTGGGCGCTCAGGTGGGCGGCCGGGTGGTGATCGAATCCGGCCTCAAGGCTGGAGAGAAGGTGATTGTGGACGGCCTGATGCAGGCCCGCCCCGGCGCCGTGGTCAAGCCGGTGGCCGCCGCGCCGGCCAAGGCGTGAGGAGCTAGCCATGTTTTCGCGTTTCTTCATCAACCGCCCCATTTTCGCCAGCGTACTGTCCATCGTCATCGTGCTGGCCGGCCTGGCGGCGATGCGCGCGCTGCCGGTGGAGCAGTACCCGCAGATCGTTCCAGCCGTGGTGTCGGTGTCGGCCAACTATCCGGGCGCCACGCCGGAAACCATCGCCCAGACCGTGGCCGCGCCCTTGGAGCAGCAGCTCAACGGCGTGGAAAACATGCTTTACATGCAATCCAGCGCCGCCTCCAACGGCCAGCTCAGCCTCAATGTCTATTTCGCCGTGGGCACGGATCCGGACCAGGCCACCATCGACGTCAACAACCGGGTGCAGGCGGCGATGAAGCAACTGCCGGACGAGGTGCAGCGCCAGGGCGTCACCGTGCGCAAGAAGTCCACCTCGGTGCTCAGCGTGATCTCCATCGGCTCGCCCACCGGCCAGTACGACCGCAACTATCTGTCCAATTTCGCCCTGCTCAATGTGATGGATGAGCTCAAGCGCATTCCCGGCGTGGGCGACGTGGCGATGATGGGCGGCACCGACTACGCGATGCGGCTGTGGCTGCGGCCGGACCGCATGGCCCAGCTGGGCCTGACCCCGTCCGACGTGGCCAAGGCGGTGCGCGAGCAGAACGCCCAGTTCGCCGCCGGCAAGATCGGCGCCCAGCCCACCAGCGCGCCCATCAGCTTCACCTACACCGTCAACGCCAAGGGCCGGCTCAGCGAACCCAAGGAGTTTGAGAACATCATCGTGCGCTCGATGCCGGACGGCTCCAAGATCCGCGTCAAGGATGTGGCGCGAGTGGAGATGGGCGGCAACGACTACGATGTGATCGGCACCCGCAACGGCAAGCCCAGCGTGGGCATCACCACCTATCTGCAACCCAGCGCCAACGCGCTCAAGGTGTCCGCCGCCATCGCCGCCAAGATGGAGGAGCTCAAGGTCCGCTTCCCGGCCGGCGTGGACTACACCATTCCCTTCGACACCACCAAATTCGTCAAAGTCTCCATCGACGGCGTGGTGGAAACCCTGCTGGAAGCCACCGTGCTGGTGTTTCTGGTGGTGTATTTGTTCCTGCAGAATTTCCGCGCCACGCTGATTCCCTGCATCGCGGTGCCGGTGTCGCTGGTCGGCACCTTCGCCGGCATGCTGCTCTTGGGCTTCTCCATCAATCTGCTGACCCTGTTCGGCATGGTGCTGGCCATCGGCATCGTGGTGGACGACGCCATCGTGGTGCTGGAAAACGTCGAACGCATCATGAGCGAACGCCGCTGCGGCGCCAAGGAAGCCGCGGTGCTGGCGATGGGCGAGGTGTCCGGCGCGCTGGTGGCCATCGTGCTGGTCTTGTGCGCGGTCTTCCTGCCGGTGGCCTTCATGGGCGGCATGACCGGGGTGATGTACAAGCAGTTCGCCGTCACCATCGCCATGTCGGTGATCATTTCCGGCATTGTCGCGCTGACGCTGACCCCGGCCTTGTGCGCCTTGCTGCTCAAGCCCGGCCATCACCAGCCGCCGCGCTTTTTCCAGTGGTTCAACCGCGCTTTCGAACGCCTGACCGGCCGCTACGTGCTGGGCGTGTTGTTTCTCAACCGCCGTGTCGGCGTCGCCTTCGGCCTGATCGCCGTCGTGCTGGCCGCCACCGTCGGCCTGTATCAGAAAGTGCCGGGCTCGCTGGTGCCCAATGAGGACATGGGCACGCTGTTCGCCAGCACCGCCTTGCCGGACGCGGCGGCGCTGACCCGCACCACCAAGGCCACGGCGGAGTTCGACCGGCTGATGATGGCCAACCCCAATGTGGAAAGCGTCACCACCTTCACCGGCTTCGACATCCTGTCCGGCTCCAAGCAGACCAACCGCGGCACCAGCTTCGTCACCCTCAAGGATTGGGACCAGCGCAAGGCCAAGGGCGAGGATTCCTTCTCCGTGGCCGCCGAGTTCAACCGCCTGGGCCGCACCGTGCAAGCCGGCGTGATGAGCGCCTTCAACCCGGCGCCCATCATCGGCATGTCCACCACCGGCGGCCTGGAAGCCTATCTGCAGGACCGCGGCGACCAGGGCGCGCAAAAGCTCAGCCAGGCGGCGGAGAAACTGCTGGCCGCGGCGCGGCAGCGTCCGGAGTTCGCCAGCGTGGCCACCACTTTCCGCGCCAATGTGCCGCAGAAATACCTGGACCTGGACCGTGAAAAGACCAAGGCGCTGGGCGTGGACATCAACCAGGTGTTCGACACCCTGCAAGCCACCTTTGGCCAGCTCTACGTCAACGACTTCAACAAGTTCGGCCGCACCTACAAGGTGCAGCTGCAGTCCGAGGCGGATTTCCGCGCACGCCCGGAGGACATCGCCAATATCTATGTGCGCTCCAACGAGGGCGTGATGGTGCCGCTGTCCAGCCTGGTGGAGGTCAAATCCAGCTACGGGCCGGAACTGGTGGACCGCTTCAACATCTTCAACGCCGCCAAGATCCTGGCCCAGCCTGCGCCCGGCATCAGCTCCGGCCAGGCGATCCAGGCGCTGGAAGAGGTGACCCGGCAAGTATTGGGCAACGATTACGCGCTGGCCTGGAGCGGCAGCGCCTATCAGGAGAAGCTGGCCGGCGGCACCGCCGCCACCGCTTTCTTGTTCGGCATCCTGATGGTGTTCCTGATCCTGGCGGCGCAATACGAGCGCTGGAGCCTGCCGCTGGCGGTGGTGACCTCGGTGCCTTTCGCGCTGTTCGGCGCCTTGCTCGCCGCCGTCATCGGCCAGCAGGACAATAACGTCTACTTCCAGATCGGCGTGGTCACCCTGGTGGGTTTGGCCGCCAAGAACGCGATTCTGATCGTGGAGTTCGCCGTCCAGCAGCGTCAGCAGGGCCTGCCGCTGATGGACGCCGCGCTGGAAGCGGCGCGGCTGCGTTTCCGCCCCATCGTGATGACCTCGCTGGCCTTCATCCTGGGGTGCGTGCCGCTGGTGATTTCCAGCGGCGCGGGCTCCGCCAGCCGCCGCGCGCTGGGCACCCCGGTGGTGGGCGGCATGCTGGCCGCCACCTTTATCGCCACTTTCTTCGTGCCGCTGTTTTTCCGGCTGATCATGCAGGCGTCGGAGCGGCGCAAAAAGCCGGTTGCGGCGGAGGAGGCCGACCATGTTTAAATGCGCGCTGATTCCCTCATTGGCGGCGCTGGCGCTGACCGCTTGCGCGGTCGGCCCCGACTACAGCCGCCCCAAACTGGAGCTGCCGGACAGCGCCCAGACCCAGAGCCCGGCCATCGCCATGGACTGGTGGAAGCAGTTCAACGACCCGGTGCTGGATCAGCTGATCGCCGAGGCCCTGGAACACAACCAGGACCTGGCCGCCGCCGCCGCCCGCGTCGACGAAGCCGCCGCCCAGGCCGGCATCGCCCGCGCCCAGTTGCTGCCGGCGCTGAACGCCAACGCCGGCTACCAGCGCGGCCGCACCTCGACCGCGACGACGACTCCGGGCGCGCCGCTGGTCAGCGACGCGCGCAACGCCAAGCTCACCGCGTCCTGGGAACTGGACCTGTGGGGCAAGCTGCGCCGCGGCAACGAGGCGGCGCGCGCCGACTTCGCCGCCAGCCGCTTCGCCCGCGACAGCTCCACGCTGGCGATCGCCGCGCAGACCGCGCAAACCTATTTCCAGCTGCGCGCCTACGACGCCCAGCTGGACATCGCCAAGCGCACGCTGCAAAGCCGCGAGGAGTCGCTGAAGCTGCAGACCAAGCGCTTCAAGGGCGGCCTGATCTCCGAGCTGGACCAGCAGCAGGCCGAGGCCGAAGCGGCCTCCGCCCGCGCCAAGGTGCCGCAGATCGCCAGCGCGCTGGAACAGACCGAAAGCGCGCTGGGCGTGCTGCTCGGCCACTCGCCCAAGCAGCTGGTGGCCGGCGGCATCCACCGCGGCCAAAGCCTGGACGCGCTGTCCGCGCCGCCGGAAGTGCCGGCCGGCCTGTCCTCCAGCCTGCTGGAGCGGCGGCCGGACATCGCCGCCAGCGAGCAGCAGTTGATCGCGGCCAACGCCCGCATCGGCGTGGCGCGCGCGGCCTACTTCCCCAGCATCAGCCTGAGCGGGGCGCTGGGTTCGCAAAGCCTGTCGCTGGACACCCTGTTCACCGGCCCGACGCGGACCTGGAGCTTTGTCGGCAACCTGGCGGCGCCGGTGTTCAACTTCGGCCAGACCGGCTACGCGGTGGACGCGGCCAGCGCGCGGCAGAAGCAGGCGCTGGCGCAGTATCAGAAGACGGTGCAGAGCGCGTTCAAGGACGCGCTGGACGCCTTGTCCGGCTACGGAGCGGCGCGGGAGATCCAGGCGGCGCAGACCACGCAGTTCCAGGCCTTGAACAAATCGCTGCGGCTGGCCAATCTGCGTTACGACAACGGCTACGCCAGCTATCTGGACGTGCTGGACGCGCAGCGCAACAGCTTCCAGGCGGAACTGGGCCTGGTCAGCGCCAAGCTGGACCAGCTGAATGCGGTGGTGGGCCTGTACAAGGCGCTGGGCGGCGGCTGGGAAGCCCCGGCCAGGTCCTGATCCGCAACGTGCAAAGACAAACCCCGCCTTGGCGGGGTTTTTTCATGCTTGGCCTGGGCGCTGGCCGGCGGTCTTGAGTGAATTAAAAACAACATTGGCATATCTGTCAGTGGTGATGTCCGGACCCGCTGCTTACCATGCGCTGCGTTTCGACGTCCCACCCCGCGCGAGGAGCCATGGGCACCATCACTCACTCAGACACCCTATATCCGCACTTGTTGACCATGGCCGGGCGCGAGCGCCTGGTGGATGAAGCCTATCAAGTGCACGACGCCGTTTTCAGCGGCATGGACCGGGCGGCCTTCCGCAAGATGGTGTTGCCGGAGTCCGAGCACAGCAGCATCCTGCTGCATCGCGGCGAACACGGTCAGGCGGTGGGCTATTGCGCCGTCCACCTGTTCCAGCGCCGCGCGGCGGGGCGCGAAGTCAAGGTTTTGCGCGGGCAGGCGGGGCTGCTCAAAGACTACCGCGGCCGCAACAGCAATATGCCTTTCCTGGCCGGCTGCATGTTGCGCTACTGGCTGCGCAGCCCGTGGCGGCCCATGTATTTCCTGGGCGCGATGATCCATCCGTCCAGCTTCATCCAGATGCACAAGTACGCCGCCGGCATGTGGCCCAGCCCGGAGCGGGGCATGGAGCAGCCGCTGGCGCGGCTGGCGGCGGAGTTGTGCGGCAGTTTCGGCATGGCGGCGCCCGCGGCGGAGCGCCCCTTTGTGGTGAAGCTGGGCATTTTGACCCGGGACAGCCAGACCGACCGCCAATTCTGGCTGCAGCACCCGCGCCCGGCGGCGCGCTATTTTGTCGAGCACAACCCGGACTACCATGAGGGCCACGGCTTGCTGGCCATGGCCGAGCTGTCGCCGACGGCCATTCTGAACGGCGTGTGGCGTTATCTGCGAGACAGGCGGCGCGCGGCCGCGGAGCGGTCGAGGCTCTAGGCCGGCTTGCTTTTGCCGCCGCCGGCATTGAGCGCGACGGCGGCCAGAATCAGCGCCTTGAACGCCTCCGCGTCCACTTCCTCGCCCTCGCGGATATCGATCGCCCGCCTGGCCTTGCCGCCTAGGCTGGCGTTGAACAATTGGGCCGGGTCCGGTAGCGCCGCGCCTTTGATGAAGGTCAGTTTAACGACGGAAGTGTAAGACTCGCCGGTGCAGAGGATGCCCCGCAAAGACCAGACCGGGGTGCCCATCCATTTCCATTCTTCGATCACGTCCGGGGCGGCTTCCCGGATCAGCCGCCGCATCCGCGCCAAGGCCGCGCCGCGCCAGTCGCCGAGTTCGGCGATTCTGCGGTCTATCAGGACGGAGGCCGGCGCGCGCTCGGCCGTGGAGGAGGGCTTCATGCCGGGCTCAGATCCGGACGCCGACAATCACGTGGGAGGCCTTGAAGAAGGCGACGATGGCTTTGCCGACGGCCAGGCCAAGGTCGTCCGCGCTCTCCTGGGTGACGATGGCCACCAGGGCGTCGCCGCCGTTGAGACGGATTTCGACCTCGGCATTGACCGCGCCCGGACGCAGCGCGGACACCCGGCCTTCCAGGCGGTTGCGGGTGGAGAGCTTGATGCCGGCTTCGGGATTGGCCAGGATCACCCAGGGGGCCTTGATGATGGCCAGCGCGTCGCAGCCCACGGTCAGGCCCAGGTTGGCGGTGCTGCGCTGGGTGATGACGGCGGTGATCACCTCGCCGCCCGGCAGGGTGAGGTCGATCTCGTCGTTGACCGCTCCGGGATGGATGGCGGTGACTTTGCCGGCGAACTGATTACGGGCGCTGGTGAGCATCGGATGTCCTTGATGTCGGATGGGTGGGGGCGTCATTGGCGATGTGCGGACAGTATATGCGGAAGCGGGCGGCGCGTTGGCAGCTATTTCGGCCTAAGGTTCGTTCAAGGTCTCGCCTGGGCCCGCAAGACCGCGAACGGCCCCTGCTCAGCGTCTATCGCCGGCCGGCGGCGTCCGCGAGCGCGAACTCAAGCGCGGCTTCGACATGAATCCGGGTGGTGTCGAACACCGGCACCGGCACGTCGGCCTGGCTCAACAGCAGCGGAAGCTCGGTGCAGCCGAAGACGATGCCTTCGGCGCCGCGTGCTATCAACTGCCGGATCACCTCCAGATAAGCGGCCTTGGTGGCCGGCGACGCCACGCCGCGGCCCAGCTCGTCGCGCAGGGTGCGCTGAATGAAATCGCGGGTGTGCTGAGCCTCCGGGATCAAGGTCTCAATGCCGTTTTGCCGCATCTTGTCCCGGAAAAACGGCAGCTCCATGGTGAATTGAGTGCCGAGCAGGCCGATGGTCCGCAGCCGCTGCTTGGCGACTTCCCGCGCCGTAGCGGCGGCGATATGGATGATGGGGAGGCCCGCTGCCGTTTCCAGGCTCTCGGCCACGACGTGCGCGGTATTGGCGCACAGCACGATGGCCTCGGCCCCGGCGGCTTTCAAATGCAGGCAGCCTTTGAGCAACAGCGCATGGGTGTGCTCCCAGTCGTTCCAGCCGCGTTGCTGGATATCGTTGAAATTCAGCGAGTAGACGACGCACTCGGCAAAATTGAGGCCGCCCAGTTCCGCGTTGACTCCTTCGTTCAGATAGCGATAGTAATCCAGCGTCGATACCCAACTGATGCCGCCCAGCAGGCCGAGTTTTTTCATATTGGCTCGTTTCGTAATTGGGAATGCGGAGTGAGGTCCTTTATGCCGCAGCACAGCCCATGATGCGCTTTGGCACCGATGAGCCTTGGGGGCACGCGATGCCTACTTAGCGAGTTTCAATCGACGATGAACAGCTTGGCCCCGGTTTCGGTATGGGACAGATGCGGCTCGGCGTCGTCGGCCACCTGGTAGCTGAGGCCGGGCTTCAGGGTGAAGCTGCGGCCGTCCGCCAGCGTGGTATGCAGCTCCCCCTCCAGACACAGCAGGATGTGGCCTTTGACGCACCAGTGGTCGGCGCGGTAGCCCGGCGTGTATTCCACCATGCGGACGCGGATGTCGCCGAAATGGCGGGTGCGCCAATAGGCGCAGCCGGTTTCGCCGGCATGCTGGGTGGGCTCCAGCGCGGACCAATCGCTGATTCCAAACGGGAGGTCGGATATATTCATGGGCGGCTCCTCTGCAAGGGCTCTAAGAACGTGTTTACGATCTCGCGAGCAAGAGCGAGACAAGGCGAAAACCGCTGAGAAAGCGGAATGTACGCGTGGTACATGAGCATTTCGAAGCGGGCACTCATCGCACAATGTCTCTACCGATGCGCAGCAGATCGTAAACAGCTTCTAAGCGTTTGACCATTGTCGCTCATGCCGCCCAGGCGGCGATAGCGCTTTCACGGTTGGGCCAATCGCGCATGCGCCAGCTCCGCCAGCTTGTCCAGCCGCATGCCGGTTTCCTCGCGTCGGCCGGCCTGGACCAACTGTTCAATTTCCGCGCACAACTGCGCCACCGGCGCTTGTCCCGCCATGGCGAAAGCCCCCTTGGTGGCGTGCAATTGCTGCATCAACACTTGCTGGTCCATCCGTTCCAGCGCCTGCCGCATCAGCTGGATGGAGTGGTCCAGCGCGCTCAATAGTTCTGCGCGCCGGGCGGCGGGCAAGGGCGCGGCGGGGCCGGCTGGCGGGCGAACGCTGGCCGGGCGCAGCGCCAGGTGTTTGCGGATCACGCCGTCCAGCTCCTCCAGGGTAAAGGGCTTGAGCATGAGCTCGTCTATGCCGGCCTGCGCGCAGAGCGGCAGTTCAGTGTTGCCGGCCTGCGCGGTGATGGCGACGATGGGCGCGGAGAAGCCGTTGTCGCGCAGGGCCTGGGCCAGACTGTAGCCGCTGATGTCCGGCATGCTCAGATCAGTCAGCACCAAGGCGTAATCCTGGCGGGTGGCCAGCGCCAAGGCGGCGGCCCCGTTGGCGGCGATGTCCGCCTGGTGGCCCAGTTCGCGGAGCTGGTCCTGGATCAGCGCCCTGATCGCCGGATGGTCGTCCACCACCAGGATGCGGGCCGCAGCCGCGGCCGGGACCGACGGGGCGGCTAGCGGCTTGGTCAGGGGTGCGGCGGCGCAGGGCGGCAAGGGCAGGGTGACGACGAAGGTGCTGCCCACTCCGGGGGTGGAGGTGAATTCGATGGTTCCCGCCTGCAACTCCGCCAACTTCTTGCATAGCGACAGGCCCAGGCCGGTGCCGCCGAAGCGGCGGGTGATGGAAGCGTCCGCCTGGGAGAATTCGGTGAACACCTGGTCGTGGTATTCGGCGGGGATGCCCACGCCGCTGTCGCTCACGCCGATGATCACCGGCGAGTCGGCGCGGCCGTCGTCATGCAGATAGATCTCCAGCTGCACCTCGCCGCTTATGGTGAATTTGATGGCGTTGCCGAGCAGGTTCAGCATGATTTGCCGGACGCGGCCCGGGTCGCCCAGATAAGCCGGCGCCAATTGCGCGTCTATCATGCAGGAGAATTCCAGGCCCTTGGCGCGGGCCAGCGGCTCCATGCTGGCCGTGGCCTCATGGCCGAGCGCGGCCAGATCGAAGGGGATGCTTTCCACGCTCATCAGCCCAGCCTCCACCTTGGACAGGTCCAGGATGTCGTTGATGATGGCCAGCAAGGCCTGGGACGAATGATTGGCTACCGCCAGGCGCTGTTGTTGCGGCGCGGCCAGCCGGGCGCGGCCGAGCAAATCCAGGCTGCTGACGATGGCGTGCAGCGGGGTGCGGATTTCATGGCTGACCATGGCCAGGAAGGACGACTTCGCCTGGCTGGCCGCTTCCGCGGTTTGGCGCGCGCTTTCCAGCTGGCGCTCCAGCGCCTTGCGCGCGGTGATGTCCACCACATTGCACAGCAGAACCCGGATGCCCTGGTAGCGCGTGGCTATCGTGGTGCTGTGCAGCTCCATGGCGTTGCCATCGGCCAGCGTAAACCGGATGTCCCGGTGGCAAGGCGTGGTGCCGAGCGGGGACGCGGTCTGGTGGGTGTCCAGCAATTGCAGGTGCAGCGGTGGGCGGGTGATGGAACCCCGTCGCGCCCACTGCCGCATCACTTCGTTTTCCAGCAGCACGGCGCCGTCGGCGATGGACAACAGCGTCAGGCCGGAGGGCGCGGTGTCCACCATGATGCGGTTCAGGTTCTCGCTTTCGAAAATGCGCTGGGCGCTGCTGAAGGCGGGTTTGAAGATCTTGCGATCCAGCAACAGAGTGAAGGTCCATAAGCAAGCCAAGGCAAGCAGTAGCGTGCTGAGATCAATGATCAGCGGCAGCCTTAGGTCTTTCAGCAAACCATACCAGGGGAATACCTGGATATGGTTCCAGTCCAGGGTGGGCAGGTGGGCGCGCAGGATGAACAGGCCGTCGCGGTACTGGAGATCAGACACCGCGTCGTTGATTGCGGGCAACTTCATGGCGCGGAGCCTTGCGATTAGCTTCGAGCCTTGCTGTGCTTGCTGGCCAAAGCTGATGTGAAGCGGCCCCATTGGACTGGCGAGCAAGGTGGTTTCATCGCGGAGGTCCGGCCGCCAGGTATTCAGCAAAGTGTCGATGCGGATATCTCTGACGAATACGGCGACAGGCGCGCCGCCAACCACGGCGACTTGCGCCAAGCGGATAGCGGGGCGGCGGGTTAACGGCGCGGCGGCGGCCAGCCAGGCTGACTGACGGCCGGCTTGGCCGTCGGCGGCCGTTGGATGGGGCATATTGGTGAAAGCCCTTTGCCAGAGTGTTTCTTTGCTGCCTAGCTGGGCTGGCTCCTCAGAGGAGAAGCTGGGGGAGATAATCGCCAGAAACCGCTGGTCCGGGCTATACAGATAAACGGTTACCGATTTCCTCAATTCACAATCGCCGCTGCACATCGCGCTGGTGACATGTTCTGTCAGAGCCAGATAGGGCTCGAAACGGGGGGCCGGGTAGGGGGTGGAGAGCTTGCCCAAGACCATTGTCGTAGGATGGGCTGGGGAGGCTTGCAGCCAAGCTTCACCGTTGTGCGAGGTGAATTGGCGCAGCAGCGCCGGGCTGGCTTTGGGCAGCGTCTTCCACGCCGCCTCGGCCTGGCTGACCTGATGGTGAAGATCGATTGCATGCCCTCGTAGCAGTACCTTCAGTGCTGTATTTTCTGCATCAAACATTCGGTGTCGGTCCGCCAGCATTTCCTTGCCGGCTAGCCAGAGCGACAACATGGTTAGGAGCAGCAGGATCAGCGACATGGCGACAGCCCCGCCAAACAAAGTGACGCGCTGGATGCGCCGCAAGCGGCTGAGCGGCTGGCTTTGAGGGGAGGGCGAGCTTGTGGTGAGCATGCGGTTTTCGGTGGGAGGTTTGGCTAGGTTGTTGACCATTTTCAGGATATTTGCTTAGCTATAAAAGTAGGTTATCTAGAAAAAATTATTTAGATTTCGTGAGAGCGACATGGTGACAGCGGAAATAAAAGTCTTCTTGGTGGATGACCATCCTTCGGTGCTCAGTGGCTTGGAGCACGCCTTGCAAGGACAGCGCTCCATCCAGGTGGCGGGTAAGGCCAATAGCGCCACCGCTCTGTGGGACATGCTGGCCAGCCAGCCTTGCGACGTGCTGGTGTCCGATTACTCCATGCCGGGCTGCGAGTCTAGCGACGGCGTGGCCATGTTCGAGCGCTTGCGCCGCCTATACCCGGAACTGGGCATCGTGGTGCTCACCATGATGGACAACGCGCTGGTGGTGCGCTCGCTGCGCGGCCTGGGCATTCACTGCATCCTGAGCAAATCGGACGCCACCGAACACCTGCTGCCGGCCTTGTACGCCGCCAGAGCCAAAACGCCGTACTTCTCACCTGCGGTGGAGCGCCTGCTGGAGGCCGACCACCTGGCCCAGCCCGCCGCCAAGCGCACGCTGACCGCGCGTGAAGCCGAAGTGGTGCGGCTCTTCGTCGCCGGCCTGACGGTGAACGACATCGCGGCCAAACTCAAGCGTAGCAAGCAAACCATCAGCACCCAGAAAGCCAGCGCCATGCGCAAACTGGGCGCGGAGCGCGACGCGGACCTGCTGCTGCTGCTCAAGTCCTAATACCTTCCTTTTCTCCCGGCGGCCCTTTCTTGGTGCCGCTCCCCCGCCGCGGGTTCCCGCGCATCCTGCGTGTCTGCTAACGCATAGGCCGGCCAGTATAGTCGTTTTAACGTGTGTTCCCCGCCGCGCGGCGTGCATTTCGTACTGGTCAAATATCCCCCCGCACCGAGCATGGCTAAGCTGCCGGATTGGATTTTGCCTGGGTCTGAAAGACGGCAGGCAGGCGAGCATGGCGCTTATATTGAACTGGGGGCACTGTTGATGGCGGGTGGCGTTTCAAAGTCTGGCGTGCGCATGGGCACGTTTAAAAAAATACTGGCCTTGTTGGCCGCCGTTTTGCTGGCGCTGAGCTTATGGGAAGTGGCGCAGCGATACTTCATCCTCAGCCCCTCGTATCAAACCGGCAAAACCCCGCAAGATTACGGGGTGACTTACCAGGAAACCTGGCTGCCGGTTGCCAAGGCGGAGGGCGGCGGCCTGGTGCATGCGTGGTGGCTGCCGGCCGAATCGCCCGCCGCGCCGGCGGTGCTGTTTCTGCACGGCAACGACAGCACCTTGCACACCGATATCGATTTGATTCTCAGCCTGCGCCGGCTGGGCCTGGCGGTGATGGCGATCGATTACCGCGGCTATGGCGGCGGCGCATGGTTCTTGCCATCCGAGCGTTCGGTCTACGCCGACGCCAGGGCCGCCTGGCAAGCGTTCAAGAAGCTGTCGCCGGAGGCGTCCAAGCATCTGGTGTACGGCCACTCCCTGGGCGGTGCCATCGCCATGGACATGGCCGCGGTGTCGCTGGGTGTGGACGGGGTGATTATCGACGGCGGTTTCTTGTCCGTCGCGGACATCGCCAAATCCTATATCGCCCCATGGTTGCCGTTTGACGCGCTGATCCGCCATAACTTCTCCTCCTATTCCAAATTGCCGGCCATTGCCGCGCCGAAACTATTCATCCATTGCTCCGGCGACGAAGTGGTACCGATGGCATTGGGTGAACGCCTTTATCAACTCAGTCCGCAGCCTAAATTCAAGTTGTTTATGCGGGGTGGTGATCATGATGCTTGTTATCGACGCGGTCGGTTTTTATGGGCGGAATCTATAAGATTTATGGTTGAAAATGATTGATTTTTTATTGTTTTTATTGGTGGGTGATGTCGTTTTCTTGTGTGGGTTTTAATGGGGTGCAATGGTGTTTTGGTGGATTGGGTTTGGGGGGGTGTGTTTGCTATTCTGAGCTGGTTTCGTACTGGTCATATGTTTTTATTGGTAATGTGTGATTACAATATGGTTTCCTAGTAACGGTTTTATTAATTTGGTGAACTGAGATGAGAGCAACTGTAAAATTAATTTTCTTAACTGGTGTGTTGTATTTTGGAGGGGTAACTGGCGCTTCTGGTGGTGCATTAGTTAATGGCCAGTTTAGCGTGAAAGGTTCTATTAAGCCAGTGGCGTGTAAGGTGGTGTTTGCAGCGGGAGGGGAATTTGACTATGAAGTAATTGATAGCCGAGCTGTGGCAGCGAGTACAAGTAAAGCTTACGTCACTACTCATAGTAAGAAGCAGCCATTTTCCATAGATTGTGGCAGTGCTACGAGAGTAAGCGTTAAATTTGTTGATGGTCAATCTTCAACTGTAAATTCTGTTCTCAATCCAGAGAGATTCAGCAGGGGTGAGTGTTTTGGGTTGGGGAAGACATCTAAGGGAGAAAATTTCGGATATCATCGTTTTACCTTGGTGGATGAATCGTTAAAGGTTTTTAATGAAAAAGATGGTGTGGTAGATGGTGTAAAGTATGGAGTGTCTGATGATGGAAAGAGTGGTTGGGGGGGTGAAAGGGATGGTGGCAGCAGTTATGTGAGTCAGAAATTATATTATACCCCACTGGACAAGAACAATGTTCCTGTTTCTTTTAAGAAATTTCAAGGCGCCATTAACAATACTATTTCGATTGATAAAAATTTGAAGATTGGCGATCAAGAAGATTTTTTTGGTTTGGTAACTATGGAGTTGAATTATATTTAATGGATGTGCTTGACTTTATGTTGAAGATTGTTTGAAGGGTGTGGGTTTGTATTTGGCGCCTGTTGCGCTAAATGTTTATGATCCCTCCTCATTAAGAGGAGGGATCTTGATTTTTGGGTGATTGCTATGCTTGTGAATGTAATGGGTTGGGGGGGGGTTCTGTTTTTTGGGATGTTAATGTCGATTGGTGCCAAGGCTGATGGGATGCTGCCAGAGACAACAATAGTGTCACTGAATGAAGCGGATGGAAGTGGCTCGATGTTGTTGAAAAACACGGAAGACCGACCGCTGCTCTTGTATTCAAAGATTGAAAACCTGTCGGAGGATGGCGATGAGGAAGCGCTGGTGATGCTAACGCCGCCGGTGACGAGGGTAGAGGCGGGTAAGTCCCAGCAGGTGCGTTTTATGTTGCTAAATAAGCACTCATTGCAAACTCAGCGTCTGAAGCGGGTGGTTTTTGAAGGCATTCCGCAGAAATCGGGGAGTGGTAGTTTGAAGGTGAGGGTTGCAGTTCGCCAAGTTTTGCCATTGCTGATCCACCCCAAGGGTTTGCCGGTAAATCGTGAGCCATGGAAATTGTTGAAGTGGTCCTTGAGCGATGGGCAACTGACATTGGCTAATGACAGCCCTTATGTGGTGCGGATGGCGCAAGTGGTGAATCTTCAGCCGCAGGGTACTGTAGTGCAGCTGGGGCGCAGTTATGTGTTGCCGGGGCAAACGCTGTCGTTCCCGGTTACGGATACCGAGGTCGAGGCAGTCAGGTTGTACCCGGCTACTCTGTACGGCTTTAGCGTGGACAGCTATGACGCGCCCTTGACGACCAAGGCCGGCTAAATGGCGGTTGGACAAGAACCCCTGGTGCAAAACAGGTGTGGAGAGGCGTGGGCTAATGTCCGGCTGCCGGCAAGATCCTGGAAACGCCGGCCGCTGGCGGCGGCCCTGCTGTTAGCGCTGGGCACGACGCTGGCGCTGGACGTTGAAGCGGCGGATGAGGCGATGTTCGACGCCGATGTCTTGCGCGCGCGCGGCCTGGACCCGGCCTTGGCCGAGTACTTTCGCGGCAAGCCGCGCTTTGCCGAGGGGCGTCAGCAAGTGAGCTTGTCGCTCAATGGCGAGGCGTTGGGCGAGGTGGAGGTGGAGTTCGACGCGCAAGGCCAGCTGTGCTTTAGCCCTGCATTGTTGGAGCGAGCGCGGCTGCAAGGTCCGCCGCCGGATGAGGCGGAGGGCGTCTCGGTGGCGCCGGGCTGTTACGACTTTGTCGGCGCTTGGCCGCGGACCCAGGTACAGCTAAACCCCAATCTGAACCGGGTGGCTTTGTTGGTGCCCACCGCGGCCATCCTGCCGCAGCCGCAAGAAGAGATCCAGCTGGAAAGCGGCGGCGTCGGCGGCATGCTGAACTACGACCTCAGCGCGAGCAGCTATCAGGGCCTGGGCGGCGGCAGCCGCAGCTTGTCGCTGGACACCGAGGCCGGCGTCAACGTCGGCGACTGGATTGTGCGCAGCCGCCAGTTCTACTACGCCAATAACGGCCAGGGGCAGTTCAGCGATCTGGGCGCTTACGCCCAACGCTCCTTCGTCTCCCAGCGCGCGCGCCTGCAGCTGGGGGTGATCAATGTCGACAGTCCGCTGTTTGCCGCCGGTCAGTTGCTGGGCGCGCAATGGACGCCGGAGAGCGGCCTGGAGCAGGGCGGCCCCGGCGCGCGGGTGGAGGGCATCGCCAATAGCGTGGCGCGGGTGGAAGTGCGGCAGGCGGGGGTGTTGATCCATGTCGCGCAAGTGCCGGCGGGGCCGTTCTCTTTTGACCATATCCGCCTCAACAACCGCCATGTCGATCTGGAAGTGACGGTGGTGGAAAGCGATGGCGGCGAGCGGCGCTTCACCGTGCCGGCGGCAAGCCTGGGCTTGGATGCGGCCGCGCCGCTGGGCTATTCGCTGGCCATGGGCCGTTTGCGCGACTATGCCGACGACGGCGAGGCCCCCTTGCTGTTGACCGGCTCCGGCAGTTGGGCGCTGGGACAACGGGCGCAAGGGACGCTGGGTGCGCTCGGCACGCCGCAATACCAGGCCCTGGGCCTGGGGGTGGATGTTGGCCTGAGCGCCGACACCAGCTTGAGTGCGCGCGGCGTGAGTTCCCATGCGCGGGAAGAGGGCGTGTTCGGCCATCAATCCAACTGGGCGATGAGCACGCGGATGAGCGAGGCGCTGAGCGCGTCCTTGTCGGCCTCGTTTCAATCCGAGGGCTACCGCGATCTGGGCGAGGCGACGACGGCTTATGGCCGAGAACAGGCCGGCGAAGCGCGCAAGCGCCGCACCCGTGCCCAGTATTCCGCCTCCCTGGGCTGGAGCCATCAGCGCGCCGGCAGCTTCCGGCTGTCCTATTCCACCAGTCATAGCTTTGACGGGCATGTCAGCAGCCGTTGGCTGGGCAGCTGGGGCCGCTCCTTCAAGCGGATGTCGCTGAATCTGAACGTGGAGAACGGCCGCAACTCCTTTGACGGCCGTCGCTATCAAGCCTGGTATCTGAATCTGAGCCTGCCGCTGGAAAAACGCCGCATCAACAGCACCGTGCGCAGCAGCGGCGGCGACACCAGCCTGAATACCTCGGTCAGTGAAACCGTCAACGAGTATTGGGGCTATCAGCTGAGCGCGGAACAGAGCCGCCGCGGCACTGGGGTGAGCGCCAATGTCAACGTGCAACCGCGTTACGTCAGCGCCCGGCTGGGCATGGGACAGAACTATGCCGGCCGCCATTTTTCCGCCGGGCTGAGCGGCGGCCTGGTGTTCCACCGCGACGGCGTTACCGCGTCACCGGCGCAGATCCAGGACAGTTTCGGCGTGTTGTCCACCGGCAAGGTGTCCGGGGTGCGGGTCAACACGCCGGGCGGCGCGGTGTGGACTGACGCCGGCGGCCGCGCGGTGATCCCCAACTTGACGGCTTACGACGTCAGCCGCTTGGAAGTGGACGTGAAGAGCTTGCCGCGCACGGTGGAGCTGAAAAACGGCTACAAGGAGCTGAAAGTCAGCCGCGGCGCGGTGCGTCATGTCGAATTCGACGTGTTCCAGACCCGCCGTGTGCTGCTGGAGGTCAAGGACGGCATGGGCCAGCCGCTGAGCGCCGGCGGGTCGGTGCTGACGGCGGACAATCGTTTCGTCACCAGCGTGGTGGAAGGCGGCAAGGTCTTCCTCGACAATGCCGAGCCGGGGCAGGCGCTAACCGTGACCACGGCCAACGGCAACCGTTGTCAGCTGGATTTCGCGCTGCCGGAAACGGTGGACGAGCAGGTGTTTTACGAGCAGCTGGACGCGGTTTGCCGGGCGGAAGAGTGAGAGAGGAGCAAGGAATGAAGTCGATGATTAAGCGGGCAACGGTCGGTCTGGCCGGCCTGCTCTTGTGCCAGGCCGTGTTGGCCGACAACTGCGTGATGCGCTTGAGCGGAGAGCAACTGGATTATGGCGTGTTGAACAAGGGCCCGTCTGAGCGGTCCCAAGCCGGGATGCTGGCCTTGGGCAAGCGGCGGATGACGTTGAGCATCCAATGCGAGGCGCCAAGCGCCATCCGGCTGCGGCTGGAGGCGGAGCCGGCCGCCAAGGGCATGGCGCTGTGGAACGGCAAGGGCCATTACCGGATGAGCATGGGCGCGGCGCAACTGGACGGCCAGCCGGTGCTGCTGGCCGCCGTGCGCACCGAGCAGGCGGCGCTGGAGCCTGCCGCGGCGGAGGTGGCCGTGGACGCCGAACATAGAATATGGGCGGTGGCGGACGGCAAGCCGGCGCGCGGCAAGCTGTTCTCCGCGCAAATCTGGGTGGACGCGCAGGTGGCGGCCGATGCGCTGCGCGCTCGCGATGTGGAGCATTTGAACAGCGGCGGGCGCTTGCTGCTGGAAGACGCCGGCTAAGGGTTGGAAGGACTCGCCGTATCCTCGGCGAGATTTCGCAGTTAAACCACCTACGATTGAGGCACTACATGAACATCTTGCTATTGTCGGCATTCCCCGCCGAATCCGCCCACCTGTCGCAACAGCTGTCCGCGACCTGGTCGCCGGACCCCATGCTCGGCGCCTTGTCCTGTCGCAGCCTTAGACACAATCTCCACCAGCTTTACCTGGCGGAAACCGGCGTGGGCACGGAAGACGCCGCCTTGACCACGCTGGCGGTGCTGCAGCAGCGCGAGATTGACCTGGTCTTGTTTTTGGGGACCTCGGGCGCGGTGGGGGATGGCTGGGAGATCGGCGATGTCGTCGCCGGCAGCAAGGTCGTGCAGATGGATCTTTACGGCATCGACAAGATCCTGAAAGGCACGCCGTTTGAATCCTGCCTGTTTAACAGCAATACGCATGCTCAGCTGGAAACGGAATGGGATGCTGCCCCCTATTGGTTGGCGAAGCTGACAGCCCTGCCTGGGGTGAAGCCGGGGCTGATCTTCAGCAGCAACCAGTTCCCGGTGCCCGCCGACAAGTTTCCCGCGATGCTGGAGCTGGGCCGCGGCGTGATTGAGATGGAGTCCTCCGGCGTGATGCGCGCCGCCCGCCGGCTAGGCTCCACGCCGGTGCTGGTGCTGCGGGCGGTCAGCAATATCATTGACGGCCAAGGGCGGGATAAGGGCACGCCCGAGCATGGCATTGCATTGTGTGCGGAGCGGCTGTCCGCCGCGGTGCTGAAGCTGCTGTCCGCCATTTGAATCCTTCCAAGAACCTGTTCAAAGTCCTGCTTTGGCTCGCCGGGCTTTGAACAGGCTCTTTAAAACACCCCATTCCGCTTCCCGTCTGTCCAGGCGGTCTTTGGCTTGACGCTCCGCCCCCGTCTCAGTACTCTTTGCCTCGCGCTGCGCCAAATAACGCCGCGCCGGGCAGGCAAGCCTATTAATTCCATTGTTCGCAGACCAGCAGAGTCCGCCAGGACCCCGTACGTCTGTTGCCACGCACTTGCATCTGAGCAGGGCGTGGCAGGGAGCTCCTCTGGAGCTGCCGGTCTTAACAATGGAACCGGTCTTGCCACCTTGTCACGCTCCTGCTCGTATCCGAGCAGGCTTCCAAAGCTGACTTGGAGACTGCAATGACTCCTCCTGATTTTTCCCCCACGTTTGCCAAACCACCCCCGGCCACTTGCCAAGAACGCCAGTACTTGCTGTCCCAAACCGCGTTTGCTTGCGCGCAGGCCCTGAATTGCTTCACTGTATTGCGTTCCGCGCTCATGGCGATCCAAGCCAAGCGCAGTGGCAGCGAACCGTCCCATCTGCAGTTGTTGGCGCGCCTCTCGCTTGAGGTGCTGGAAGATTGCGCCGCCCGCCTGCAAACCCTTTATATCGAAACCGATGAGGCGCTCAAGACCGCGCCGCCAGCGCCGGCCCATTCGGAGGCCGCCGCCGCGCCGTGCTTGAAGCCGGACGCCGCCCGGTAAACCGAGGCGGCCCGCGCCTGCGCGCGGGTTTCACATCTTCACGGAGAGTTCACTTTAGTCATCGTAATGTAGTCGGGAGATCGTCATGTCGGAACATCATGAGTTTGGGGCGCGCCGCAGCCGGGCGTCGGTGGAGAAACCGCAGGGGAGAGATGCCCGCCGCGTCAACGCCGGGGAGGGCGCGGAATGAAAGCGACCGTGATGCAGTTGCATCGGGATTTGCAATTGGGCAGAACCAGCAGCGTGGAGCTGACGGAGCAGGCGCTGACCGCCATCGCCGGCCATAGGGTGGCAGGAGGCGCGGCTTTTATCCATGTGGACGCCCAAGCCGCGTTGGCCGCCGCCCGGCAGATCGACGCCGTCGGTCTCTATCCCACGCCGCTGGCGGGCCTTCCCCTATCGGTCAAAGACCTATTCGACGTCCAGGGCCAGATCACCACCGCCGGCTCCGTGGTGCGGAAGCAAAATCCGCCGGTGCAGCAGGATGCAACTGTGGTGGCGAAGCTGCGCGCGGCCGGCGCGGTGCTGCTGGGACGCACCAATATGAGCGAGTTCGCTTGCTCCAGCCTGGGCTTGAATCCGCATTACGGCACCCCGCGCAATCCCGGCGATCCGGAACGCGTGGCGGGAGGGTCCAGTTCCGGCGCGGCCGTCAGCGTGGCCCTGGGCATGAGCGTTGCCGCGCTGGGCTCGGACACCGGCGGCTCGGCGCGCATTCCCGCGGCCTTTTGCGGCCTGGTCGGTTTCAAGGCCACGGCGAAGCGGGTGCCGATGCAGGGCTGTCTGCCTTTGTCGCCGTCGCTGGATTCCATCGGAACGCTGGGACGCTCGGTTTCTTGCTGCGCCATCCTGGACGCGGTGCTCAGCAGCGGCTGGACGCCCTCTCATGCGCGCGGCCAGCCCCCTGACGTGAAAAAACGCCGACTTTACGTGACCGAAGACTATCTTGCCGAGCATCTGGACCCCGCCGTGGCCCAGGCTTTTGACGAGGCTTTGGCGCGTTTGTCCCAGGCAGGCGCCCGCATCATACGTTTCGATTTCCCCGAGCTTGGCTGGATTGCGGACATGGACGCCCAGGGCGGGCTGGCGGCGGCCGAGGCCTGGCACGGGCATGGCGAGCGGCTGGAGAGCGAGGACGGCGCTTACTACGACCCGCGCGTGGTCCGACATCTGCGGCAGGGGGCCGGCCAGAGCGCGGTCAGGTATCTGGAGCTGCTGGAGCGTCGCCGCACGCTGCAAGCCGTCGCCGCGCATCGCCTGTCCATGGCCGACGCCTGGTTGATGCCCACGGTGGCGATTCTGCCGCCCAGGCTGGCGGAGCTGGACGACGACGAGGACTACGGCCGTTTGGACCGGCTGGCTCAGCGCAACAGCGCTGTGGCCAATTTGCTGGACGGCTGCGCGCTCAGCCTGCCGCTGACGGCTCAGATCGGTTTGAGCGTGTGCGGGCTGCATGGCCGCGATACCCATACCCTGAAAATCGCCGCCGGCATTGAGCGCGTGTTGGAGTGTTGAACCGGACCGGTTCAAGGTCTGGCGCGCGAGAGGGAGACAAGGCGAAAACGGCTGAAGAAGCGGAGTGCGCAAGTGGGGCATGAGCGTTCTGAAGCCGGCACTCATCATGCAATGTGGCAGACGTTGAACAGGTTCATTAAGGAGAACGGTGATGAAAGGCCAATTACCCATGATGGAGCAACTGAAGCTGTTGAACCAGGATTTGCTCGACGCCCAGCCGGATCAGCACGCGCTGTTTCATCTTGGCCGACAGATGGCTTTGCAGTGCGCGGAGATGGACGCCTGCCTGTTGCAGGGCTTGATGGAGATCCGCTCAGCCCATGTCGGTTTGCAAGCCATCCTGACCGTGCTGCAACGCCGCGACGAACCCTTGCTGTTCAGCAGCGAGGAGGCGGCGGCCTTGCTGGAGCCGGTGCAGCAGCGGCTGGGTCAGGGCTTGAACGTTCTTAACCGCCTGGTTTGAGCCCCGCCGCGGCGATGTGTGCGCAAAAGCGCGTCAGGGCCGGTTTTTCGTACTGGTCAGATATTTTTTGACGGCGGGCTTGCGCATACTTGCCTCATCTTGTGCGGCGCCCTGCCGCATAGGGTCTCACGCCGATCCCCCGGTGTTGAGCTGCCTAGTGTCTATTGCAAACCCATTATGTTTGCCTCCCTCTCCCTGCGTGGAGAGGGATATTTTTTTAACCGGAATCCCGCTCCGGCCTGTCGGCACGAGCTGATCGCGCCGTTTGCGAGCCATCTGCTAGGAGAAAGCATGAACTTCAATATGAATGTCGCCCAGTTCCAGCACAAATTGGCCGAAATGGAGGAGGAAAACCTCATGCTGCGCTTGCAGCTGGATGTTTTTCGCGATGAGTTGTTCAAGAAGTACGAGTCGTTCCTTGATGAAAGATTGACTACGGAAATGGAGAAAAAACTGAGCCTGGACGTGCGCAAGGCAGAGGCGGACATACGCCAAAAAATGCAGGAAGAGGTCAAGTTGTTGAAGGAAGAGTTGCAGCGTCTGCGCTCTCCAGAGACGACGAGTGTCACGCTGAATAAGGCGGAAAAGACAGCCGAGGTGCCGACTTTGCTGGTCACGGCCTGAGTCTGAACTGGTTGGCTGGTGACGGAGTCCATATGAGCGGAGTTTTCATGAGAACATTTTTGCTATTGTGCTGGTTTTTGTTGGCCTTGGGTGCGGCGCAAGCCCAGATCGTGGTGGGCAAGGATTATCTGGTGCTGCCTAAGCCGCATCCAGTGTCCAGCGGCGACAAGATCGAGGTGGCCGAGTTTTTCTCTTATCCATGTCGACATTGTTACGCTCAGGACACAACGGTATCCGCCTGGCTGAAGACCCAGCCGGCGGATGTGCGCGTGGTGCGCAAGCATGTGGTGTGGGGCAAGCCGATGGAAGGGTATGCGCGAGTGTTCGCCACTTTGAACGTGTCCGGCCTGACGGACCGTTTGCATGGCGCGGCGTTCCGCGCGGTGCAGCACGACAAGATCAATTTGGGCAGCGAGGCGGAGTTTGAGAAGTGGCTGCGCCGCCAGCCGGGCGTGGACGCGGCCAAGACCATGGCGGTGTATCGCTCCTTCGCGGTCAAGGCCCAGGTGGAGGCCATCGCCAAGTTTACCAAGGACTACCGGATTTTCAGCACGCCGATGCTGGTGGTGGACGGCAAGTACGCGATTGCCGCGGCTCCGCCGGAGCGGACCCGGGAAGTGTTGGACGCGCTGCTGGCCAAGGTGAGGGCGCAAAGAAACGGCCAGGTCTGAATGTTTCGACAAGCGGTTCATTGCCGCATCGCCACGCGCGGCGGGCATTGAGCCGCTTCTTGAGAACACGCCGCCGCCTTATCGGGCGGCCGCATCGTTTTTGCCCGCAGGTCCAAACGGGGTATGATGGCAGACCGTATCGTTTATAGCGTTTGCACACTCCGCCGCCCATGTCCCAGCATACTTTTTCCCCGGATGGGAACGCCCATCTCAGCCCCAAGGCCTGGTATCAGGCCGCCAGCGAAAAACCCGGCTTCATCCACGACGCGGCCCAGGCGGCGGCGATCGAGGAGCTGGACCTGCTGTGGCATCAGCTGGTGGAGTTCAAGAACAAGCGCAATCGCTTCCTCGGGCGCAGCCTGCGCAGCCCGGATGTGCCCAAAGGCCTGTATTTCTGGGGCGGGGTGGGGCGCGGCAAGAGCTTTCTGATGGACGCCTTCTACGCCTGCGTGCCTTACCGCCGCAAGCGCCGCATTCATTTCCACAATTTCATGGCCGAGGTGCACCGCGAGTTGCGCGCGCTGGCCGGCAGCAAGGATCCCTTGCTGGCCTATGCCGACAAGATCGCCCGCGACACCCGTCTGCTGTGCTTCGATGAATTCCACGTCAGCGACATCGCCGACGCGATGATGTTGGGCCGGCTGCTGTCGGCGCTTTTCGATCGCGGCGTGGTGCTGGTCACCACCTCCAACTACGCGCCGGACGGCCTCTATCCCAACGGCCTGCAAAGGCAGAACTTCCTGCCCACCATTGAACTGATCAAGCGCGAGCTGAAAGTGCTGAACGTGGACGGCGGCAACGATTACCGGCTGCGCGAGCTGACGCGCGAACCGCTGTTCATGGTGCCGGCGGACGCGGCCAGCGAGGAGAAGATGGAGCAGCTGTTCCAGCGCCTGAGCCACGGCGTGGAGCAGAAAAAGCGCTCCATCGAGGTGCTGGGCCGCGAGATTCCGGTCAAGCGCCTGGCCGCCGGGGCGATCTGGTTCGACTTCCCGGCCTTGTGCGACGGCCCGCGCGCGCAGACGGATTACCTGGAAATCGCCACCGAATACCATACCGTCTTCGTCAGCGGCATTCCCAAGATCACCGCGCGCGAGGCGTCCATCGCCCGCCGCTTCACCTGGCTGGTGGACGTGTTCTACGACAACCGCGTCAAGCTGGTGGCTTCCGCCGCCGCCGAGCCGGAACAGCTGTACACCGAGGGGGTGCAGGCCGGCGAATTCTTCCGCACCGCCAGCCGGCTGACCGAGATGCAGTCGCGCAGCTATCTGGAGCTGCCGCACCAGTCCGTCGGCCAGACCCACGACCAGCCGCCGGCCGGCGTGGTGCTGTAAGCGGCGACGCGCATGGACGCCGCCGGCCTGCTGCGGCAAGTGCGCGCCTGCCGGCTGTGCGCGGACAGCCTGCCGCATGGCCCGCGCCCGGTGCTGCAATGGCATCCGGACGCGCGGATCCTGATCGCCGGCCAGGCGCCGGGGCGGCGCGTGCACGCGTCCGGCCTGCCGTTCGACGACCCCAGCGGCGAGCGCCTGCGCGATTGGCTGGGCGTGGACAAGACGGTGTTTTACGACGAGACCCGCATCGCCATCCTGCCGATGGCTTTCTGTTATCCCGGCACCGGCAAGTCCGGCGACCTGCCGCCGCCGCCGCAATGCGCGGCCGCCTGGCGTCAGCCCTTGCTGGACGGCCTGCCGCATGTGCAATTGACGATTTTGCTGGGCCAGTACGCGCAGCGCTACCACCTGCCGGGCCGTTATCCGCGGCTGACCGAGGCGGTGGAGCGTTGGCGCGAACACTGGCCGGCGCTGCTGCCGCTGCCCCACCCCAGTCCGCGCAATCAGCTGTGGTTTCGCCGCCACCCCTGGTTCGAGGCCGAGTTGCTGCCGGCTTTGCGGCAACGGGTGGCGCAGGCGCTGCAGGGCTGAGCGCGGTTCATCATCGATTTCTCTCCAAGGAGGCCGCAATGTGGCGACGCTGGATCTGGAACGGCAAGCAATGGTTGTTTGACTGGGGCGTGCGCCAGCAACGGCGCTGGGCCGGGCTGAGGCCGCGGCGGCGGCGCCTGGAGCAGGGCGAGTTGAGCTGGCTGGAGCGTCCGGCGCCGGCCGGCGCGGCGGTGGTGGTGATGTTGCACGGCTTCGGCGCGGAGAAAGACCACTGGGCGATGCTGGCGCGCTGCCTGCCCAAGACCTTGCGCCTGATCGCGCCGGATCTGCCCGGTCACGGCGACAGCATGTCCGGCCTGGACATCAGTTACCGGGTGGAGGCGCAGGCGGACCGGCTGCATGCCTTTCTGAAGGTCTGGGGCGCGGAGCGCGTCCATCTGATCGGCAACTCCATGGGCGGCGCCATCGCCGCCAACTTCGCCGCGCGCTATCCGCAGTCGGCGGCCAGCCTGACCCTGCTCAACGCCGCCGGCGCCGGCGTCAGCGCCAGTGAAATGGCCGAGCTGTGGCAGCGCAGCGGGGAAAACCCAATGTTGGACATGAGCAGCGCGGACGGGGTGCGGGCGATGCTGGACTGGGCGATGTACCGGCCGCCGCGGGTGCCCGGTTTCGCCATTGAGGTGGCGGCGGCGCGCAAGGCGGAGCGAGCCGCGGTGGAGCGCAAGATTTTCGACGATCTGTTCGACAGCGTGGACCAGCGGCCGCTGCTGGCCGGCATCCAGGCGCCGACGCTGATCGTCTGGGGCCGCGAGGACCGCATCCTGCACGTGGAGGACGCGGATTGCTTCGCCGCCGCCATCGCCGGCAGCGAAAAGCGGGTGCTGGAGCGGGTGGGCCATCTGCCGATGATGGAACAGCCGCGCCAGGTGGCGGAGCTGTGGCTGGATTTTATGCGGCGGCGATCCGGCGTCTGAGAACCGGTTGACGAGCGCCGCGAGCGGCGCGCCTCCTCCTTGACGCCGGCCGGCCTCAGGCCGCCGGCCTGGCTTGCGCCTGAGCCGTCGCGACGGCGTCCCCGCGCAGCAAGGCCAGGCCGCAGGCGATCACCACCAGCTGGGTGCCTATCAGGCTGGCGAAGCCCATGGCGAAGCCGCCGCCGCTGTCGCCGCTCAGACCGATCAGCCAACCCATCAGCACCGGCATGAAGCCGGCCGTCAGCCCGCCCACGCCATTGGTGATGCCGAAGGCGCAAGCCACGTGCTCGGCCCGCGCGTAGTACTGGACGGTGCTGGGGATCGCCGGGCTTTGCAGGCCCCAGCACAGCCCGGCGGCGGTCAGGCAATAGGCGGCGGCGTAACGGTCCGTGCTGTTGATGGCCAGCAGCACCGCCAGCGCCACGCCCAGGCTGGCGAAGACGAAGATCAAAGGCACGCGGCGGCGCGGGGTGACGTCCAGCAGCAGGCCGCCCAGCAGCACGCCCAACACCACCGCGTATTGCGGCAGCGAGGCCAGCCAGCCCATTTCGCGCAGGGAGAAGCCGCGCGCCTGTTGCAGATAGGCCGGCAGCCAGTTGCTGCTGCCCCACAGATAGGCGAGAAAAGCGGCGGTGAGCAGGGTCATGGTCAGGATGTGGCGGGTGTGGAAGGCCCCCCGGAACAGATCGGCCACGGTGGCGAGCGCGGCGCGCGGGGACTCCGGCCGCGGCAAGGCGGCGTAAGAGAGGGGCATGCGCACGAAGGCCAGCACCAGCGGCACGCCCAGCAGCACATTGAGCAGACCCAGCAGGTGGAAGGACGATTCCCAGTCCAGCAGCGCCACGGTGTAGCCGATCAGCGGATAGCCGACGGCCAGCCCGAGGCCGGTGCCCATATTGAACAAGGCGTTGGGCTTGCCGCTTTCCCCGCTGTCGAAATGGGCCTTGATGTAGGAGGAGCCCAGCGCGAACAGCGGCCCTTCGGCGAAGCCGAGCAGCGCGCGCGACGTCAGCAACATGCCGTAGCTGTTGAACCAGGGCGAAACGAAGGTGATCAGCCCCCAAAGGCACAGCCCGTAGATCAGGCTGCGGCGCACGCCGAACAAAGCGGCGCAAAATGGGGTGAACAGGATGGCGGACAGGCCGTAACCGGCCATGAAGGCGGTGGCCAGCAATCCTTGCGCGCCGCGATCGTGCACGGTGATGCCCAGGTGGCGCAGAAAGTCGTTCTGGGTGATCAGCACCGCGATATTGATCCGGTCTACGTAGGAAATGGCGACCACCAGGAATAGCGTGGCCACGCCCAGCCAGCGTTGATTGCGTGTGTTCATTGCTCTTTCTCCTATTGCGTGGGGCGGTCTTGTTGCCGCTCGAGGCGCGCCGGCGGCGGGCGGGCGCAAAGGCTCCCCGCCGGCCCGCCTGGGGCTGGTTGTGGTGAAGGGGGAGACCGTCGCGCCCATCGCGGGCGCGCGTTTTACAGATCCAGGACCAGCTGCCGGCTCTTGCAGCCGGAGACGCAGATCATCATGGTGTTGCCGGCCCGGCGCTCGGCCGGGCTCAGCACCGAGTCGCGGTGCTCCGGCTCGCCGTCCAGCACCCGGGTTTCGCAAGCGCCGCAAATGCCTTCCCGGCAGCTGCAGTCAACCTTGACTCCGTGGGCCAGCAAGGCGTCGAGCAGGGATTGGCCGGCGGCCACATTGAGCTTGCGCCCGCTTTGGGCCAGCACCACTTCGTAGGGCGCGCGCTCGGCGGCGTCGGCCTGCGCGGCGGGCTTGGCGGCGAAGCGTTCGATGTGGACATGGGGCAGGGCCAGGTCCGCGCATATTTGCTCAAAGCTGTCCAGCATGGGGCCGGGGCCGCAGCAATAGAAATGGCTGTCGGCGGGGAAGCGTTCCAGAAAGCCGGCGAGCTTGGGCGGGCAGCCGGCTTCGGCGTCGATATGCCAGTCTATCGGCTGGCCGCCGCGGGCGATGTCGTCGGCCAGCGCCGCCTGTTCGCGCGCGCGGGCGCAGTAGAGCAGGCTGACCGGCCGGCCCAGTCCGCGCATCCGCGCGTACATGCTGTAGATGGGCGTGATGCCGATGCCGCCGGCGATCAGCACGGTTTGGCCGGCGCTTTCTTCCAGTCGGAAATGATTGCGGGGCGCGGAAGCCGGCAGTTCCGCGCCGACGCGCAGCTGCTGATGGATGTAGAGAGAGCCGCCGCGGCTGGCGCGGTCCAGCTGGACGGCCACCACGTAGGCGCGCGGCGCGCAGCGCGGCGTGACCAGCGAGTAGCTGCGCGCCATGCCGTTGGGCAGGTGCAGATCGATGTGGGCGCCGGCCTCGGCTTGCGGCAGCGGGCCGCCGTCCGGCCGGGCCAGCTCCAGGCTGAGCACGCCGTCGGCTTCGCGACGCATCGCCTCCAGGCGCAGGGTGAGCAGGGTTTGAGTCATGGCGGGATCTCGTTGCGGGCGTGGAGCGGCATGGCCGCTCCGACGCGGGGTTCAGCCTTGAGCGGCAGCCATCTGTTCGGCGGCGAGGCGGCGCAGATAGCGGCGCTGGCGCACGATGCCCATATCGTGCTGGTACAGGAACTCCCGGTCCCAAGCGTCCAGCTCCATGTTTTCCAAGGCCACCCGGTCTTGTTCCAGCACCTGCCAGTGACGCGCCTCCAGCCGGTTTTTATACAGAAAGCGCCAGGCATCGCGCTGCCAGCCGCTGACCTTGCGGCAACGCCAGAACACCACCGCGCACAGTTCGCGGCTGATCGGGGTGTACATGCCGATGATGGTGAAGTTGCCGCCGGGGCCGCCGGTCTTGGGGTAGGGGATTTCCAGCCGGTGCCACATCGCCGCGCCGTCGTCTATGAGCTCGGTCCAGTCAAAGTTGACGTTCTTCTGCCCGGTTTTCTCAAAGACGAAACCCTGTTCCAGATCCCGGATGGCGAATTCAGCCTGGCTGGCGCCCTCGGACATGGTGTGGGATTGCTTGTGCAGAAAGGCGCCGTGCATTGGGTCCATTACATTGTCGGCCGCGTAGCGGTAGTCGTTGCCCCATTCCACATAACAAGGGAAGTGGCTCCATTCCTCGGAGCTCAGATATTCCGGCAGCCGCAGCGGAGGCGGCGCGTCCACCTCTTGGCTGGCGTTGTAGATGAAGATCATGCCGGCCTGCTCCTCCACGTGAAAAGCGAGTGTGGCCTTGGCGCCTTCCAGTTTGCAGCCGGGGCTGCCCGGCACCCGGGTGACGGTGCCGCGGCAGTCGACTTCCACGCCGTGATAAGCGCAGCCCAGGCGGTCGCCCAGCACAAAGCCCATGGACAGCGGCGCGCCGCGGTGCGGGCAGTGGTCTTCCAGGCAGTGGACCTTGCCGCTGGCGGGCTCGCGCCACAGCGCCAGCTTGTAGCCAAGGCGGCGCAGGCTGACGGCGCGGTCGTTGACGAAACTGGACGGACAGACCATGTGCCAGCGGTCTTTGAGGCCCTTGGCCAGGTAGGCGTCGATCTGTTCCATGCTGAAATCGCTCATGATGTTCTCCTCGGTAGTTTTATTTGGCCAGACGCGCCATTTCGGCGCGGAACAGCGCTTCGTTCCAGCTGCCGCCGTTGGGCGCGGACGGGCCGTGCTGGTTCAGGTGGGCCACCAGGCTGCTCAGCTCGTGGACTTCCTGCGCGTAAGCCCGTTCGAGGGCGTCGCCCAGTAGGTCTTCGTAAGGCGTGGGGGCGGTTTGCTGCGCCTGGCGGGGCTCCAGATAGCGGGACGGGATGACTCGGCTCATGGGGTTCTCCTTGGGACGGGGTGCGGTTTAGCGGTCGGTTTCGCCGGTTTTGTCGGTGAGAAAGCCCCGACGCGGCGTCTCGGCGTGTTTGGGGCGGCGGGTATGGCCGTCCAGGCCGCCGGCCACCGCCCATTCCGCGAAGCGTTCCGGGCCGGGCTCGAAATCGCGCGGCTGCCAGGCTTCGGTCAGTTCGTCTTCGTCGCTGTAGTACTCGACCAGGCCGCCGGCCGGGTTTTCGAAGTACCAGAAGTAGGCCGAGGAGATGGGGTGGCGGCCCGGGCCCAGTTCGGTTTTCCAGCCGAGCCGGTCCATGGCCAGGCCGCCGCCTATCACTTCGTGTATGTCGCGCACGGCGAAAGCCACGTGGTTGAGGCCTTTCTTGCCACTGGGCAATTGCAGCAGGAACAGGTCGTGGTGGCCGCCGCGCGGCGCGCAGCGCAGGAAGCTGCCGCGTTGCGGGTATTGGTCGGACAGGGCGAAACCCAGCCGGTCGCAGTAAAAGCGCACCATGGCTTCGCGCTGGTCGACGAAGAGCACCACATGACCCACTTCTATCGGTTGGGCGCGTTCGTAAACCGGGGCGCGCTGATCCACGCGCGGCCGTTCGCTCCAGCTGTTGAAGCGGGCGCAGTCCAGTTGCAGCGGGCGCTTGCGGCTGACTTGCAGCGCGATGCTCAGGCCGCAAGGGTCCTGGCAGCGCAGCCGCTCCGCTTCGAGCCGGAAGCCGGGCAGATTGCGCAGCCGCGCGGCGTATTGATCCAGATCGCCGGCGCTTTCAACGCCCCAGACCACTTCCACCAAGGTGGGCCCTTCCTCCAGGCCGGCGGGCAGTCCGGGCAGGTCCGGATGGGAGACGCGCACCACGCAGTCGTTGAGGCTGCGGAACTCCAGTTGCTGATCGCTTTCCCGCTCCAGGCGCAGTCCCCAATCCAGGAAAAAGCGTTTGCAGGCGGCCAGATCGGCCGCGCGATAGTTCACTTCGTCTATGCCAAGCACCGCCATGGCGGATCCTCCTCTTGTTGTGAAGCCGGTGGAATGCGGTTTAGCGAGCCCAGGGCAACGGCTCGGGGTTCAGCCCCCAGTACACGCCTTTCTGTTCCATATACTGCAAGATGCCGTGGCGGCCTTTTTCGCGGCCCAGCCCGCTGTCACGCCAGCCGCCGAAGGGGGTGGCCGCCGAGAACTGCTTGTAGGTGTTGATCCATACGGTGCCGGCCTGCAGCGCGCGCGCCATCCGCCAGGCGCGTTGCGCGTCTCGGGTCCAGACGCCGGCCGCCAGCGCGTAGACGCTGTCGTTGGCCTGGGCGATCAGGTCGGCCTCGTCGTCGAAGGGCAGCGCCGCCAGCACCGGGCCGAACACCTCGTCCCGGCATAGCCGCGCCTGGTTGTCCAGGCCGTCGACGATGGTGGGCGGGTAGTAATGGCCGCGATCAAACAGGGCGCCGCGCGGACGCTCGCCGCCGCAGAGCAGGCGGCCGCCGTCTTCCAGCGCGCGCGCCACATGGGCTTCCACCTGCTCGCGGTGGGCGGCGCTGATCAGCGGCCCCATCTGGGTGGCGGGGTCGGCCGGGTCGCCCAGGCGCAAATGCCGGGCGCCGGCCGACAGCCGGGCGATGAAATCGGCGTACAGCGGGCGGGCGATGAAGAGCCGGGAGCCGGCGACACAGGATTCGCCGGAGGAGCTGAAGATGCCGTAGAGCACGCCGGCCACGGCGTGGTCGAGGTCGGCGTCGGCAAACACGATGGTCGGGGATTTGCCGCCCAGCTCCAGCGATACCGGCATCAGTTTTTGCGCCGCCAGCGCGGCGATGTGGCGGCCGGTGGCGGTGCCGCCGGTAAAGGCCACGCGCCGCACCAGCGGATGACGCGCGATGGCGTCGCCGATCAGCGAGCCCTTGCCTGGCAGCACGCTGAGCAGGCCCTTGGGCAGGCCGGCCTGTTCGCAGATTCTGGCCAACTCCAGCGCCAGCAGCGGCGTGGCCTCGGCCGGTTTCAGCACCACGGCGTTGCCGGCGGCCAGGGCCGGCGCCAGTTTTTGCGCCTCGCTGGCGATGGGGGAGTTCCAGGGGGTGATGGCGGCCACCACGCCCATGGGCTCGTGCAGGCTCAGGCTCAGATAATCGCCGCGCGAGGGGGTGACGCTGTCTTCCAGTGTTTCGCATGCGGCGGCGAAGAATTGAAAGGTGTCGGCGGCGCTGGCCACCAAGGCGCGGGTTTCCCGGATGGGTTTGCCGTTGTCCAGTCTTTGCAACTGGGCCAGTTCTTCGGCGCGCGCGCGGATGCCTTCGGCCACGCGGTAGAGCACCCGCGCGCGTTGGTGCGGCTTCCACTGCGGCCAGCCGCTGGCGTCGAAGGCGCGTTGCGCGCCCTGGACGGCTTCTTCCACATCGTCCAGGCTGGCGGCGTGCAGACAGGCCACGGCTTCGTCGGTGGCGGGGTAGCGGCTGTGATAGAGATCGCCGCGACCTGGCCGCCACGCGCCGGCGACGCAGATGGGCAGGGGGGAGGAGAGTGTGCTCATGATGGCTCCTAGATGGCGATGGCCCGGACATGGTTGAGCAAGGCTCGGACCACGCTGTAAACCGTGAGGGCGGAGGTTTTCGGGTTGCCGGGCAGCGCTTGGCCTTGCAGGCTGAGACTGAGCTCGCCGAAGCCGCCGCGGGCGTCTATGCAATGCTGGTTGCCGTGGACGGCCGGGTCGGCGTAGAGCCGGACCTGCACCCGGTCCAGGCCCAGGCTGGCCAGCGCCACGGTGGCGGCGACGTTGGCGTTCTTGGGAAAACGCCGCGCCGCTTCCCGCGCGCTGCCGGAGAAGATCAATTGCGCCTGGCTCAAGGCCGCCAGATCCCAATCCCGTTCCGCCGGCGTGCCGCGCCAGGCCAGCGGCGGCTTGCGGCCGGTGTAGCTCACCTGTTCCAGCTCCCCCAGACGAGCGGCGGCCAGCGCGTCGATGGCGCCGACGGCGCCGGAGAGCAACCGCGCTTGCGCGCCGCCGCGCCGGGCCGCCTGTTCCAGCCGTTCCGCCAAACCGTCTTCGGTCAAGGCGCCGGCGGAGACGATCAGGCAGTCGATGCCGCGCTCCAGCGCCGGCAGCACGTGTTGGGCGACGGCGGCGTGGCCGGCGCATTCCACCAGCAGATCCGGCGCGGGCGCGTTCGGGTCCAGCGCGCGCCGCGGCCTCGCCTGCGGGGCGAGGCGGGCCAGGGTGTCGCGGACGCGGGCGTCGTCCGGCGCGGGCACCAGCACCTGGTCGACGCGCAGGGCCGGCTCCGCAGCGATCCCCTCCAGCACGCCGGCGCCGACGGCGCCGCAGCCCACCAGGGCGATGTCCAGCACGGGTTTGGGATGAGAGCGGTTCATGGGCTCAGTCCTGTTGCTTGGTGGGCGGGCCGGCGAAGGCGCTTTTGAAGCGGCCTATCGCCAGCATGTCGATTTCCAGCAGGAAGGGGCCGCTGTGCTCCAGCGCCGAGGCCAGCGCCTGATCCAGTTCCTCCAGCCGGCTCACTTTGCGGTGCGGCAGCCGCAGCGAGGCGCACAGCTGGGCGTAGTCCGGAGTGTGCAGGTCCACATAGCAGCGGCGGCCGCCGTAGTGGGCGTCCTGGATGTTCTTGATCACGCCGTAGCCCTGGTCGTTCATCAGAATCATCACCAGATCCGCCTGTTCCTGAACCGCGGTGGCCAGCTCGCCCAGATTGAGGATGAAGCCGCCGTCGCCGGCCAGGCCCAGGGTTTTGCGGCCGCTGCCGTAGGCGGCCGCGCCGATGGCGGCGCCTATGCTCATCGCCAGCCCCTGGCCGATGCCGCCGCCCAGCGCGTGTACGCCGGTGGTGGCGGAGAACAGCCGCAGCTGGCGGTTGCCCCAGGTGCTGTTGGAGACGGTGACGTCGCGCACCCAGTTGAAGTCGCGGCCAATGCGGGCTTGCAAGGTTTCCACCAGGCGGCGATAGGGGCCCAGCCCGTCCAGCAGCGCGTCCACGGCGGCCTGGCGCGCGCGCCACAGGTCGGCGGGCAGGGCCGGGTCCACGCGCATCCGGCCTTCCAGCCGCCGCGCCAGCCCGTCCAGCGCCAACGCGGCGTCGCCGCAGACGAAGACGTCGTCGACGTAGCCGCGGCCTTCCGCCGCGGGGTCCGCGTCGATGCGGTACAAGGGGCGCGGCAGCTTGAGCTGGTATTTCAGGGTTTCATTGCCGCGCAGGCGGGAGCCGACCACCAGCATGGCGTCGCAACTTTGATAGAGGGTCTCCACCGGCGGGTGCAGGTTGTAAGCGCCCAGGCTGCGTTCATCGTCTTCCGGCACAATGCCGCGCCCCTGGGTGCTGCTGACCACGCCAAAACCCAGGCGCAGCAAGCGTTGAGCCGCGTCGGCCGCGCCGCGCGCGCCGCCGCCCAGCCACAGCAGCGGCCGGCGCGCCGCGGCCAGCCGGTCCGCCAGCGCGTCGAGCGCGGCCTCGGACGGGACGGCGATCAAGGGCGGCAGCGGCGCGAGATCGGCCGGCAGCGGGATGCGCTCGGCCTGGATGTCGATGGGGATTTCTATGCTGACCGGTCCGCAGGGCGCGCTCAGCGCGGCGCGCGCCGCCTGTTTGAACACGCCGACCGCGGTTTGCGCGTTGCGCACGCGGAAGGCGGCCTTGGACACGGCGCGCAGCATGCCGAGCTGCTCGGGCGCTTCATGGATGTAGGCCAGCTCCTGGTCCAGATAGGGCGTTTCGATCTGGCCGGTGATGTGCAGCAGCGACGTGCCGGCGGTCAGTGCCTCCACCATGCCGCCGGCGGCGTTGCCGGCGGCGGTGCCGGTGCTGGTCAGACAGACGCCCAGCCGCCCGGTGGTGCGGGCGCAGGCGTCGGCCATATTGGCGGCGCCGGCCTCTCCGCGCGCCGGCACGAAACGGATGCGGCCGCGTTGGTTCAGCGCGTCGAGTATGGGCATATTGTGGATGGAGATCACCCCGAAGGCGGCTTTGACGCCGCAGTTTTCGAGGAAGATCGCCAGCGCTTCGCCGACGGTGACAGTGTGTTTATCGGGCATGACGCGACAGGCCTCCAGAGATGTCGAGATGGCTTCCCGTGGTGTAGGAAGAGAGCGGGGATGCGAGGAAGAACACGGCTTGGGCGGCCTCTTGCGGCAGGCCCAGCCGGCCGAGCGGAATTTGTTTGCGCGCGGCGAGCGCGGCGCTCCATTGGTCCCAGTCCTGCGCCGGGTCCTCGCGCTCGGCAAAGCGCCGCCGCCATTGTCCGGAGTCGACCAGGCCGATCAGGATGCCGTTGACGCGCACGCCGCGCGGGGCGAACTCGGTGGCCAGCGAGCGAACCAGATTGAGCACGCCGGCGCGGGCGGCGGAGGTGGCGACCATATGCGGTTCCGGCTGCAGGGCCAGCAGCGAGTTGACGCAGACGATGGCGGCCGGCGCGCGGCGCTCCAGCTGGGGCAGGAAGCCGCGGGTGGGATGGATGACCGACAGGAATTTCAGCCGCAGCTCGTCCAGCCAGTCTTCATCGCTGGTGTCGGCGAAGGTGGACACGCGGCCCTGGCCGGCGTTGTTGACCAGGATGGACGCCGGGCCCAGCTCGGCCTCCGTTTCCGCGGCGAAGGCGTTCACCGCTTCGCGGTCGAGCACGTCGCAGGCGCGGGCCAGCAGCCGGGCGGCGGGGAAGCGTTGCCGCAGCAGCGCTTCGGCCTGAGCCAGCCGGGCGGGATCGCGGCCGCAAAAAGCCACCGCGGCGCCGGCGGCGAGAAATTGTTCGACGCAGGCGAGGCCGATGCCGGAGGAGCCGCCGGTGACGACGGCGACGGACTGATCAAGATCGCAAAAGCTCATCGGAGGCTCCGTTCACAGGTGGATGACTTTGCCCATGCCGCCGCCGGCGTGGCCCAGCGCGCGGGACAGTTCGGCGGCGGCGGCGCGGATGTGGCCGGCCAGCGCATCGGCTTGGCCGGGCTCCAGCCTGGGCATGGGGAGGGTGGCGCCGATGGCGGCGATGATGGCGCCGCCGTGGTTGCGCACCGGGGCCGCCACGGTGGAGATATTGGTTTCGAAGAAGCCTTCACCCACCAGGCAGGTGCGCTCCCGGTCTTGCTGCAGCAGGTGGAACAGCTCCAGCGTGTTGCGTGGGGTCTGGCTGGAATGGATGTCCAGATGCTCTTCCGGATACAGCTCGCGCAGTTTCTCCAGCGGCAGTTCCGACAGCAGGATGCGGCCGAACACGGTGGCGTGAGCGGGCAGCCGGGCGCCGATATTGATGTTGGAGGCGATCCAGGACGGCGGGTTGACCTTGGCGACGTAGACGATGGAGCGTCCGTCGCGCACCACCAGGCTGCAGGCGTGGCCGATCCGGTCGCGCAGCCGGCCCAGCACCGGCAGGCCCAGTTCGGTCAGTTCCAGCGAGGACAGGTATTCGAAACCCAGGCGCAGCACGGCGATGCCCAGCCGATAGTCGCGGCCGCCTTCCGCGCGTTCGATGAAGCCCAGCTGTTCCAGCGTGGCCAGCATGCGGAACACGGTGGAGCGCGGCAGCGCCAGCCGGCGCGCCAGCTCCGGCGCGCTCAGCGTGGGCTCGCCGCGGCTGAATTCGCCCAGCAGGCGCAGGCCGCGCTCCAGGGCCGGCACGGTATAGCGGGCGGCCGCGTCGTTGAGGTTCTGCTCATCCATGATGGGCTTCCTTGGTGTGGGGGTGGGACGGGGCGAGAGCGGCGCTGAGCAAGTCGGCGAGCGCCGCCGGCGCCTCCACGTGACAGGCGTGGCCGCAGCCGGGAATCAGATGGAAGGGCGCGTTGAAGGCGGCGGCCACGGCCTGGCAATCCGCCGGCGGCGTGGCCAGATCGCGCTCGCCGCAGAACACCGTCACCGGCAGCGGCGACGGCGCGTAGCGGGCGATGTCGTCGCCAGTCAGCAGTTCGACGGCTTGGCCGTAGCCGTCCTCCTTGAGTTGGGCCATATTCCAGCGCACCCAGGCGCGCGCGGCGGCGTCGGCGGAGGCGGAGAGCAGGCGGGCGGGCGCTTGCGCAGCCACTTGGGCAATGCCTTGGGTGTGCAGCGCGCGCAGCCGTTCGCCGCGGACGCGCGCGCCGTCGGCGCGCCGATCGGCCGCGCCGTAGCCTTGGGCCGGCGAGACCAGCAGCAGCCGTTCCAGCCGCTGCGGATGCCGGCGCGCATGGGCGGCGGCCATCAGTCCGCCCAGGGAATGGCCGACCAGGGCGCAGCGGGTGACGCCGGCGGCTTTGAGAAAGCCTTCCAGCGCCTGCGCGTAGTCGTCGGCCTTGGGGCGGGCCTGCGGCAAGGGGCTGGTGTCGCCGTAGCCGGGGGCGTCCCAGGCCAGCACGCGAGCGTACGGCGCCAGCGCGGCGGCCACCTCCATCCAGCTGGCCGAAGTGGAGCCTATGCCGTGCAGCAGCACGACGGTGGCGTCGCCGCCGCCGCATTCGCGGTAGGCGACGACGCGGTCGTTCACCTGGAGCCGGCGTTCCGGAAAACATTGGCGCAAGCGTCGGCGCAGCTTGAGGAGCAGGGTTTCATCGGCGTTAGCGGGCAGGTCCAGTGCGCTCATGGCGGTTTTCCTTCAGTGCATGACGAAACCGCCGTTGACCGCCAGCAATTGGCCGGTGACGAAGCGGGACAGGTCGGATAGACAGAACAGCACGGCGCCGCAGACGTCGTCCGGGGTTTGCGGCCGTTCCAGCGCGCGTTGCGACACATAGTGGCGGTGGCGCTCGGCCGCCACCTGCTCGGTGGCCTCGCCCAGAGTCAGCCCGGGCGCGACCGCGTTGACGGTGATGCCGGCCGGCCCCAGTTCGCGGGCCAGGCTGCGGCTCATGGCGATGACCGCGCCCTTGCTGGCGGCGTAGGCCAGCAGCCGCGGCGCGCCCCACAAGGCGGTGTCGGAAGCGAGGTTGACCACCGCGCCGCGCCCGGACGCGCCCAGCGCCTGGGAACAGGCCATGGTCATCAGCCAGACGCCGCGCACGTTCACCGCCATCACCCGGTCCCAGCACTCAATATCCAGCTCGGCGGCGGAGACGCCGCCGGAATCGGTGACCGCGCCGTTGTTGACCAGGCCGTCCAAGCCGCCCAGGCGCTGGACGGCGTCCTCGGCGCAGCGGCGGATGGCGTCCGGGTCGGCCAGATCCAGCGGCAGCGCCCAGGCTTGATGCCCGGCGGCGCGCAGTCGTTCGGCCTGGGCCTGCGCCTGTTCATGGCGCAGGTCCGCTATCGCCACCGCGGCGCCTTCGCGCGCCGCGCTCTCGGCGAAGGCGAGCCCCAGGCCGCGCGCGCCGCCGGTGATCAGAATGCGTCTGTCCTTGAGGTTGTCCGGCATGAAATCTCCTTGAAAGGGTTAGCGTGGGCGCGAGGCCGTTTGCGGATTAGAAATGCCATTCCAGATTCAGGCTGGGCGTATTGGTGTCGATGCCGGGACCGCCGCTGTTGCCGTAGGTGTTGCGGCGCAGCTCGTAACCCAGGCCAAGCCAGAGCGCGTTCTTGGCCTTGAAGGCCAGCAGGCCGATATCGGCCATCAGCGAGGGGCGGATCAGGTATTCGGCGGTGGTGTCCCGGTTCTGGTAATCCTTGCCCTTTTTGGCGTTGTAAAAGGCGTAGCCCTGGAATTTCAGCGGCAGCCCGGCCCACTGGAAAGGCAGGCCCCAGGCCAGTTCCAGGCGCGGAAAGGGATCGAAGGCGACGCTATTGCTGTTGCCCGCCTGGCGGCAGGGGTTCAGGCCGCATTCGCCCCATTCCCGCGCGTAGAGCAGGGCCAGATTGAGGTAGCCGGGCACGTCGAACTGCGCGGTGGGGCCGATGACCAGCATGCGTTTGGCCGGGGAAAAGGCGGAGTTCTTGGTTTCCACGTCGAAGCCGGCTTGCAGCGAGAAGTCGCGGATCGGGCCGAAGTCGGCGGTGCTGCCGCTGAGCTTTTTCCATTGCAGCTGATGACGGTAGGCGAGATAGAACTCGGTGGCGCCGTTGTCCGCGCCGGAGCTGGACGGGTCGGCGCCGTTGGAGCGCAGGTAATCCAGCACGAAGAAATTGCTGCCTAAGCGATAGGCGGAACTGTGGTTGAGGGTGAGGATCTGTTTGCGGATGTCCCGGTTGTTGCCGGGCTCCTGATAGGCGTTGCCGAAGCGGTAGCCGATGAAGGTGTCGGACCAGTCCGCGGCGTAGGCGGGCGCGGACAGGGCCAGGCAGAGCGCGGCCAGCGTCCGGGGGCGTCGGACGCGGGACGGTCGAGTACAGGGCAAGCGGATAGGGGGCATTGCTGTTTCTCCTCATAAACCTGGTCGTCATTGAATGCGCCGGTTTTTATTTTTGTTCCACCTATAAAACAAGGATTTATTTGTGGAACATGATCGACTTTATGAGGTGAAAACCGAGCAAAATATTAGGGTTTTCCCTAATGTTTGGCCTGGGTTCGGCTTGCCTAGGCTATAGAAGATTTCATTAATGAAATCATGTTTCATAGACGGAACAAATGGGGCGCCCAGCGCCGCGCCCTGCGTTCCGGTTTCGACATTCCAGCCTGCGAGCAGGCTGCCCGCCGTTGAAAGACCACCATGAACAATGATCGTTTGAATGAATTGGTGCGGGAGGCTCTGCCTTCCTTGGCCAGGCCGGCCGACAAGAGCTTTGCCGAGTGGATGGCGTCGCGTTGCGTGTTGCGTTCCACCCGCCGTTACGACTGGGACGCCTTGAAGTTTCAGGCGGATTTCAAGCCGGAGTACGGCCGCGCGCAGATGCGCTATGTCGGCACCGGCGCCACCGGGGTGGCCGCCGACGGCAATACCGTGCCGGCGGTGCACTTCACTTTTTCCACGATGAAGATTCCGCCCGGCCATATCGGCCCCCTGCATCTGCACACCGACGCGGAGGAGATCTTCTTTGTGTTGCAAGGCACGGTGAAGCTGTTTTGCGAATCTTTGGAAGGGGAGCGTTGGGAGGCGGTCGTCGGCCCGCGGGATCTGATCTCGATTCCGCCGGGGATCTACCGCGGCGAAGAGAATGTGGGCGACGACGACGCCTTGCTCTGTGTGATGGTGGGATCGCCGCGGCCGATGACGCCGACTTACCGGCCGGACGACCCCTTATCCAGGATCAAGCGCTGATGGCCTGTCGCTGACACGTTGCGCTCAAAACAAAAGCCGCCCGGCGCATGGCGCCGGGCGGCTTTGGGCACTGCGAAGCAAGAGGGCGCTTAGGCGCGCTTCTTGAATTCGTTGGTGCGGGTGTCGATTTCGATCTTTTCGCCGGTGTTGACGAAGGCCGGAACCTGAACTTCGAAGGTAGTGCCCACCAGGCGAGCCGGCTTCAGCACTTTGCCGGAGGTGTCGCCGCGTACGGCCGGTTCGGTGTATTCCACTTCGCGAACCACGGTGGTCGGCAGTTCAACCGAGATGGCCTTGCCGTCGTAGAAGGTCACTTGGCACACTTCTTCCATGCCGTCGACGATGAAGTTCAGCGTGTCGCCCAGGTTGTCGGCTTCCACTTCGTACTGATTGAATTCGGTGTCCATGAACACGTACATCGGATCGGCGAAGTAGGAGTAGGTGCAGTCCTTGCGGTCCAGCACGATGACGTCGAACTTGTCGTCGGCGCGGTATACGGCTTCGCTGCCGGCGCCGGTCAACAGGTTCTTCATCTTCATTTTCACAACGGAGGCGTTGCGGCCGGATTTGCTGAATTCAGCCTTCTGCACGACCATCGGGTCGCTGCCTACCATGAATACGTTGCCGGCGCGGAGTTCTTGTGCGGTTTTCATTACTAAAAGTCCCAAACTCTTGATTGAAGTCGGAAAAAAAGGTTTCCGAAAAACGGCGTATTCTAGCCGATTTCCCGGACAAAGTGCAGCAGTCTGTCGCCCAGATCGCCGTCCGCCAGCAATTTTTCCGGCCAGGCGGCGGCATGCTCGCGCCAGGCGGGCAGCCAGGCGGCCAGTTCCGTCCACGCGGCGGCCATGTCGGCGCCGTGGTTCCAGGCATGGCTGGCGGCGCTCAGCGCCTGCGCCGCGCCGGCGGGCAGCGCCGCGCCGTACTGTGACAAAAAGGCATCAAGCTTGGCCAGATGGGCGGCGGCGTCCTGCGGGTAGATGTGCCACAGAAACGGCCGGCCGGCCCATTGCGCGCGCACGAAGCTGTCTTCGCCGCGCACCAGATTGAGGTCGCAGGACCACAGCAGCAGGTCGTAGCTGTCCTGGTCGGTCATCGGCAGCACCTTGACCGTCAGCTGGCCCTGGCGCGCCAGCATGCCGGCGCGCAAGGGGTAGCCGAAGACGCGGGCGGCGTCCGGCAGCGCCTTGCCTTCCGGCAGCAGGCAGGTGATCGGACGCTCGCCCAGCGCCCAGGCGGCCAGCAGGCTGGTGACCGCCGGGTTTTCATAGGTGAACAGGCTGACCCGCCACTCGTCCGCGGCCGGCTCGGGCAGTTCCAGCAGCTGCCAGTAGGCGCGGCGCGCCAGCGCGTCGTCCTGCCATTGGCGGCGGACGTCGAGCAGGCCCTGTTCGCAGATCAGGCCGCCGGTGTCGGCCTCGAAGCCGGGGAAGAAGAAATGCTTGGTCAGCGGCAGCCGCGGATGCGGCGAGGGCTGGCGGTGGCAGCCGCGGGTCCAGTCTTCCGCCGACAGGTATTCCAGATTGATCCACACCGGCTTGACCGCCTTGGCGGCCATCGCCTGTTCAAAGTGCTCCGGCAGCCGGCAGCCGAAGGCCTCGATCACCACCTCGGCGGGCACAGTGTCCGCGGGCGGGCCGTCCGCCGGCCAGTGGCGGACGTCGATGTCGGCCAGACGCTGGGCGGGCAGGGCCGGGTCCAGATCGGGCGCGATGCGGGCGAAGCTGGCCAGGTCGTCCACCCATAGCCTCACCTCCAGGCCGAAGTCGTGGGCCAGCCGGCGCGCCAGCCGCCAGGCGACGCCGATGTCGCCGTAGTTGTCGACCACGGCGCAGAAAATATCCCAGTGTTTGCGTTCCATTGGCGGTGCCGCGCGTGAAAATGGCGGCAGCTTAGCACGCCGCCGCGGGTTCATGAAAAACCCCGCGCCGGAGCGCGGGGTTGCATGTTGCATAAAGATTAAGACGCCGCGGACAAAGGCCTGAGTTCGTAGCGTGGGCAAGTCCTTTGGGCTTGTCCACGCTACAACTAGATCAAAACGCGGTGATTGCTTTTAGAACTGGTTTACGATCTCGCGAGCTAAGGCGAGACAAGGCGAAAACGGCTGAGAAAGCGGAATGTACGCGTGGTACATGAGCATTTCGAAGCTGTTTTCAACGCCGTATCGCCGACGCGCAGCAGATCGTAAACAGGTTCTTAGAAAATGGACATCCACAGGCCGGCCGTGGTCGCGGTCATGAAACCCGCCATCACCGCGGCGGCCAGCGCGCGCATGCCGATCTGGGCCAGTTCCTTCTGCCGCGACGGCGCCAGCGCGCCGATGCCGGCGACGCAGATGCCCACCGAGCTGAAGTTGGAGAAGCTGGACAGCGCGAAGGTGGAAATCAGGATGGCTTGCGGCGACAGGGTGCCGGCGGCCTTCATCTTGGCCAGGTCCAGATAGGAGATGAACTCGTTGACCACGATCTTCTGGCCCAGCAGGCTGCCCACTTCCAGGGTTTCGTGCCAGCTCACGCCCATCATGAAGGCGAACACGCGGAAGGCCTGGCCAAACAGGTATTGCAGCGTCAGGCCGTCGAACACGCCGTTGGTGGAGGCCTTGATCATTTCGTTGACGCCCAGCGCGGCGCCGATGCCGTCCTTCACCACGAAGTTGGCCAGCGCGATCATGGACACGATGGCCAGGATGATGGTGGCCACCGCGGCGGCCATCTTCATGCCGGACATCGCGCCGTTGACGATGGCGTTGATGAAGCTGCCCTGATCGTCGTCCTGGCTGTAGTCCAGCTTGTCGCTGGAGGCGTGGTCGCGGTCGGTTTCCGGGTAGATGATCTTGGCGAACACCGCGGCCGCCGGCGCGTTCATGAAGGAGGCCATCAGCAGATAGGTGGCGAACTTGGCTTGCTCCGCCGGATTGCTGCCGCCGAGGAAGGCGACGTAGGCGGCCAGCACGCCGCCGGCCAGCGTGGACATGCCGGCGATCATCACGCAAGCCAGCTCGGAGCGGCTCATGTGCTGGATATAGGGGCGGATCAGCAGCGGGGCCTCGGTCTGGCCGAGGAAGATGTTGCCGGCCACGGTCAGGCTTTCCGGGCCGGACAGCTTCATGCTGCGCTTCATCACCCAGGCCATGCCGGCCACCACGCGTTGCAGGATGCCCAGATGGTAGAGCAGGGCGCTGAAGGCGGAGAAGAAGATGATGACCGGCAACACCATGAAGGCGAACAAAAAGCCCATGCTGCCGCTGGGTTTGGCCAGGTCGCCGAACACGAAGCTGGCGCCTTCGCCGGAGAAGGTCAGCACTTTGGCGAAGCCGGAGCCGAAGGCTTCGAACACCGCGCGCGCGGCGGGCACGTAGTTGATGACCAGGAACAGCGAGCTTTGCATGATCAGACCGATCAGCACGATGCGCCAATTGATGGCTTTGCGATTGGTGGACAGCGCATAGGCGGTGCCCAGCAGGAACAACATGCCGACGAGAGCTTGTAAGGTATTCACGAACAACCCTGAGATGATGGTGCGGAAGTTGACAAGCCGGCGCGCGGCGCCGGACAAGGCGGATCCAACGATTATTAGATGATGATTAGCTAATATTGCTCAAGGGGCGCGATTTTACAGCAAAAATCGGATAACGAAAGCGATTGCGACGCTTTGTCATTGATTTTATTCGATTTGGGTGAAGATTGGGCCGGCGGCGGGACATGCGGGCGCGCCGCGTCGGAGCAAAAAAATCCCGGCGCGGGGACGCGCCGGGAGGGGGTTGGGCGAGCGCGGGGCTTCAGTCGCGCCGCGGCGTCTCGTCCTTGGCGTCCTTGGGCTTGTCGTCGTCCATCAGGATGCGGTGGGCCGGGCCCTCCATGTCGTCGAACTGGCCGTTGCGGGTGGCCCACCAGAAAATGCCGCCGATGACGAAGGCCAGCACCAGGCTGAGCGGGATGAGCAGATACAGGCTTTCCATCAGGGTCTCCGTTTGACCAGTCGGAGGGCGTTGCCGACTACGATGAGGGAGCTGGACGCCATGCCCAGGCTGGCAATCCACGGCGTGACATGGCCGGCGATGGCCAAGGGCAGCGCCACGATATTGTAAGCGGCGGCCCACCACAGGTTTTGACGAATCACAGACAAGGTCTTGCGCGACAGCTCGAAAGCGCTGGCGATCAGCCCCAGCCGGTCGCCTATCAGCACCATGTCGCCGCTGGCGCGCGCCACGTCGGTGCCGCCGCCCATGGCGATGGACACGTCGGCCTTGGCCAGCACCGGCGCGTCGTTGATGCCGTCTCCCACCATCAGCACGCGCTTGCCGGCGGCTTGCAGCCGGCCGACATAGGCCAGCTTGTCCTCAGGCGCGGCGCGGGCGATGTGGGCGTCCATGTCCAGCTGGCGCGCCAGGCTGGCCACCGCGCCGGCGCCGTCGCCGCTGAGCAGGTGCACGCGCAGGCCGCGCTGTTTCAGCTGGCGCAACAGCGGCGCCGCGTCGGCGCGCACCGCGTCGCCGATGGCGAACAGCGCCACCAGTTCGGTTTCGTCCGCCAGCGCGATCAGGGTCTTGTCGCCGTGCCAGTCGGCGGCGGGCAGCGGGCAGTCGCCCAATTGGGCGGCGATGAATTCCGGCGAACCGATGCGCCAGGCGCGGCCATCCAGCTGGCCGGTCACGCCCTGGCCGGGGTGGTTGCGCAGCGCTTCCGCGGCCTGCTGCGGGCCGTCTCCGGCGGCGGCCAGCAAGGCGCGCGCCACCGGGTGTTCCGAGCCCTGTTCCAGCGCCGCCGCCGTGGCCAGCGCCGCCGCCGCGTCGCGGCCGGGCGCGGTCCAGCTGTCCAGCAGCCGCATATCGCCATGGGTCAGGGTGCCGGTTTTGTCGAACACCACGTCGCTGATCTTGGGCAGGGTTTCCAGTGCATGGCCGCGGGTGGTCAGCACGCCCAGCGCCGCCAGGTGGCCGGAGGCGGCGGTCAGCGCCGCCGGGGTGGCCAGCGACAGCGCGCAGGGACAGGAAATCACCAGCACCGCCACCATGATCCACAGCGCGCGGTCCGGCTCGATATAGTGCCAGCCGATGTAAGTGCCGGCGGCGGCCAGCAGCAGCAGCGCGACGAACCAGCTGGCGAAGCGGTCGGCGATCACCGCCAGCCGCGGCTTCTCCGCCAGCGCCTGGTCCAGCAGCCGCACGATGCCGGCCAGCCGGGTGTCCTGACCGGTCTGATCCACCCGCACCACCAGCGGGCTGGCGGCGTTGACGCTGCCGGCGATCACCGCGGCACCGACGTCTTTGCTCACCGGCCGGCTTTCGCCGGTCAGCAGCGCCTCGTTGCTGGCGCTGTGGCCATCCAGCACCACGCCGTCGGCGGGAATGGTCTCGCCGGGCTTGATCAGAATCACGTCGCCGGGACGCAGCTGCGTCACCGTGGTTTCCTCGCTTTGACGGCTGGCGGGCCAGCCGGCCAGGCGGTGGGCGAAGGCGGGGATCAGCTTGACCAGGCTTTCGGTGGCTTCGCCGGCCTTGCGCCGGGCGATGCCTTCCAGATAACGGCCGCCCAGCAGCAGGAACACGAACATGGACACCGAGTCGAAATAGACGCCGTGCTCCACCTTGTTGATCAAGGCCCAGAAGCTGGACAGGAAGGCGGTGAGAATGCCTATGGTCACCGGGGTGTCCATGCCCACGCGCCGGGTCTTGAGGTCGCGCCAGGTGGCGCGGTAGAAGGGCACGGCGGAGTAGAGCACCACCGGCAGCGTCAGGATGAAGCTGGACCAGTGCAGCAGCCACAGGAAGTCCGGCGAAATCTCGCCGTCCGGCGCCAGGTAGATGGGCACCGCGTACATCATCACCTGCATCATGGACAGGCCGGCCGCCCATAGGCGGTTGATCGCCTGCTTGCGCTCTTTCTGGTTCAGCGCTTCCTGGCGTTCGGCGTCGTAGGGGTGGGCGCGGTAGCCGATGGCGCTGACCGCCTCCAGGATGGCGGACAGCTGGACCCGGCTATTGTCCCAGCGCACGCGGGCGCGGTGATTGCTGTAATTGATGTCGACGCTGACGATGCCGGGCAGCTGGCGGATGTGCTGCTCGTTGAGCCAGACGCAGGCGGCGCAGGTGATGCCTTCCAGCATCAGCGAGGCCTCGCGCAGGTTTTCGGCCTCGAAGCGCACAAAGCTGCGCTGAAGCTCGTCGGAATCGTAGAGTTTGATCTGCTCCAGCAGTTCGAGCGGCACCGGCTCGGCCTGGCGCGCGCCCTCGGTGCGGTGCTGATAGTAATCGGACAGGCCGGACTGGATGATGGTGACGGCTACCGCCTGGCAGCCGGCGCAACAGGTGGGCTGATCGACTTCGCGGTATTTGACCGGGAACCGGACGTCGGGCGGCACCGGCAGGCCGCAGTGGAAGCAGTTTTCACTCATGATGGCCGATTGTAATCAATCCGGCCGCGTTTGGCTTGCGCTAGCGTGTTGGAATCAGCCGCGGCAGCCCCCATTTGCTGGGGGCGTCCGGCCCGGGCTTGGAGTCGTTTAAGCCGCGTGCAATTGAGCTTCCACACCGCGCAAACTGAGCTGCTTGAGGATGCGGTTCAGGATCACGCCGTACATGGGCAGGAAGAACAGCAGGCAGATCAGCAGCTTGAAGCTGTAGTCCACCAGCGCGATCTCCACCCAGTTGGCGGCCATGAAGGGATCGCTGCTCTTGTAGAAGGCGATGAAGAAGAAGGCCAGCGTGTCGCTGATATTGCCGAACAACATGGCCGAGGCGGGGGCGATCCACCAGGTTTTCAGCTGGCGCAGGCGGTTGAACACCTGCACGTCCAGCACCTGGCCCAGCGCGTAGGCGGCGAAGCTGGCGACGGCGATGCGGGCGACGAATACATTGAAGCTGGCCAGGGCCGACGCGCCTTGCCAGGCGCCCTGGTAGAACAGGGTGGAGATCAGGTAGGAGATCGCCAGGGCCGGCAGCATCGCCGCGAAAATGATGCGGCGGGCCAGCGGCGCGCCGAATACGCGCACGGTCAGATCGGTGGCCAGGAAAATAAAGGGAAAGGTGAACGCGCCCCAGGTGGTGTGGAAGCCGAACACGGTGATGGGCAATTGCACCAGGTAGTTGCTGGACGCGATGATGGCGATGTGGAACAAGGACAGCCACAGCAGCGCGGACAGCCGCTGTTGGCGGGTAAAGCTAAACATGATGTCGGCCTTTTTATTGGATTGGGGTGAGGGAACCCAATGCAGATTCGGTTGGCCCGGTCCGGCGAGGCTGGAACAGGGCAAGGGCGGAGATGATACGCGCCTGCGTCCGCCTTGGCAAAGGTATTTGACATTGCTAATCAGTCGCTTGAGAGCGAAAGGAGGGGGTATGTTGGCAGTTGTGCAGTCGGCTCCGGGCGGAGTCGACACCTTGCGTTTGGACGAGATCGCGCCGCCGGTTCGCGGCGCCGGCCAATTGCTGTTGCGAGTGATGGCGGCGGGCGTCAACCGCGCGGACCTGGCGCAACGCGCCGGGCAGTATCCGCCGCCGCCGGGCGCCAGCCCGATTCTGGGCCTGGAAGTGGCGGGCGTGGTGGAGGAGGCGGACGCGGATTCGCGTTTCCAGCCCGGCGATGCGGTGTTCGGCCTGATCGGCGGCGGAGCTTACGCCGAATACGCGCTGCTGGACGAGGCCTTGGCCATCGCCAAGCCGGACTGGCTGTCCTGGGTGGAGGCGGCCAGCCTGCCCGAGGCCTGGATGACGGCCTGGTTCAATCTGGTGGAAAAGGCCGGCTTGCAGGCCGGCGAGACCGTGCTGGTGCACGCCGGCGCCAGCGGCGTCGGCGCGGCGGCGATCCAGCTGGCCGGCCTGTTGGGCGCGCAGGCTTTCGCCAGCGCGGGCAGCGAGGAGAAGACCGGGTTCTGCCGCGAGCTGGGCGCGGCGCGGGTGTTCAACTACCGGCAAACGCCGGCCTTCGGTCCCATGGTCAAGGACTGGGGCGGCGTCGACGTGGTGCTGGACCCGGTGGGCGGGGCCTATCTGAACGACAATCTGTCGGCCTTGAAGCCGGATGGGCGGCTGGTCAATATCGGCCTGCTCGGCGGCGCCAAGGCGGAGTTGAACCTGGGCGCGCTGCTGATGAAGCGCATCGCCTTGATCGGCTCCACGCTGCGGCCGCAGCCGCTGGAGGTGAAGGCGCGCTTGGCGCGGGCTTTGGAAACCCGGATCTTGCCGGCGCTGGAGCAGGGCAGGCTGCGCCTGACGCTGGATTCCAGCTACCCCTTGGCCCAGGTGGCCGACGCGCATGCGTATGTCGAGGCCAATCGCAATCTGGGCAAGGTGGTGTTGACGCTGTTTCCGGTGCTGGCGGGGGCATAATCGGAGACGCTCGCGAGCGTCTCATGGCTGATTTTTTTTGGCGTGAGAGGGCATGACCTCAGTCCTCTTCCGCATCTTGCGGTCGCGGCGGCACCCACTCGCCGCCGCGCTGACCCACGCTGCGGTCGAACTTTTGCTGCCATTCCACCTTGCGGTCGTTCTCGATGTCGTAGCCCCAGCGCTTGAGGTAATTACCGTCCTTGTCGTAGCTGGTCCAGTTTTCGCCGGTGGTGACGAAGCTGATTAGCGTGGCGCGATAGACCTGGCCATCTTTTGCCCAGAGTTCGATATGGCGCTTGTCTTCCAGCGCATCCAGTTCCGGGCGCGGGAAGCCGGCGCTGCCGTCTGGCAGGACGCCGAGCAGATAGCGGCCATCGGTCTTGATGCCGAGGATTTTAAGGGGGATGTCGGCGGAGAAGGGTTCAAGCTTGGCCTGATAGTTGGCTTCGTGATCAGGTTTTTTTTTAACACCTTGCTCGGTGTAGATATCTAGCCAAGTACGCTTGCGGCCATCGGTTTTGACGTAGAAGCCGCGTAGCTCTTTGCGTTGGCCGTTGCTAGGCCAGTAGCTGTAGTAGGTTGCTCCAGTTCGTATCCGATGTACCCTCTCTGCGGAACGAATTCTGGCGACATGGATGTCGGCCTTGAGATAGGCTGGTTCACGTAAAGCCTGTTCTACCGTCAGCAGTCGGTTGATCTGACCGTCCGCATCCAGTCCGAAGAAATAGATGCCATTGACCTTGATGCCGAAGCGTGCGTAATCGATGGGGCCGGTATAAGGCTCACGCTTCCTGACATCCGCGCTACGGAGCGTGATCTTATGGTCACGATTGATCTTCATTATTGCTGCTGTACTATCACCTTCTTCGGTTTCGTTACCTACTTCAGCAGCTTCTGGAGTCAGTATTTCGCCTTTAAAGTAATCGCTGGAAAATATCCTCGGAGCGTGCCTGACGTAATACTCCGTGTCGGGCCTAATGGTTTTGCCATTGCTGTCGATGTTTTGTGGGATTGCCATGATGAATGCCTTAGTCAAAATGCCTTGCGAAGCGGGAAAACCGGCCAGAGCCGACACCACCAGCAGCGCGAGGCCAATGAGGAATGCCAGGAACAGATTCAAGCCGGAAGGCCGCCATCGCCTCATGGTGGACTCTTTGTTTGGCATGGGCCCTCAGTCCTCTTCCGCGTCTTGTGGCCGTGGCGGCACCCACTCGCCGCCGCGCTGACCCACGCTACGGTCGAACTTTTGCTGCCATTCCACCTCGCGGTCGTTCTCGATGTCGTAGCCCCAGCGCTTGAGGTAATTACCGTCCTTGTCGTAGCTGGTCCAGTTTTCGCCGGTGGTGACGAAGCTGATTAGCGTGGCGCGATAGACCTGGCCATCTTTTGCCCAGAGTTCGATATGGCGCTTGTCTTCCAGCGCATCCAGTTCTGGGCGCGGGAAACCGGCGCTGCCGTCTGGCAGGACGCTAAGCAGATAGCGGCCATCGGTCTTGATGCCGAGGATTTTAAGGGGGATGTCGGTGGGGAAGGTGGTGGTTAAAGCCTGAGATTTGATTTCATGGTCAGATTGGTAAACACCTTGCTCGGTATATGTGGCTAGCCAAGTATGTTTGTGACCATTTCCCTTTTGGCGAAACCCTGAAATTTCTTTAAGATTGCCACTGCTAGCCCAATAACTGAATCGGATTCGCCCTATTTGGGTGCGAGTAACCTTTTCTGCTGAACGGATTTCGGCAACAAAAATGTCCGCCTTGATATAGACCGGTTCCAATAGTGCCTGCTCTATAGTCAGCAGTCGGTTGATCTGGCCATCCGCATCTAGGCCGAAGAAATAGATGCCATTGACCTTGATGCCAAAGCGCTGATAGTCGATAGGGCCTGTATATGGCTCGCGCAGTCTGAGGCTAGGACTACGATAACTAATTTTATGATTGCGGTTAATCATTATTGACACGGTGCCGTCCTCACTATTTTCCGCAGCCTCTGGTGTTAGTATTTCTCCGTTGAAGTAGTCGCTGGAGAACACTCTTGGATATTGATGCCCGTAAAATTCGGTATTGGGGTGAATGATCTTGCCATTGCTGTCGATGTTTTGTGGGATTGCCATGATGAATGCCTTAGTCAAAATGCCTTGCGAAGCGGGAAAACCGGCCAGAGCCGACACCACCAGCAGCGTGAGGCCGATGAGGAATGCCAAAAACAGATTCAAGCCGGAAGGCCGCCATCGCCTCATGGCCGGATGCCTTGCTTGGCCAGCATGTCGAGGGCGCGCTGGGTATCCTGCTCCATCTTGGCGATGTAGTCGGGGCGGATCAGCCGGCGAACCGTATTGGGACCCGCTTGGGTCAGTGCGCCAGGACCACGGTTTAAGGCATCTTTGGCGGTGGCCAACGGATACTTGCCGTTGATCTTTTCAAAGTGGATGTCGGTATTGGGGTCGAGCAATTTGGCATCGACCAATTGGCAGTCATGCAATAGCCGCCAGATGAAGGTGTGACAGTTGTCCTCGTCGAAGCTGTCGAGGCGATAGCTCCAGCGGCCGCCATATTGTTTCTCGTAAGCGGCGGCGAAATCGCGGATTTGTTGGATGGTGGCTTCAACCGAGCGCTCATCGGAGGGGTAGAGCCGGAAATAGGGGTGGACGACACTGCGGGCTTTAGGGTTGCCATGGTTGGGGTCAGATGGAAAAGGTTGGCTGCCTATACCTTGTCCAGCCAGTTTTTCAAAATTTAGATTCCCGCGCCTTTTATCCGTAGCTCGCCTTTCATCTGAGTCGCCATTGATGCACCCTTCAACATCCCACATGGCCCCCAACATTTTGGGAGGAGACATGGCTTTGATATCTCTTGCCGGATACCAGCCGTAACTCTCCTTGATCTTGGGATCGTCGTGGGCGATCTCCACCCAGTAGTGGCCGGGGCCGAATTTGAAAATCTCTCCATCGTAGTTGTATGGACCTGGCTTCGACCACAGCGGGATGCGCTTGATCGTCACCCGGTCCAGCCGGGCTGGCGGCAGGCGCACTTCACTTTCGGCGATTGCCATCGCCTGGCTGGCGGCTTGGGTGATGCCATCGCCGCGAAACAGCGGGAATGATTGCCAATTGCTCATTGGGCGTCTCCTGAGTCGGTATCTAGCGTGATGTTGTGTAGCTGCTTGGCGTACCGCTCTTGATGGTGTCGCTGTAGCCATCCGCTTTGGTGACGCCGCGCAGCGGGCCGCCGTTGGGGGGAAGGTGGTGATGTCCGAGTGGGGCCGTGGATGGAGAGCCGCGGGTAGCGGTCCAGCAGGGAGGCGAGGTCGATGTCTTGCCGGGTGAAAGCGACGGGGATACCGGCGACGAAGGGCCGGCCCAGGGTTTCGTGCAGGGTGAAGGATTCGACCGACAGTAGTTCGGCCGACAGGTCAGCGATCTTCAGGTGGTAGTGCTGTTGTGGCGACATGGCGGCTTCTCCGGAGGATACGACGAAGAAGCTGAATACATTAACCCAGGGATCAATCCGGCCATATAGGATTTATCCTAAAATATGCCATCATGCTTTGTGGTTTAGAGATTCAAATCAAGACAATACGTAAGAGTGTATTCACGATCTTGCGAGCAAGAGAGACAAGGCGAAAGCCGTTGAGAAAGCGGAATCTACAAGGGGTGAATGAGCATTTAGAGAGAGGCGTCCATGCGAGCTCTCACAAAAAACGGCAGGGAATCCCCCGCCGTTTTTTAAGTCTGTTCAAAGCTCGCTGCGCGTTGTGAGCGCTACATGGTGAGCGCCGTTTCGAACTCCGACAAGCTTCAGCCGTGCATCCGGTTCAGCTGGCGCGCGATGATGTCATGGTTCAGCCACAGCACCGGGCCGGCGGGCGCGGCGGCTTCGTGGAACATCAGCGGACCGGTGGCGTCGATCACCAGGCTGCTCAGGTGGTCGGTGATCAAGGCCTTCTTGTCCTGATGCAGGTCCACGATGGCGTCGGAGGTGCCTATCATCACCTCGGCCAGTTCCGGGCTGTTCGGCATCGGCCAGGCTTCGAAATTGCGGAAGCCGCGCATCACCTCGCCGCTATTGAGCGTGTCTATCTTCTCCAGCACCTCTTCCAGTGTGTGGCCGTCCTGCAGCAGGGCGGCGCATGCCTGCCATTGCGCGTCGGCCCAGGCGCCGCCGTCCTCGCGCTTCAGCGCGCGCAGCAGCGCCAGCAGCGGCAGTTCCACGCCGACGAAGATGTCCGAGGAGTTGGTGCGGATTTCCGGGCAGTTGAACACCGTGGCCTTGACGCCTTGCTCCCAGGCGGCGCGGGCGACGTTTTCCAGGCGCATCTTGGCGTAGCCTTGGGTGTAGTTGGTATAGGTCTGCCACTGGTAGTCGCCGTCGATCAGGATCTCGGTGCCGTGGTAGCCGTAGGCGGTGTAGCGCACCTGGCCGCCGGCGGCTTCCAGCCGGCCGCGCAGCGCGGCGCTGCCGTCGATCAGGTGCTGGAAGGTGTTGGCGGTGACTTCGTCGAAGTTCTGCAGGATCAGCTTGCCCAGATCGCTGTCCAGCAGCGCCTGGGTGGACAGGAAGCGCTCGCCGCGGCCCTTGTAGACGCGGTTGGCGATGGCCAGGAACACCTTGGCCTTGGGAATGCCGCCGGCCATGGTGTGGGCGAAGAACACATTGCGGCCGTCGGCTATCATGCCGTCCAGCTGCGCCATCGCCTGGGCGACGCCGTCCTTGAAGCGCTGCACGCCGATTTGGCGGCATTGTTCGATGTGTTCCCAGTCCAGCTTGTCGTCCTGCCAGCTTTTCAGCGTCAGGGAGGCCAGCAGCTCGGTCGGCGTCGGCGCGCCGTCCTGGTCGAAGCCGGCCATCAGCGGCACATTGATCACGCGGCCGCCGAGGTTGGCTTCGGCCGCGGCCAGTTCTTCCTGGTTCAGCGGGCGCAACTGGTTGTTCTCGTCGCGGCGGCCCACGGTCATGCCGATGATGTCCATGCCGGCCTTGCGCGCTTCATTGATCAGGCCGTTGGCGTAGCCGCGGCCGAACAGTTCGCCGAACAGGACGAAGACGTCGCCGGGGCGGAACAGGGTGCTTTGCGGAAGCTGTCTCAGGGCGCTGGTTTGAGCCATGTCTTTATCTTTCTCGATGCGGACCGGCGCGGCGCGTGATGGCGGGGCCGGTCACTTGGATAGGTTTGGAGTGATTGCTCGGATCGGGGGCATTCTACCCGCGATCCGGTTTGGGGTGTTCAGTTGGACGGCAGCGGCGACAGCGCCTCTATCAAGGCCACTTCCTGCGCGTAGCTGAGCGCCTTCATCTTGGTCAGGAGTTTTTCGCCGTCCACTTTCCAGTGCTGGTCCAGTTCTTCCTCGATGATGCGCGCCTCCACCGCCAGCCACACGCCGCGGCAGGAGGCAGCGTCGTCGAAGCGCACGCCTTTTAGTACCTGGGCGATCAGGTGCAGTTCCGGATCGCTGAACTGGCGCGACAGCAGCGCTTGTTCGCGGCGCACGATCTCGGCGTAGCGGTCGCAGATCTGCTGTACCCGCGCGGCGTCGCCGTAATGGGCCGGCTCGTCGGCCGGAGCGCTCAGCGCGCCGTGCTGGAACCAGGCTTCCAGCGCCGGCTTCAACTGCGGCAGGTCTTCATGCCAGACCCGGGCCAGTTCTTCGCGGAAGCGGGCGTTGTCGGTGAAGGATAGTTCGTCGAAGGGCATGGCCGGAATCACGTTTTCGTCCAGCGCGCGCTTGCCCACCCAGATCTGGCCGTCTTCGTGGCGGCTGACCACGGCGCGCCAGACCGCCTGTTCCTCGGTGGCCAGGTTGTCGACGTGGATTTCGACATAGGGCGGGGCGATGTCCTGATCTTCTTCCTCGGTGACGAAGCGCAGCGTGATGTCGAACAGGCTGTGCTTGGCGATGTCCAGCAATTGCAGGCCGTCCTTGTGGCCAGCCAGCAGGTAGCGGTCGCCATCGTCGTAAACGGCCACGTCGTCTATGCCGGCGGCCGGCTTGATCAGTTGGGCGGACAGGGCGTCGGCCAGTTGGTTGGCATCGTTGTGCTGAACGGCGTAGCCGGTGCGGTAGGCTTCGTGTTCATGCCATAAGGCGTTCCAGTCGTACATGGAGCGTTTCCTCGTCGAAGTCGGTTTGCCGCGCAGTGTACGCAAAAGCCCAGCGCTTGTCGCCCGCTGGAATTTTTGGTATGGACAGTTTTTTGTGCTATTATCCAGCGATTTTTCTGTATCCATCCTCCTTCCTAAAATGACCCGACAAATTCGCAATATCGCCATCATCGCCCACGTCGACCATGGCAAGACCACGCTTGTAGACCAATTGCTGCGCCAATCCGGCACCTTCCGCGAGAACCAGCAAGTGGACGAGCGTGTAATGGACAGCAACGATCTTGAAAAAGAACGCGGCATTACCATTCTGGCCAAGAACACCGCCATCGAATACGAAGGCGTGCACATCAATATCGTCGACACTCCGGGACACGCCGACTTCGGCGGCGAAGTTGAGCGCGTGTTGGGCATGGTGGACGGCGTGCTGCTGCTGGTGGACGCCGTAGAAGGCCCGATGCCGCAAACCCGTTTCGTTACCAAGAAAGCGCTGGCGCTGGGTCTGCGCCCGATCGTGGTGATCAACAAGGTGGACCGTCCGGGCGCGCGTCCGGACTGGGTGGTGGATCAGACTTTCGACCTGTTCGACAAGCTGGGCGCGACTGACGAACAGCTGGACTTCCCGATCATCTACGCTTCCGGCCTGAACGGCTTCGCCAAGCTGGAGCTGGAGGAAGAGTCCGACAATATGCGCCCGCTGTTCGACACCGTGCTCAAGCACGTGCCGACCCCGCCGGGCAGCGCCGACGCGCCGCTGCAGCTGCAGATTTCCGCGCTGGATTACTCCACCTACACCGGCCGCCTGGGCGTGGGCCGCGTGCTGAACGGCCGCATCAAGCCGGGTCAGCAAGTGGTGGTGATGAACCACGACGATCAAGTGGCCACGGGCCGCATCAACCAGGTGCTGGGTTACCAGGGTCTGGACCGCGTGCCGGTTGAAGAAGCCGAAGCGGGCGACATCATCATCATCTCCGGCCTGGAAGACATCGGCATCGGCGTGACCATCTGCGACAAGGAGCAGCCGGTAGGCCTGCCCATGCTGTCCGTGGACGAGCCGACGCTGACCATGGACTTCATGGTGAACTCCTCGCCGCTGGCCGGCACCGAAGGCAAGTTCGTGACCTCGCGTCAAATCCGCGACCGTCTGACCAAGGAACTGCTGACCAATGTGGCGCTGCGCGTGGAAGACACCGGCGACTCCGACGTGTTCCGCGTATCCGGTCGTGGTGAATTGCACCTGACCATTCTGCTGGAAAACATGCGTCGCGAAGGCTTTGAAATGGCCGTGGCCAAGCCGCGCGTGGTGTTCAAGGAAATCGACGGCCAGAAGAGCGAGCCGTACGAGAACCTGACCATCGACCTGGAAGACGATCACCAGGGCGGCGTGATGGAAGAGATCGGTCGTCGCCGCGGCGAACTGACCAATATGGAATCCGACGGCAACGGCCGCACCCGCCTGGAATACCATATTCCGGCGCGCGGTCTGATCGGCTTCCAGTCCGACTTCATGACCATGACCCGCGGCACCGGCCTGATGAGCCATGTGTTCGACGACTACGCGCCGGTCAAGCCGGACATGCCGGGCCGTCACAACGGCGTGCTGATCTCGCAAGAGAATGGCGAGGCGGTGGCTTACGCGCTGTGGAAGCTGGAAGACCGCGGCCGCATGTTCGTGGCTCCGGGCGAGAAGCTGTACGAAGGCATGATCATCGGCATTCACAGCCGCGACAACGACCTGGTGGTGAACCCGGTCAAGGGCAAGCAGCTGACCAACGTGCGCGCCTCCGGCACCGATGAAGCCGTGCGTCTGACCACGCCGATCAAGCTGACGCTGGAATCCGCCGTTGAATTCATCGACGACGACGAGCTGGTGGAAATCACGCCGAAGTCCATCCGCATCCGCAAGCGTTACCTGAACGAATCGGATCGTCGCAAGATGGCCAAGGCCAACGCCGCGTCCTGATCGACGCCGGTCTGACAAAAACCGCCGTACCCTTGATGGGGCGGCGGTTTTTTTATGTCTTGGAGTGTGTGCTCGCCGTGCGGTGCTTCACGAGGCGCGGCGGGCATTGAGCGGGTTCTTAGAGCCTGTTCAAAGTCTCGCGAGCAAGAGCGAGACAAGGCGAAAACGAGCGAAAAAGCGGAATGTACACGTGGTACATGAGCACTGAGTTCGGTTTCAACGCCGTATCGCTGAAGCGCAGCGGACTTTGAGTAAGCTCTTAGTCGCTTAAGGCGTTCAGCCGTCGCCGACAGGCGTCCGCCTCGACCAGGATGCGTTCGAACAGCTCGGCCACGCTGGGCGCGTCGTCGATCAGGCCCTGAGCCTGGCCGATCAGCTGCACGCCCTTGTCGAGGTCGCCGTCCTCTATCGCCAGGCGGATGGACTCGGTGGCGGCGCCGAATTGCGCCAGCTGGCGCAGCGCTTGCGGCTGGCTCAGCAGGCCGCCCAGCACCACTTTGGCGATGGGCATGTCCAGCTTGCGCGCGGCGGCGCTGGCGCGCCAGGCGGCGGCGAGCAAGCTTAGCGGCTTGCGCGTGGCCTGGCGGGCGGCCGGGGTGTCCATCACCCGGCACCACAGGCCGTCGAAATTCTTGGAATACAAGGTGTCGGCCACGCCGCGTTGACGGATCATCTCCTTGGTGCGCTGGTGTACCGGGCTTTCCCGGCTCATCGCCAGTCGCGTGCCCATGGCCACGGCGTCGGCGCCCAGCGCCAGCGCGGCGATCAGGCCCCGGCCGTCGGCAAAGCCGCCTGCGGCGATGATGGGCAGTTCGCAGACCTTGCGGATGGCCGGAATCAGCGTCAGCGAGGTGACGGCGCCGCCGTGGGCGGCGGCCTCGTGGCCGGTGACCAGCAGGGCGTCGGCGCCGGACGTCTGCGCCGAGCGCGCGTGCTTCTCCGTCACCACGGTGGCGATGACCTTGCCGCCGTAGGCGTGGGCGCGTTCAATCAGCCAATCCCCCTTGCCCAGGGAAAAATTGATTACCGGCACGCGTTCTTCCAGCGCGACCATGGCGTTTTCCTTGGCGCCGGGCATCATCAGCGTGCAGCCGACGCCGAAGGGGGCGTCGCTCAGCTCGCGCACGCGGCGGATGGCTTGTCGCGTCAGCTCCGGCGTCAGCGGGCCGGTGGCGAGTATGCCCAGGCCGCCGGCGTTGCCGACGGCGGCCACCAGTTCCGGGGTGGCGATATAGCTCATGCCGGGGCAGATCAGCGGGCGCTGGATGCCGAGCAGGCGGGTGATGGCGGTTTGCATGGGGCGGGGCTCGCTTTACAATGTCTGTCGGTCTGGGGTTGGCGGGCGTAGCGGGTTTGACCCGGCGCTGTCATTGTTGTCGGCTTTGCCGGAAAATTCAAACGATTGTTTAAATATGTTGCTGATCGTGTTGCTGGGCTGGCTCTATGTGGTGCTGATGCTGGCGGTGGCGCAGCACAGCGTGCTGGCTTCGCTGTCCACCGTGTTCTTTCTGGGCGTGCTGCCCACCTTCTTTGTGGCGCGGATGACGCGGCGCAAGCTGCGCCGTCAGCGGGAAAAAGCCCGCGAGGCGCGCGAGGAGGCTTGAGCGCTCCGCCGTCCGGTGTTAGAATCCCGCGTCCCTTGCCATCCTGGCGGGGGAAAATCATCTATTACGCACATCCGCGCCAAAGGGTGCCTCGTTTCGGGGTTGTCTGCGCGGATGGAGGCTTAACCCTTTAAGGAGTTTTTGCATGTCCACCAACGTTACCATGCGTCAAATGCTTGAGGCCGGCGTTCACTTCGGCCACCAAACCCGCTTCTGGAACCCGAAGATGGCCAAGTACATCTTCGGCAGCCGCAACAAGATTCACATCATCAACCTGGAAAAGACTCTGCCGCTGTTCGTAGAAGCCCAGGACTATGTGCGTCGTCTGGCCGCCAACAAAGGTTCCATCATGTTCGTGGGCACCAAGCGTCAGGCTCGTGAGATCGTACGTGAAGAAGCTGCCCGTTGCGGCATGCCGTTTGTTGACCACCGCTGGCTGGGCGGCATGCTGACCAACTACAAGACCGTGAAGCAGTCGATCAAGCGTCTTGAAGAGAAGCGCGCCATTCTGGAATCCGCTGGCGATACCGGTTACAACAAGAAAGAACTGCTGGACCTGCAACGCGAAGTCGACAAGCTGGAGCGTTCGCTGGGCGGCATCAAGGATATGAAGGGCCTGCCGGACGCCATCTTCGTTATCGACACTGGTTACCAGAAGGGCACCATCGTGGAAGCCAAGAAACTGGGTATCCCGGTTATCGGCGTTGTTGACACCAACAACACCCCGGACGGCATCGATTACGTGATCCCGGGCAACGACGACTCCAGCCGCGCCATCCGCCTGTACGCTCGCGGCATGGCCGACGCGGTGCTGGAAGGCCGCGCCCAGTCTCTGCACGAGATCGTGGCTGCTGAATCGGCTCAAGCCGAGTAAGCAGACGAAAAGGGGCGTAAGCCCCTTTTTTTAGACCCACGTAATCAAAATCATTCAGGAGTACGAAGTATGGCGGACATTACCGCAAAAATGGTTTCGGATCTGCGCGCGGCCACCGGCCTCGGCATGATGGAATGCAAGAAAGCCCTGGTGGAAGCCGAAGGCGACGCCGCCAAGGCTGAAGAGATTCTGCGCATCAAGTCCGGCAACAAGGCTTCCAAGATGGCTGGCCGCGTGGCTGCCGAAGGCATCATCGGTTCCTTCGTTGAGGGCGGCGTTGGCGCCCTGGTGGAAGTCAACTGTGAAACCGACTTCGTTGCCAAGGACCCGACCTTCCTGGCCCTGGCCGCCGCCGCCGCCAAGGCTGTGGTCGTAGCCAACCCGGCCGACGTGGAAGCGCTGTCCGCCGTGGAAATCGACGGCCAGTCCGTTGAAGACATCCGCAAGGCCGCCATCGCCAAGCTGGGCGAGAACATGACCATCCGTCGTTTCGTTCGCTACCAGACCGAAGGCGCGATCGCCACCTACCTGCACGGCGCCAAGATCGGCGTGATCGTCGACTTCGCCGGCGAAGAGCAAGTGGGCAAGGACGTGGCCATGCACATCGCCGCTTCCAAGCCGATCTGCGTGTCCAAGGATCAGGTTTCCGCCGACATCCTGGAACAAGAGCGCAAGATCTACACCGCTCAGGCCGCCGAATCCGGCAAGCCGGCCGACATCGTCGCCAAGATGGTTGAAGGCCGCGTCAACAAGTTCCTGGCCGAAGTGACCCTGATGGGCCAACCCTTCGTCAAGAACCCGGACCAGACCGTGGAAAAACTGTTGGCCGAGAAGAAAGCCTCGGTCAAGGCGTTCGCCATGTTCGTAGTGGGCGAAGGCATTGAGAAGAAAGTAGTAGACTACGCCGCTGAAGTGGCTGCAGCCGCCAAGCTGTAAGCGCCCAGTCGCGAGACGTATTGACGGCACCCTGCCTGCAGGGTGCCGTTTTGCAAACTGAAAACCGAATATCCAGCCAAACCGAGGTTACCATGAGCCAAGTTCCTGCCTATAAACGCATCCTGCTGAAACTTTCAGGCGAGGCCCTGATGGGCGATGACAGCTATGGCATCAACCGTGCCACGATCGAGCAGATCGTCGGTCAGATCAAGGAAGTCGTGGAGCTTGGCGTGGAAGTGGGCGTGGTGATCGGCGGCGGCAACATCTTCCGCGGCGTTGCGCCGGCGGCCGCGGGCATGGATCGCGCCACCGCGGACTACATGGGCATGATGGCCACGGTGATGAACGCGCTGGCGTTGAAGGACGCGATGACCAAGGCTGGGTTGATCGCGCGCGTGCAGTCGGCGCTGACCATGCAGCAGATCGCCGAGCCCTATGTGCGCGGCAAGGCGATGCAATACCTGGAAGAGGGCAAGGTGGTGATCTTCGCCGCCGGCACCGGCAACCCCTTCTTCACCACGGACACCGCCGCGGCGCTGCGCGGCATGGAAATGAACGTGGACATCATGCTGAAAGCCACCAAGGTGGACGGAGTGTACACCGACGATCCGAAAAAGAACCCGGACGCGATACGTTACCAGACCCTGACCTTCGACGAGGCGATCTCGCGCAACCTGAAGGTGATGGACGCCACCGCCTTCGCGCTGTGCCGCGACCAGAACCTGAACATCAAGGTGTTCAGCATCTTCAAGAGCGGCGCGCTGACCCGGGTCGTGCTTGGCGAAGACGAAGGCACGCTGGTACACTGCTGAGTTTGAAAATTGCTGAAGGCGAAAGCGGCAATGGCCGTTTTCGCCTTGTCTTTTTAAGTTTCGATTTGGAGTGGACATGATTAACGACATCAAGAAATCGGCCGAGCAGAAAATGCAGAAGTCGCTGGACGCGTTCAAGACCGACCTGAGCAAGGTGCGCACCGGTCGCGCCCATACCGGCATTCTTGATCATGTCATGGTGGACTACTATGGCAGCGACGTGCCCATCAGCCAGGTGGCCAACGTGACCTTGGTGGACGCGCGCACTATCGGCGTGCAACCCTGGGAAAAGCCGATGCTGGCCAAGATCGAAAAAGCGATCCGCGACTCCGACCTGGGCCTGAACCCGGCTTCCATGGGCGAGATCATCCGCGTGCCGATGCCGATGCTGACCGAAGAGCGCCGCAAGGATCTGATCAAGGTCGTGCGCGGCGAGGCCGAGGGCGCGCGCGTGGCCGTGCGCAATATCCGCCGCGACGCCAACAACGAATTCAAGAACCTGCTTAAAGACAAGGCCATTACCGAGGACGACGAGCGTCGCGGCCAGGATGAGATCCAGAAGCTGACCGACAAGTACACCGTCGAAATCGACAAGGCCCTGGCCGCCAAGGAAGCCGACCTGATGGCCGTCTAAGGAGCGCCGTACCTTGTTTGCAAGCTCTACCAAGGATGTGCCGGAGGTGCGTTCCGTGCCTCGGCATATCGCCATCATCATGGATGGCAACGGCCGCTGGGCCAAAAAGCGTTTTCTGCCGCGGGTGGCCGGCCACAAGCGGGGCCTGGACACCGTGCGCGAGATCGTCGGAGCCTGCAAGGAACTGGGCGTCGAATGCCTGACCCTGTTCGCCTTCTCCACCGAGAACTGGCGGCGTCCGCAGGAGGAAGTGTCCTTTCTGATGGACCTGTTCATCCGCGCGCTGGAACACGAGGTCAGCAAGCTGCACAGCAATAATATCCGCTTGCGGGTATTGGGTTCGCGCGAGCGTTTCAGCGCGGACTTGCAGGAGCGCATCCTGCGCGCCGAGGAAAAGACCGCTGGCAACGACGGTCTGGCCTTGAACATCGCCGCCGACTACGGCGGCCGCTGGGACATCCTCAACGCGGTCAACGGCCTGATCGCCGAGGGCGCCACCCATATCGAGGAGGAGGCGCTGAGCCAGCGCCTGTCGATGCCGTGGGCGCCGGAGCCGGATTTGTTCATCCGCACCGGCGGCGAACAGCGCATCAGCAACTTTCTGCTGTGGCAGCTGGCTTATTCCGAGCTCTACTTCACCGAGACGCTGTGGCCGGACTTCGACCGCGCGGCGCTGGAAACCGCCATTGATTCTTACCAATGCCGCGAGCGCCGCTTCGGACGCACCAGCGAGCAACTGCCCGAGCATCTGCGTCGGGACGGGCGCTAAGCCATGCTGCTGACACGCGTTCTGACGGCTCTGGTCTTGCTGCCCCTGATGTTGGCGGCGCTGTTTCTGTTCCCGGCCGAGGCCTGGGCGGGCTTCTCCTGGCTGATCGTCGTTTTGGCCATGTGGGAGTTCAGCCGGATGGCCGGCATGACCGGCGCCGGCAAATGGCTGTATCTGGCGGCGAGCAGCGGCCTGGCCGCGGCCGCCTGGTTCGGCCATTACCGGCTGGGCCCGCTTGAGCACGTTCTGACGCTGGGTTTCTGGCTGCTGCTGGTGCCGTGCTGGCTGGCCAAGCGCTGGCGCATTCCCCCGGGCCCGTTGGCCTGGCTGCTGGGTTGGCTGCTGATGCTGCCGGCCTGGTTCGCCTTCCTGGAATGGCGGCCGCAGCCTGGCGCGGCGGACGCCTTCGCCCTGCTGGCGGTGATGGGCCTGGTGTGGGTGGCGGACATCGCCGCCTACTTTTCCGGCAAGGCTTTCGGCCGGCGCAAGCTGGCGCCGTCCATCAGCCCGGGCAAGAGCTGGGAGGGCGTCTACGGCGGCGTGATCTGCGTGGCGCTGTACGTGGCGCTGGTGGACCATCTGGGCTGGATAGACACCGGCTTGCCGGTGTGGGCGCTGCTGTTGCTGGCCTTGCCGCTGACCGCGGTCAGCGTGATGGGCGATCTGCTGGAATCCTGGTTCAAGCGCGCGTCGGGCATCAAGGACAGCAGCCGCTTGCTGCCCGGCCACGGCGGCGTGTACGACCGCATCGACAGTCTTATCGCCGTCCTCGCCGTCAGCAACGCGCTGCGCGTTCTGGGCGGCATGTAACCGCAGGAAACTCAAATGACGAAACCGCAAGGGATTGTCGTTCTCGGCGCCACCGGCAGCGTGGGCGTCAATACGCTGGACGTGGTGGCGCGCCACCCCGAGCATTACCGGGTGGTGGCGCTGACCGGCAACCGCCAGGTGGATCGCCTGTTCCAACAGGCTTTGCAATTCCGGCCTGCCTACGTGGTGACCGGCGACGCCGCGTCCGCCGACGCTCTGCGCGTCCGGCTGGCCGAGGCGGGGGTGAACGCCGAGGTGCTGCACGGCCCGGCCGCGCTGGTCCAGGTGGCGGCGTTGCCGGAGGCCGAGGTGGTGATGGCCGCCATCGTAGGCGCCGCCGGTCTGCCGTCCGCCATGGCGGCGGCGCGCGCCGGCAAGCGCATCTTGCTGGCCAACAAGGAATCCCTGGTGGTGGCCGGCCGTCTGTTCATGGACGCGGCGCGCCGCCACGGCGCGACCCTGCTGCCGGTGGACAGCGAGCACAGCGCCATCTTTCAATCGCTGCCCCACGACTACGCCGGCAATCTGGACGCCGCCGGCATCCGCAAAATCATTCTCACCGCTTCCGGCGGCCCCTTCCGTCAGTCCTCGGCCGAAGACTTGCTGCGCGTGACTCCGGACGACGCCTGCCGCCACCCCAATTGGGTGATGGGGCGCAAGATTTCCGTCGATTCCGCCTCGCTGATGAACAAGGGCCTGGAGGTGATCGAGGCGCACTGGCTGTTCTCCGCGCCGCCGGAGCGCATCGACGTGGTGGTGCATCCGCAAAGCGTGATTCATTCCATGGTGCAGTATCGCGATGGCTCGGTGATGGCCCAGCTGGGTTCGCCGGACATGCGCACGCCCATCGCCTGCGCGCTGGCCTGGCCGGAGCGCATCGAGGCGGGCGTGGGTTCGCTGGACTTTTTCTCGCTGTCCAACCTCACTTTCGAGGCGCCGGACCTGGAGCGCTTCCCCTGTCTGAAGCTGGCTTTCGACGTGCTGCGCCTGGGCGGCGACGCGCCGGCGGTGCTGAACGCGGCCAACGAGGTGGCGGTGGACGCCTTCCTGCATGGGCGGCTGCGTTTCGTCGACATCCCCGCCGTGGTGTCCGCCGCGCTGGACGGTGTCAGCCTGGCGGGCAGCGGCTCGGTCGAGGCCTTGCTGGCCAAGGATGAGGAAGCGCGCGCCTTCGCGCTGCAGCGGGTGGCCGCATGCTGACCCTGCTCGCCTTCCTGGTGGCCATCGGCGTGCTGGTGACCTTCCACGAACTGGGCCACTACTGGGTGGCCCGCTGGTGCGGCGTTAAGGTGCTGCGGTTTTCCATCGGCTTCGGCAAGCCGCTGTGGACTTACTGGCGCAAGGGCACCGAGTGGGTGATCTGTCCGATTCCGCTGGGCGGCTATGTGCGCATGCTGGACGAGCGCGAAGGCCCGGTGACGGAAGAACTGCGCCCGCAGGCCTTCAATAATCAGCATGTGTTGAAGCGCATCGCCATCGTCGCCGCCGGCCCGCTGGCCAATCTCTTGCTGGCGGTGCTGCTGTACTGGGTGGTGATGGGCCAGGGCGTGACCCAGGTCAAGCCTCTGGTCGGCACCGTGGTGGCGCAGACGCCGGCCGCGGCGGCCGGCTTCGCGCCCGGCGACCGCATCCTGAGCGTGGCCGGCCAGCCGGTGGCCAACTGGCAGCAGATCCGTCTCGCCCTGGTGGAGGCGGCGATGTCGCCGGATGCCACTGTGGTGCAAGTGGAAACCGCGGCCGGGGCCAAGGCCGATCGCCGCATCGACCCTGCCCGCTTCGGCGACAAGGCGGTGACCGCGATGCAACAGGGCAACACCGGCCTGACGCCGGGGCGTTTCCTGCCGGTGATAGGCGCGCTGGAGGAGGGCGGCGCCGCGCAAAGCGCCGGCCTCAAGCCGGGCGACAAGCTGCTGGCGCTCAACGGCCAGGCGCTGAACAGTTGGGAAGGCTGGGTGGCGCAGGTGCGCAACAGCCCGGGGCGCGATCTGGACGTGAAAGTCCAGCGCGGCGCGGAGACGCTGAACATCAAAGTGCGGCCGCAGGCGCACCAGCAGGACGGCGAAGTGGTGGGGCGCATCGGCGCCGCGCCGCAGCCGGACGCCGGCTGGGGTCGTCAGTTGCTGTACACCGAACACTATTCCGCGGTGCAGGCGGGTTTGGCCGCCTTGGCCAAGACCTGGGACACCAGCTGGATGAGCGTCAAGTTCATGGGACGCATGTTGATGGGCCAGGCCTCGCTGGATAATCTGTCCGGCCCGCTGACCATCGCCAACGTCGCCGGCCAGACCGCGCGCGAGGGCCTGACGCCTTATCTGGAGTTCCTGGCGCTGATCAGCATCAGCATAGGCGTGCTGAATCTGCTGCCGATTCCAGTTCTGGATGGCGGGCACTTAATGTATTATGTCGCGGAGTTGATCAGAGGCCGCCCCGTCAGTGAGCGGGCGCAATTGTTCGGACAAAAAATTGGCTTCATCTTGCTGGCGTCTTTGATGGCGTTCGCTTTGCTGAATGATTTCAGCCGCCTATTTGGGGGTTAAAACCGATCTATGAAATTGAAATTGCTTGCAGCAGCCGTACTGGGCCTGACTTCGGCCTCCATGGCCTGGGCTGCTGATCCTTTTGTCATCAAAGACATTCGCGTTGAAGGCTTGCAGCGCACCGAGCCCGGCACCGTATTCAACTATCTGCCGGTCAAGGTGGGCGACACCTTCAATGACCAGAAGGCCAACGAGGCGATCAAGGCCCTGTTCGCCACCGGCTTCTTCAACGATGTGCGCATCGAATCGCGCGACAGCGTGGTGATCGTGGCCGTGGCCGAGCGCCCGGTGGTCAGCCAGCTCAACATCAACGGCGCCAAGGAGTTCAGCAAGGACCAGCTGAAAAAGGCCTTGAAGGACAACGGCTTCGCCGAATCGCTGATCTTCGATCAGGCGCTGCTGGACGGCGCGGTGCAGGAACTCAAGCGCCAGTATTACAGCCGCGGCAAGTACTCGGTGGAAGTGACCCCGTCGGTGACCAAGCTGGAACGCAACCGCGTGGCGGTGACGCTGGACATCAACGAGGGCGTGACCGCGCGCATCAAGGAAATCCGCATCGTCGGCGCCAGCGCCTTCAAGCAGTCCGACCTGGTGGACCAGTTCAGCCTGACCACCGGCGGCTGGCTGTCCTGGGTGACCAAGGACGACCAGTACTCCAAGCAGAAACTGACCGGCGATCTGGAAAAGCTCAAGGCCTTCTATCAGAACCAGGGCTATCTGGAATTCAACATCGACTCTACCCAGGTGTCGATCAGCGCCGACAAGCAGGATATGTTCCTGACGGTGAATATTCACGAAGGCAAGAAATTCACCATCTCCGACATCAAGCTGGCCGGCGACCTCAAAGTGCCGGAAGCCGATCTGCGCAAGCTGATCCAGGCCAAGGCCGGGGACACTTTCAACAATGAAAGAATCACCGAGTCGGTGAAGTCGCTGAGCGACCGCCTGGGCCAGGCCGGCTACGCCTTCGCCAACGTCAACGTGCTGCCCGACATCGACCACGACAAACAGACCGTGGCCTTCACCTTCTTCGTGGATCCGGGCCGCAAGACCTATGTGCGCCGCGTCAACATCGCCGGCAACACCAAGACCCGTGACGAAGTGATCCGCCGCGAACTGCGCCAGCTGGAAGGCGCGCCTTACGGCGCCGACAAGATCAAGCGCAGCAAGGAGCGCGTGGAGCTGCTGGGTTATTTCGAGGACGTCAACATCGAAACCCCGGCGGTGCCGGACGCCGCCGACCAGGTGGATATGAACATCAGCCTGAAGGAACGCTCCACGGGCAGCGTGTCCGCCGGCATCGGCTTCGTGCAGGGCGAGGGCGTGCAATTGTCCGCCAACCTGTCGCAGAGCAATATTTTCGGCTCCGGCAAGTATATGTCGCTGGGCCTGTCCACCGGTAAGGTGAACAAGAACCTGTCGCTGTCCTTCACCGATCCGTACTTCACGCCGGACGGCGTCAGCCTGGGCTACGACCTGTACAACCGCGTCTACAACCCGGACGCCACCAATATTTCCGCGTACAAGACCAGCACCATCGGCGGCGCGGTGCGCTTCGGGGTGCCGGTGACCGAGTACGACCGCATCAACTTCAGCATCGGCGCGGAAAACACCAAGATCAGCACCTACGACAACAGTCCGCAGCGTTACAAGGACTTCGTCAACCAGTACGGCGCCAGCAACAACACGCTGCTGGGCACCATCAGCTGGGGCCGCGACACCCGCGACAGCGCGCTGTGGCCGACGCGCGGCGCGGTGATCAAGGTGGGCGCGGACGCCGGCCTGCCGGGCGGCGATCTGCAGTACTACCGCCTGACCCATCAGCAGACCTGGTTCTTCCCGCTGACCAAGACCTTCACGCTGATGCTGAACGGCGAGCTGGGCTATGCCGACGGCTACGGCAAGACTTCGCGTCTGCCGTTCTTCCAGAACTTCTACATGGGCGGTCTGGGCTCGGTGCGCGGTTACGACACCAGCAGTATCGGCCCGCGCGACACCAACGGCGACTACCTGGGCGGTACCCGCAAGGCGGTGGCCAACGCTGAAGTGCTGTTCCCCTTCCCGGGAATGAAGGACAATAAGTCGGTGCGCACCAGCCTGTTCTTCGACGCCGGCACCTTGTGGGATCCGTCGGTGGCCGGCAGTTCCGCCGGCGACGGCATGCGCTACTCCGCAGGCGTGGCGTTGACCTGGCTGTCTCCGATCGGACCGATGAAATTCAGTATCGCCAATCCGCTGAAGAAGAAGGACAACGACAAAGTCCAGCGCTTCCAATTCCAGCTGGGTACCGTGTTCTAAAATTGACGGGGTTGTTATATGAAAGCATTGCAATGGGCGGCCGTGCTCTTATCCATGGCCGCCATGTCGGCCCAGGCGGCCGATCTCAAAATGGGCTATGTCAACACCGAGCGCATCTATCGCGAAGCGGCGCCGGCGATCGCTATCCAGAAACGTCTGGACAAGGAGTTCTCCGAGCGGCGCAACGAGCTGAAGAAGATGGAGGCGCGCGCCAAGGAGCTGGAGTCCCAACTGGCCAAGAGCAGCTTGAATTCCGACGACCGCAAGCGCTACGAGCGTGAATACGCGGCCTTGGACCGGGATTACCGGGCCAAGGGCCGCGAGCTGTCCGAAGACTTCAATCAGCGCCGCAACGAGGAGTTCGCTTCGGTGCAGGAGCGGGCCAATCGCGCGCTCAAGCAGCTGGCCGAGCGCGAGCAGTACGACCTGATCCTGCAAGACGTGGTGTATGTGAACCCCAAGTACGACCTGACGCCCAAGGTTCTGAAAGAACTGGACCGCTGAAGGCAGGGCGGGGCGGCGCAAGGGCCGTTCCGAATGCGCGCGGCCATGGCCGCGCGCCAACTCACATTACGGGAGCAAGCCGACCCCAGGTCGGCTTTCGTTTTTGATGGCTTATACCCTCTCATTCATTACCGGGCAGCTGGGCGGCGAACTGGCCGGCCCGGACCTGACGGTGGGCCGCCTGGCGCCGCTGGAAGCGGCCGCGGCCGGCGACATCGCCTTTCTGGCCAATCCCAAGTATCGCAAGCAGCTGGACGATAGCGGCGCCAGCGCGGTGATCGTCGCGCCCAAGATGGCGGAAGAGCTGGCGCAGACCGAGGTCTGGAAGCAGCGCTCCTGGATCGTCGCCGCGGACCCTTATCTCTACTTCGCGCGGCTGGCCGCGCTATTCCACCCGCAGCCGCTGGCCCGCGCCGGCGTGCATCCCAGCGCGGTGCTGGGCGAGGGCGCGCGGGTGGCGGCCAGCGCGGAGGTGCGCGAGCACGTCAGCATCGGCCGCAACGCGGTCATCGGCGAGCGCTGCCGGCTGATGCCGGGCGTGGTGGTGGGCGACGACTGCGTGCTGGGCGACGACGTGGTCTTGTATCCCAACGTCACGCTTTATCACGGCTGCGTGCTGGGCCACCGCGTGGGCGTGCACTCCGGCAGCGTGATCGGCGCCGACGGCTTCGGCCTGGCCTGGGATAAGGATCACTGGTTCAAAATTCCGCAAACCGGCCGCGTCATCATTGAGGACGACGTGGAAATCGGCGCCAACACCACGGTGGACCGCGGCGCGATGGCGGACACCGTGATCCGCAAGGGCGCCAAGGTGGATAATCTGGTGCAGATCGCCCATAACGTGCAGATCGGCGAGCATTCCGCCATCGCCGGCTGCGTCGGCATCGCCGGCAGCGCCAAGATCGGCGCTTATTGCACCGTGGGCGGCGCGGCGATGTTTGTCGGCCACATCGAGATTACGGACAAAACCCATATCGGCGGCGGCACCCTGGTGTCGAAGTCGATCAAGACGCCGGGCACCTACGCCTCGTCTTACCCTTTGCAACCTATGAAAGAGTGGCTGGCCAACGCCGTGCACGTCCGTCATCTGGACGATATGGCCAAGCGGCTCAAGCAGCTCGAGCGCGAGCTCAAAGAAATGAAGAATCAGGAGGAATCCCCCAATGTCTGAACACGCCGTCACCATCGATGTCCGCGAGATCATGCGCTATCTGCCGCATCGCTATCCTTTCCTGCTGGTGGACCGTGTCACCGAGTTCGAGGAAAACAAGCGCATCAAGGCGCTGAAGAACGTCACCATCAACGAGCCGTTCTTCGTCGGCCACTTCGAGCAATACCCGGTGATGCCGGGCGTGCTGATCATCGAGGCGATGGCCCAGGCCGCCGGCATCCTGGCCATCCGCAGCCAGGGCGAGCGCGCCGAGAACGAGCTGTATTTCTTCGTCGGCATCGACAACGCCCGCTTCAAGCGCCAAGTGGTGCCGGGCGACCAGCTGACCTTCGAAGTGGAACTGATCACCAGCAAGCGCGGCATCGGCAAGTATTCCGCCCGCGCGCTGGTGGATGGCCAACTGGCTTGCGAAGCCGAAATCATGTGCGCCAAGCGCGAGGTGTGATCATGGCCATCCATCCAACCGCCATCGTCGACCCCAAGGCTCAGATCGCCGACGACGTGGAAATCGGCCCTTACACCATTATCGGCCCCAACGTCAGCATCGGCAGCGGCAGCTGGGTGGGCCCTCACGTGGTGATCGAGGGCCACACCGCCATCGGCAAGAACAACCGCATCTTCCAGTTCTGTTCGCTGGGCGCCCAGCCGCAGGACAAGAAGTACGCCGGCGAGCCGACCCGTCTGGAAATCGGCGACAACAACACCATTCGCGAATTCTGCACCTTCAACACCGGCACCGCCCAGGACGCGGGCGTGACCCGCGTCGGCAACGACAACTGGGTGATGGCCTATGTGCACGTCGCACATGACTGCCAGGTGGGCAATAACGTGATTCTGGCCAACAACGCCACGCTGGCCGGCCATGTGCAGCTGGGCGACTGGGTGATTCTGGGCGGCTTCACCAGCGTGCACCAGTTCGCCATCATCGGCGAGCACGCGATGACCGCCTTCGCCAGCGCCGTGGCCCAGGACGTGCCGCCTTTCGTCACCGCCCACGGCAACCGCGCGGTGCCCTCGGGCATCAACGCCGAAGGCATGAAGCGCCGCGGCTTCAGCGCCGAGCAGATCCGCCGCGTGCGGGGCGCCTACAAGACGCTGTACCGTCAGGGCCTGTCCTTCGAGGACGCCAAGGCCGCCATCCTGGCGGAAGCCGCCGCCGGCCACGATGAACTGGCTCCGTTCACCCGCTTTTTTGGCCAGTCCGCCAGAGGCATCATTCGCTGAGATCCATGCCCGACACTTTGTTTAAAAGCAAGCGGGCACTGAAGGTCGCCATGGTGGCTGGGGAAGCCTCTGGCGACCTTCTTGCCGCCCACCTGATGGACGCGCTGCTGGCGCGCTATCCCGACATCGAGTTCGCCGGCATCGGCGGCCCGCGGATGGAGGCCAGAGGTTTTGTCAGCCACGCGCCGCAAAGCCGGCTGGCGGTGATGGGCTATGCCGAAGTGCTCAAGCGCCTGCCGGAACTGCTGCGTATCCGCCGCACTCTGCGCGACCGCCTGATCGCGGAAAAGCCGGACGTTTTCATCGGCATCGACGCGCCGGACTTCAATCTGGACCTGGAGGCCGCGCTCAAGCGCGCCGGCATTCCCACCGTTCACTACGTCAGCCCCTCGGTCTGGGCCTGGCGGCCGGAGCGGGTGCAGAAGATAGGCCGCAGCGTCAGCCACATGCTGTGCCTGTTCCCGATGGAGCCGCCCTTATACCGTCAGGCCGGGGTGCCGGTCACCTATGTCGGCCACCCGCTGGCCAGCGAGATTCCGCTGCGCCCGGACCAGGGCGCGATGCGCGAGCAGCTGGGGCTGCCGCAGCGCGCGCCGGTGTTCACCCTGATGCCGGGCAGCCGCATCGGCGAACTGGAGCACATGGCGCCGCTGTACATCGAAACCGCCAAGCTGCTGCTGAAAAGCTATCCGGACGCCCAGTTCCTGGTGCCGCTGGCCACCCGCCCTACCATGGAGCTGTTCGACCGCATGTTGAGCCGCTGCAAGGGCTGGGATCTGCCCTTGCGCAAGCTGTTCGGCCACGCGCAGATGGCGATGATCGCCAGCGACGCGGTGCTGGTCACCAGCGGCACCGCCACGCTGGAAGTGGCGCTGACCAAGAAGCCGATGGTGATCAGCTACAAGCTGTCCCCGCTGACTTACCGCCTGGTCAAACGCAAGATCCGTCTGCCCTACGTCGGCCTGCCCAATATCCTGTGCGGCCGCTTCGTGGTGCCGGAACTGCTGCAGAAACAGGCCACGCCGGCCAAGCTGGCGGCGGAGATGCAAAGGCTGTACGAAGATCAGGATGCGCGCCGCGAGATGGTGCAGACCTTCACCGAGCTGCATCAGTCGCTGCGCCAGGACACCGCCGCGCTGGCAGCGGACGCGGTGTTGCAAGTGGCGGGGCGGCAATGAGCGGGCTGGATCTGGAGCGGATCGCCGGCGTCGACGAAGCCGGCCGCGGTCCGCTGGCCGGCGCGGTGTTCGCCGCCGCGGTGATTCTGGACCCGGCCAAGCCCATCGCCGGCCTGGCCGATTCCAAGGTGCTGAGCGAGGCCCGCCGCGATGAACTGGCGCCGCTGATCAAGCGCGACGCGCTGGCCTGGTGCATCGCCAGCGCCAGCGTCGAGGAAATCGACACGCTCAACATTCTGCACGCCACCATGCTGGCGATGACGCGGGCGGTGCAAGGCCTGCAGCCTCAGGCGACGCGCGCGCTGATCGACGGCAACCGCGTGCCCAAGGGCCTGCCGGTGCCGGGAGAAGCCATCGTCAAGGGCGACGCCAAGGTGGCGGCCATCTCCGCCGCCTCCATCCTGGCCAAGACCGCGCGCGACGCCGAACTGGTGGCGCTGGACGCTCTGCATCCGCAATACGGCTTCGCCCGCCACAAAGGCTACCCCACCGCCGAACACCTGGCCGCGCTGGAGCAGCACGGCGCCTTGCCGGCGCATCGCAAGAGCTTCGGCCCGGTCAAGGCCTGGCTGCTGCGTCAGCAGGGACAGCTGTTTTGAGCGGCGCGGCCGCCAAATCCTGTTTCCCGCCGGTGGCGCGGCCGGACGCCCGCGTCTTGGTGCTGGGCTCCTTGCCCGGCGACGCCTCCTTGCAGGCCGGCCAGTACTACGCTCATCCCCGCAATCAATTCTGGCCGCTGCTGCAGGCGATCACCGGCCGGCCGCTGGTCGAGCTGGCCTACGCCGAACGCCTGGACGCGCTGCAACAGGCCGGCGTGGCCTTGTGGGACGTGATCGCCAGCGCGCGGCGGCGCGGCAGCCTGGACGCCGACATCCGCGATCAGCAGGCCAACGATCTGCGCGAATTGGCGCAAAGCCTGCCGCGGTTGCGCGCGGTCGCCTTCAACGGCGCCACCGCCGCGCGCGCGGCCGGACAGCTGGACGGTCTGGGGCTGGACATCCTGGCCTTGCCTTCTTCCAGCCCGGCGCATACCCTGGCCTTTGACAGAAAACTTGAAGTTTGGCGGCAACTGGGACGATATTTGTAGTTGACGGCGGGACAATGCGTCGGCCGTCGCGATGAAACCACCTGGGGGAGCGAATATGGGCCATTACTGCATATGGTTTGTCACGCCGGACGACAGCGTGATGCGCCGGGCCGAAGTGGTGATCAACGGCGTGATCCATTGCCATCAGGTGCTGGAGGAGATCGAGGCGCAGCTGGCGGTGGACTGCGGCCTGACCCAGGTGATGATCGTGGACTGGAAACGTTTTGAGACGCCGGAACCCGCCAACAAGCTCGCTCACGCGGCTTAGGCGGCTAGCTCTTTGGTAGGAGTCAAGCCTACAGGCGGCCATGCTATCATGGCCGCCTGAATCTTTATGGGGGCGTCGGCGCTATGCATGTATTGGGTTTCGCCGGCTATTCCGGCAGCGGCAAGACCACCTTGCTGGAAAAACTGATTCCCCGTCTGACCGCCCGCGGCCTGCGCGTCGCCGTGGTCAAACATACCCACCACGACGTGGACTGGGACACGCCGGGCAAGGACAGCTGGCGGCATCGCCAGGCCGGCGCCGCGCAAGTGCTGTTGGCCTCGGCCCGCCGCCGCATGCTGGTGGAGGAACTGGCGGACAGCAACGATCTGCCGCTGGCCGCCCACCTGGCCATGCTGGGCCCTTGCGATCTGGTATTGGCCGAAGGCTTCAAGCACGAAGCCATTCCCAAGATAGAAGTGGTCAACAGCGCGCTGGCCGCACCGGCCTTGCATCCTGTCGATCCGCAAGTTCTGGCCGTGGTCGGCGATCTGCCGCAAACGCTGGACCTTCCCTGGTTTCACCGCGACGACGTCGACGCCGTCGCCGCCTTCCTGATTTCACGATTGGATCTGCCCCATGCTGAGCTTTGAACAAGCCCGTGACTGGCTGCTGGAGCGCGCCCAGCCGCTGAGCGCCACCGAACAAGTCGAATTGCTGGCCGCCGCCGGCCGCGTGCTGGCCGAGCCTGTGCTGGCCACGCTGGACGTGCCGCCGCACGACAATAGCGCGATGGACGGCTACGCCTTGCGCGCCGACGAACAAGCGGCGGCGATGCCGGTGTCGCAGCGGGTGCCAGCCGGCAGCGTGCCGCAGGCGCTGGCCGCCGGCAGCGTGGCGCGCATCTTCACCGGCGCGCCCATTCCGCCCGGCGCCGACGCCGTCATCATGCAGGAACAGGCGGAAACCGCCGCCGACGGCACGGTGAGCTTCAGCCAGCCGGCCAGCGCCGGCCAGAACATCCGCCGTCGCGGCGAGGACATCCGCGCCGGCCAGGAAATCCTGCCGGCTGGCAAAGTGCTGAACCCGGCCGACATCGGCCTGGCCGCGTCCATCGGCGTGGAAACGCTGACGGTGCGCCGCCCGCTGCGGGTGGCGGTGTTCTTCACCGGCGACGAACTGGTGGAGCCGGGCCGGCCGCTGGCCGCCGGCCAGATCTACAACTCCAACCGCTACTGGCTGACGCCGGCGCTGATGCGCCTGGGCTGCGAGGTGATCGATCTGGGCATTGTCCGCGATTCCCTGGGCGCCACCCGAGAGGCGCTGCGCGACGCCGCCGACGCCGCCGACGTGATCATGACCTGCGGCGGGGTGTCGGTGGGCGAGGAAGACCACGTCAAGGCCGCGGTGGAGGCCGAGGGCTCGCTGGACCTGTGGAAACTGGCGATCAAGCCGGGCAAGCCGCTGGCTTACGGCAAGGTGGGGCAGGCTGACTTCATCGGCCTGCCGGGCAATCCGGTGTCCGGCTTCGTCACCTTCCAGGTGCTGGCGCGCGCCTTCCTGGAACGGCGCGCCGGCCTGCCGGTCTCGGCGCTGGCGCCGGAAGGCCCGTATCCGGCGGCCTTCGACTGGACCCGGCCGGACGCGCGCCGCAGCGAGTTCATCCGCGTGCGGCGCGTGTGCGTCGACGGCCGCTGGCAGCTGGAGCTGTACCCGCAGCAAGGCTCCGGCGTGCTGATGTCCTGCGCCTGGGCCGACGGCCTGGTGCGGCTGGAGCCGGGCCAGGCGGTGGCGCGCGGCGACATGCTGGCCTATCTGCCGCTGGTGCAGTAAGCCGTGCCCACCATCCGCTTCGTCGATGACAAGGGCGCGCTGCTCGGCGAGCAGCAGGCCATGCCCGGAGACAATCTGCTGGACCTGGCGCGGCTGGCGGACGTGCCCCTGCATTGGCGTTGCGGCCAGGGCACTTGCGGCACCTGCAAGGTGAGGCTGGCGACGCCGGAGGCGGAGCAGCGGCCCAGCCGCAAGGAACGCAATGTGCTGCTGCGCGCCGGCGCCATAGACGCTGCCCAGGCCGCCAGCGAATGCTGGACCGAGGCGCGGCCTTGGCGGCTGGCCTGCCACCTGCATCTGAGCGAGGACGATTGGGAAGTGGAGTGTCCGGCGTTTTGAGCGCCAACAAAAAGGGCCCGTAGGGGCCCTTGTTTATGGCATTGGGCGCTCAAGCGCTCCTGCGGTACAGCGCGATCGACCCCGCCAAGGCCAGCAAGGCGCCGCCGCTGATCCGGTTCAGCCACTTCACGCCGTTTTCCCGCCACAGTTGCAGAGACTTCGCGCCCAGCAGCGCGTAGCCGCTCATCGCCAGCACGTCTATCGCCACGATCACGGCGGCCAAGGCCAGGTACTGGGGCAACTGGGCTTCGGCCGGCGAGACGAACTGAGGCAATAGCGCGGACATGAAGAAATAATACTTGGGGTTGCCCATGGCCACGGAAAAACTCTTGGCGACGGCGGCCCAGCGCGAAGGCTGGCGCGCGGCGTCTCGGATCAAGGCCGGCCCGCCTTTGGCGCGTAGCATCTGCAGGCCGACATAGGCGAGAAAGGCCACGCCCAGCCATTTGACGATCTGAAATAGCGTTTCGGACGCCGCCAGCAGCGCGCCGAAACCCAGACCCACCAACAGCACCAGCAGCAAGTCGGCCAAGACCGCGCCCAGCATGCCGTACAGCGCGTAGCGCAGGCCGAAGCGGGAACCGTTGCTCAGCGCGAGCAACACCGTCGGCCCCGGGGTGAGAATGCCGACGGACATGATGAAGGCGAAGGCGAGCAGGGTGGCGAAAGTCATGAACAAGTCTCCGTCCGGTATCGATCTCTTAATCCGCGGTCTGCCGCTCGCCGCGCGCTTCGGCCTCGCCGGCCTTGGGTTCCGGACATTCCGGGCGCAGCCAGTGGCGCAGCATGGTCAGGGCCACCGCCAGCAGGGTGGGGCCGATGAACAGGCCTATCACCCCCCAGGCGATCAGGCCGCCGATCACGCCCAGGAAGATCAGCGACAGCGGCATCTGCGCGCCCTGGCTGATCAGCAAGGGCTTCAGGATGTTGTCTATGGTGTTGATCAGCAAAAAGCCCCAGACCAGCAGAAAGATGCCCAGGCCGGTGTTGCCGATGTAAAACACCCAGGCGGCGGCCGGCAGCCAGACGATCAGCGTCGGCATCTGCGCCACCGCGACGATGAAGCAAAGGAAGCCCAGCACCAGCGCGCCGGGCACGCCGGCGATCAAGAGGCCGATCACGCACAGAATGGTCTGCGCCAGCGCGGTGCCCACCACCCCGGTGGTGACGCTGCGTATGGTGCGGGCGATCACGTCCGGCAGTTCGCCGGCCGGCGCGCCGCCCAGCTTGATCACGATCAGCTCCACCATGTCCCACAGCCGGTCGCCGTTGATCAACAGCAGGCCGGACACGATGATGGCCAGCACGATCTCCAGCAGGCTCAGGCTGAGATTGGCGCCGCCGGACAACAGCCACAGCGCGCCCTGGTTCACCGCCGGGCGGATCTTTTCGAAGAAGCCGGGCAAGTCGGCCTGCACACTGCCCCACAGCTTTTGCAGGCTTTCGCCCACCACCGGGATATTGGCGAGCCAAGCCGGCGCGTTGGGCAGGGTCAGCTGGGTCAGATCATGGGTGAGGCCGGACAGATGGGGCAGGGTGTCCGCCAGCGTCAGCGCCATCAGGCCGATGGGGATGGCCAGCGCCAGCGCCAGCGCCAACACGATGAGCAGGGCGGCCAGCTTGTGGCGCTCCCCCAGTTTTTGCCGCAGCCGGCAATGCAGCGGCCAGGCGGAAATGGCGATGATGGAGGCCCAGGTCAGGGCGCCGAGAAAGGGTTGGATCACGCGCAGGCAAGACATCACCAGCAGGGCGATGATGGCGATCTGGAACACGGCCAGAATGCTGACATTGGAGAACGCTTTATTGATGGCCATGGGGCTCTCGGAAAATGAAAACGGGCCGATCGGAAGATCGGCCCGCTGATTCTGCAATGCAATGGGCGTGAATGCAATTGGCGCTTGCGGCTATTGCGGATTCGCCGCCGCCAAGGTCTTGGCGAAGGCTTCCGCCGGGGTGAAGCCGATCACGCGGTCCGCCTCCTGGCCCAGCTTGTCGAACAGGATGATGCCCGGCGGGCCGAACAGGCCGAAGCGCTTGAGCAGCGCCTGGTGCTCGGCGTTGTTGGCGGTCACGTCGGCCTTGGCCAGCACATAGCCCTGCATCTGGCGGCTGACCGCGGCGTCCGGGAAGGTTTCCGCCTCCATCTCCTTGCAGGACACGCACCAGTCGGCGTAGAAGTCCAGCAGCAGCGGCTTGCCTTCCGTCTTGGCCCTGGCCAGCAGCGCGTCCAGCTGAGCGCTGTTCGCCACCGGCTGGAACACGGCGGCGGCCTTGGCTTCCGCCTGGCCCTGGCCCAGCCAGCGCAAGGGGTAGCGCGGGTTGTCGGCGCCGGCCAGCAGGCCGGCCAATTGGGCCGCGCCTATCAGCAGCAGCGCCACGCCGGCGGCCTTGCCCAGCCGCCGCGGCGCGCCGGCGTTGCCGGGCAGCGCTTCCAGCGCGCCCAGGGACACCGCGCTGCCTATCAGCAGCAAGGCCCACAGCAGCATCACCAGCGCGCCCGGCAGGAAGGGCGTGGCCAGCCAGATGGCCAGGCCCAGCATTACCACGCCGAAGCAGGCCTTGACGGTTTTCATCCAGCCGCCGGCGCGCGGCAGCACCTGGCCGCCGAAGGTGCCGATCAGGATCAGCGGCAGGCCCAGGCCCAGCGCCATCGCGTACAGCGCGGCCCCGCCCAGCGCGGCGTCGCCGGTGCTGCCGATATAGCCCAGCGCCAGCGCCAGCGGCGGCGCGACGCAGGGGCCGATGATCAGCGCGGACAGCGCGCCCATGATGAACACGGTGGCGAACTTGCCGCCGGACATGCGGTTGGAGGTGTCGGCCAGCCGCGACTGCAGCGCCGACGGCAGCTGGATGGTGAACAGGTCGAACATGGACAGCGCGAACACCACCATCAGCGCGCTGGCGCTCAGCACCACCGCCGGCTGTTGCAGCCACACGGTCAGCAGCGCGCCGGTGAGGCCGGCGACCACGCCGACCAGGGTATAGGTCAGCGCCAGGCCCTGCACATAGGTGAAGGACAACAGGAAACCGCGGCGGCGGGTCAGCGTTGCGCCCTGGCCGGCAATCAATGAGGAAACGATGGGCAGCAGCGGATACATGCAGGCGGTGAAGGCCATGCCTATGCCCGCCAGCAGAAAGGTGCCCAATGTGGTCAGCCAACCCTGGGCTGCCAGCTCATTGTTGCCGGCCGAGGACTTTCCCTGCGGGGAGGCCTCCGACAGCCATTCGCCCAGCTTGCCGCCGGCGGCCGGCGTGCCGCCCACCTTGAGCTTGTGGGTGTAGGGCGGGTAGCACACGCCGGCGTCGGCGCAGCCTTGCAGTTTGACCTGCAGTTCGAATTCGGCCGGCGCGTTGGGCTGCAGGGGCACGGTCACCACGTTCTTGCCGATGAACACGGTCTGCTTGCCGAAGTACTGGTCGTTCTTTTCCTTGCCGGCGGGGAACTGCGGCGCGCCCACCAGATTGGCCGGCTGGCTGCTGATCTGGGTGCGGTCGCGGTACAGGTAGTAGCCGGGGGCCACGTCCAGCGTCAGCTGAAGCTGGTCGCCGGCGCGCTCAACCTTGGCGGCGAAGGCTTGTTCGGCCGGCAGTAAGTCGTCCTGGTTGACGGCGTGCGCGGGCAGGCTCAAGCCCAGGCAGGCCAGCGTGACCGCGAGCAAGCCCACGATCCGGGATGAGAGTAGCGATAAGTTGATTGGCACGGGATGACTCTATGGTTTATGGTCGTTAGCGTTTGAATGACCGGCGCGCGCAGGCATTGGTTCCATGGCGGCCGGGCGGGGTGCGGAAGGCGGCGGACTTGGTCGCGGCCGCGTCTTGTTATGCGAAAACAATATGCATTAAATTCAAATAACGGGCAAACGGTAAGATAGAATATTTATATAAAAACTAGGGCGCAACACCAGACATCATGCGAGAAACGATTCACTTTGCTCATGCCAACAGTTTCCCGGCCTCGGTTTACCGCAAATTCCTGGACGCGCTGGGCGAGCGCTGCCAGGTGGGCTTCCTCGACGCCATCGGCCACGATCCGGCCTATCCGGTCACCGACTGCTGGCCGCATCTGGTGGAGGAAACCATCGCCCACATCGAAAGCCACTATCAGGGCCCTATCGTCGGCGTCGGCCACTCGCTGGGCGGCTTCCTGATGTTCTACGCCGCCTTGCACCGGCCGGAGCTGTTCAAACGCATCGTGATCCTGGATTCGCCGCTGATGGGGCCGTTCCGCTCGCGCGGCATCTGGCTGGCCAAGAAGCTGGGCTTCATCGATCGCATCACCCCGGGCGGCAACACCCTGAAGCGGCGCGACAACTGGGCGTCGGTGGCCATGGTTCACGACTACTTCGCCCGCAAGTCCATGTTCGCCCGCTTCGATCCGGACTGCCTGGCCGACTACGCCGAGCACGGCACGGTGGACGACGGCCAGGGCGGACGCAAGCTTAAATTCCGTCCGCGGATCGAACATGACATCTATTGTTCGCTGCCGCATGATTTTCCGCGTTATCGCGGCCAATTGAAAGTGCCGGCGGCTTTTATCGCCGGCGTCGGCTCCGACGTGTTGAAACCGGCGGACCTGCGCTTCATGCGCAAGCACTTCAATATCCAGGTGCAGATGCAGCAGGGCAGCCATCTGTTTCCGCTGGAACGGCCGGTGGAAACGGCGCGGCGCATCCTGGATCTGCTGGAGGCCTGAGCCGGGATCCGGCGGCGCAAAAAACGGAAGCCCGGGGGCTTCCGTTTTGACTGCGGCTTGCGTTTGAGCGGCGAAGCGCCGCCGCTTCCAGGCGGGCTAGATGGGGCGGATCTCTTGCGGGTAGAGCAGGGCGATATGGGCTCTGCCTTCGGAGCGGTCGGTCAAGAAGAGCTGGGCCAACAACAGATGCTGTTCCGGCAGGGAGTTCAGGTCGGTCTTGATCTTGTCGAACAGCTCGGCCTTGTAGGTGGCTTGGTCGCGGCCACCGGCTTTGCTGGAATAGGTTTTCAGCGCCCAAGCATGGCCGACATGGGCCAGCTCGGGGTTGCTCAGTCCCAGTTTGTTATAAATGACGCCTTTGGCGTCCGAGCCGTCCTCGTCGGAGTAAGCGAGCAGGGAGAAGCTAGGGCCGCTGAAATTCAGGGCGGAATTCAGCTTGTCGGCCACGTTTTCGATATAGGGCTCGAAGTAGCAGGTGTATAGCCAGGCAGGCAGCGGGATGGGCGGCTTGATGACGGGCAGTTTGATGTGGGTGGTGGGATAGAACAGGGTGATGGTGGCCTTGCCGCCCTTGCTGTCCGACAGCAAGAGCTTGGCGCCGAAAGCCTCGGCTGGCGACAAACTGTTCAGTTTGTTGCGAATCTTGTCGAATAATTCTGTATTGTAGGCGGCCTGATCGTCACCTTTGGGCTTGGCCTCGATATAGAGTTTCTGCCAGCCGGCATTGTTCTTCTGGATATTGCCCTGGTTGGCCGGCGCATAAAACACCACGCCCTTGGCCGGATTTTCTTTCTCGTCGGCCACGGCGGCGATAATGTGATGATTGGCCCGCGACAGTTCATCGGTGCGCTGCCTGATCTTCTCCAGCAGCTCATCAATATCATTCTTAAACTCGGCAATATAATCCCAATAGTTCGACATTGAATGACTCCATTGCAGTGAATGGCGCGGCGGTGTCGCGCTCTGAATGGATTGTATGTCGGTGGTAAATGTGCGCGGCTGACAAAAGCTGAACGCCGCTTCAGCGACGGCGGGCGGCATGGGCGCTTGGCGTGGGTTCTCAGGGGGCAAAGCAAAACGCCCGGCGGAGCCGGGCGTTGAAGTTGGACGACAAGTTTTACTTACAGCATCGCCAGCCGCTGGCGCACGCTGCGCTCGATGCCGGCGGCGTCCAGGCCGCAATCGGCCAGCATGCCGGCCGGGTCGCCGTGCTCCACGTAATCATCCGGCAGGCCCAGTTGCAATACCGGCTTGAGGCTGCCCATCGCCTGCATCGCCTCCAAACAGGCCGAGCCGGCGCCGCCCATCACCACGTTTTCCTCCACGGTGATGATCAGATCGTGGCTCTCCGCCAGCCGGCATACCAGTTCCGCGTCCAGCGGCTTGACGAAGCGCATATCGGCCACGGTGGCGTTCAGCGCCTCGGCGGCGGCCAGGGCCGGCGTCACCATGCTGCCGAAGGCGAGGAAGGCCACTTTTTCGCCCTGGCGGCGCAGCAGGCCCTTGCCCAGCGGCAGCGCCGTCATCTCGGCCTGGATCTCGGCGCCGGGGCCGGTGCCGCGCGGATAGCGCACCGCGGCCGGGCTGTTCATCTGGAAGCCGGTGTACAGCATCTGCCGGCATTCGTTCTCGTCCGAGGGCGCCATCACCGTCAGATTGGGAATGCAGCGCAGGAAGGACAGATCGAAGGCGCCCGCGTGGGTGGGGCCGTCCGCGCCCACCAGGCCGGCGCGGTCGATGGCGAACAGCACCGGCAGATTCTGCAGCGCCACGTCGTGGATCAGCTGGTCGTAAGCGCGCTGCAGGAAGGTGGAGTAGATCGCCACCACCGGTTTGACGCCGTCGCAGGCTAGGCCGGCGGCGAAGGTGACCGCGTGCTGTTCGGCGATGGCCACGTCGTAATAGCGGTCCGCGTGCTCCTGCTCGAAGCGCACCAGGCCGGAGCCCTCGCGCATCGCCGGGGTGATGCCCACCAGGCGCGGGTCGCGCTTGGCCATGTCGCAGATCCAGTCGCCGAACACCTGGGTGTATTGCGGCTTGCCGCCGCCCTTGCCGCTGGCCAGGCCGTTGCTGGGGTCGAACTTGGTGACGCCGTGGTATTTGACCGGGTCGCTCTCCGCCAGCTTGTAGCCGTGGCCCTTCTTGGTGACGATGTGCAGGAACTGCGGGCCTTTGAGGCTGCGGATATTGCTCAGGGTGTCCACCAGCACGTCCACGTCGTGACCGTCGATCGGGCCGATGTAGTTGAAGCCGAACTCCTCGAACAGGGTGCCGGGGGTGAAGAAGCCCTTGACGTGCTCCTCCACCTTGCTGGCGATCTCCTTCAGCGGCGGGGCGATGCCCAGCACCTTGCTGGAGCCTTCGCGCATCGCCGCGTAGAAGCGGCCGGACATCAGCTTGGCCAGGTAGTTGTTCAGCGCGCCGACATTGGGTGAGATCGACATCTCGTTGTCGTTGAGCACCACCAGCAGATCGGTGTCCATCGCGCCGGCGTTGTTGAGGGCCTCGAAGGCCTGGCCGGCGGTCATGGAGCCGTCGCCGATGATGGCCACGCACTTGCGCTCAATGCCCTGGGTCTTGGCGGCCACCGCCATGCCCAGCGCCGCGCCGATGGAGGTGGAGGAATGGCCGACGCCGAAGGTGTCGTACGGCGATTCGTCGCGCTTGGGAAAGCCGGCCAGGCCGCCTTTCTGGCGCATGCTGCCCATGCGCTCGCGGCGGCCGGTCAGAATCTTGTGCGGGTAGGTTTGATGGCCCACGTCCCACACCAGGCGGTCGTCCGGGGTGTTGAACACATAGTGCAGGGCGATGGTCAGCTCGATGCTGCCCAGGTTGGAGGCGAAGTGGCCGCCGGTCTTGCTGACGCTTTCCACCAGGAAGTCGCGCAGTTCCGTGGCCAGCGGCGCAAGCTGCTGGCGCGACAGCTTGCGCAGGTCGGTGGGGCTTTGAATGGTCTCGAGCAAGGGATACATAGTTTTCTGCTTCTCAGAACGAGCGCGCGACGATGTAGTCGGCCAGTTCCTTCAATCGTTGGGCGGAATCGCCAAATCCTTCCAGCGCGGCAAACGCCTCGTCGCGCAAGTCGCGGGCAAACTGCTTGGCTTCGGACAGCCCCATCAGGCTGACGTAGGTGGGCTTGTCGTGGGCGGCGTCCTTGCCGGCGGTCTTGCCCAGGGTGGCGGTGTCCGCTTCGCAGTCCAGCACGTCGTCCACCACCTGGAAGGCCAGGCCCATGCGCTTGGCGAACACGTCCAGGCGGGCGGTCTCGTTCTCGCTCAGCGGCCGGCCGGCCATGGCGCCCAGCAGCACCGACGCGCGGATCAGCGCGCCGGTTTTCAGCAAATGCATATACTCCAGCTCAGGCTGATTCAGCGCCTTGCCCACGCTGGCCAGATCGATGGCCTGGCCGCCGGCCATGCCGGCGTGGCCGGCGGCGCGCGCCAGCGTATGCGTCATCGCCAGCTGGGCGGAGGCCTCCACGCCGGCCATGGGCGCGGAGAGCACGTCGAAAGCCAGGGTTTGCAGCGCGTCGCCCACCAGGAGCGCGGTGGCCTCGTCGTAAGCCACGTGGCAAGTGGGCTTGCCGCGGCGCAGCACGTCGTCGTCCATACAGGGCATGTCGTCGTGCACCAGGGAATAGACGTGGACCATCTCCAGCGCGGAGCCGATGCGGGCCAGATTGTCGGCCGAGGCGCCTACCAGTTCGCCGGCGGCGAACACCAGCAGCGGGCGCACCCGCTTGCCGCCGCCCAGGCAGACGTAGCGCATCGCTTCGTGCAATTTTTGCGGCGTGTGCTGGGGGGAGGGCAGCAGGCGCTCCAGCGCGCCTTCCACTTGCTGCTGGATCTCGGTCATCCAGGCCATGAACGGTTTATTGTCCATTGGACAATTCCAGCGGTTTGAGTTCGTTGTTTTCCAGGATTTTCAGCTGCTGTTCCGCGTCGGCCAGTTTGGTCTGGCAGAACTTGATCAATTCTATGCCCTGCTTGTAGGAGCCGAGCGCCGTTTCCAGCGGCATGTCGCCGCTTTCCATCGCCTGGATGATGTCTTCCAGTTGGGCCAGTGCGGTTTCGAAACTGGCCGGCGCTTTGCTGGCTTTAGCCATGGCGTTTTCCTTATTGTGCTTTGTGGTGGCCGGGCCGTGCGTGTTCTATCGGTGTCGCGAGGGCGCGGGCGGCTCTTTAAGGCCGTCATTCTAGTCCAATTTCCCGGTGCGGCGACAGAGGCGATTGAGCGCTTTTGGCAAGCGCGAATGCCGTAGAGATACCGGCGGCGCGGAAAGTGAACGCGCCTAGCGGACAATTCCCCGCCGCCCGCATTTGCGGTAGGGTGTCGCCAATTGAAAACGACAGGGGCCAGCATGCATTCGCAACCATCCATTCTGATCACCGGCTGCTCCAGCGGCATCGGCTACCATACCGCCGTCATCCTGGCCCAGCGCGGCTGGCGCGTGATCGCCAGCTGCCGCGCCGCCGCCGACGTGGAGCGCCTGCGCAGCGAGGGCATGACTTGCATCCGGCTGGACGTGGACGACGCCGATTCCATCCGCGACGGCCTGGCCCAGGCGGTGGAACTGGCCGGCGGCCGCCTGGACGCCTTGTTCAACAACGCGGGCTTCGGCCAGCCGGGCGCGGTGGAGGACATCAGCCGCGCGGCGATGCGCGAGCAGTTCGAAACCAATCTGTTCGGCCCCTGGGAGCTGAGCAACGCCGCGCTCAAAGTGATGCGCGCCCAGGGTCATGGCCGCATCGTGTTCAACAGCTCCATTCTGGGCTTCGCCGCCATGCGCTGGCGCGGCGCTTACAACGCCAGCAAGTTCGCGATGGAAGGCCTGTGCGACACCCTGCGCCACGAGCTGCACGGCACCGACATCCATGTGTCCCTGGTGGAGCCGGGGCCGATAGAAAGCCGCTTCCGCCCCAATGCGCTGGCGCGTTTCCTGAAGAACGTGGACATCGACGCCAGTTTTCACCGCGAGGCCTATCAGCAGCAGCTGGCGCGGCTGAAGAAAGAGGGCCACGCCGCGCCGTTCACCCTGCCGGCCAGCGCGGTGGCGGAGGCGGTGCACCGCGCCATCACCGCGGCCAAGCCGGCGGCGCGCTACCGGGTGACTTTCCCCACCAAATTGTATTGGTGGCTGCGTCGCCTGCTGCCAACCCGTTGTTTTGACTGGGCATTGCGCGCGGCCACCTGAGACGGCGCCAAGTCCTTGGCTTAGCATGAGTTTTTCTATGCATAGACATGTATTTTCTTTGATGCCATTTTGATAGTTTCTTGTTGATCTAGCCCGCGGATTCGCTTTACAGTCACGGCACTTGCTCATGGCATTTCCTCATGCCGGAGCAGGCATAACAATAGAGACGCCGGGTTTCCCGGCTCCGTGACACAAAGGAGTAAGCGAGATGAATCGCTGGAAATGGCTGCCCCTGCTGCTGGCGGGGGCGGGCCTGCTCGCGTCCGCGCAAGCGGCCGATATGAGCAAGACGCTAAAGGTGTCCTTCCTGGCGCCCGAGACCGGATTCGACCCGGCCAAGATGAGCGATATTTATTCGCTGGGCGTGATCGAGAACATTTTCGACAACCTGCTCAGGTACGACTACCTGGCGCGGCCGCTCAAGCTCAAGCCGGGCACCGCCGTGGCCCTGCCGGAGATTTCGGCGGACGGCCAGGTGTTCACCTTCAAGGTCCGGCCCGGCATTTATTTTGCCGACGACCCGGCCTTCAAGGGCAAGAAGCGCGAGCTGACCGCGGCGGACTACGCCTACAGCATCAAGCGCTTCGCCGACCCCAAGGTCAGCTCGCCCAACGCCACTTCCTATACCGACTACGTGCTGGGATTGGCGGAGGCGGGCAGCGCCGCCAGCAAGAAAGGGCGCTTCGACTACGACAAGCCTATCGAAGGCATCAAGGCGCTGGACCGCTACACCCTGCAGCTGACGCTGAAAAAGCCCAATTACAACTTCCTCTACACCGTGGCCGCCAAATTCAGCGGCGCGGTGGCGCGCGAGGTGATTGAAACCTACGACAGCAACACCAACGCCCACCCGGTGGGCACCGGACCGTTTGTGCTGAAGGAATGGAAGCCGGGCAACCGCATCATCCTGGAGGCCAATCCCGGCTACCGCAAGGAAGTGTTCGCCGACGAGCCGGCCGCCGACGCGCCGCCGCAGGACCGCGAAATCGCCGAGCAACTGCGCGGCAAGACCCTGCCTGTCATCGGCCGCGTGGACATCAAGGTGATAGAAGAAGAACAGCCGCGCTGGCTGTCCTTCCTCAACAAGCAGATCGACTACATCGGCGTGCCCAAGTCCGCCATCCCGTCCACCGTGCACAGCAGCGAGGCCAACCCCTTCCAGGCCAGCCTCAACCCGACGCTGGCGCAGCGCGGCATCCGCCTGCACCACAATCTGGGCATGGACCTGACTTACGCCTTCTTCAATATGCGTGACCCGGTGGTGGGCGGCTACAGCAAGCAAAAGATCGCCTTGCGCCGCGCCATCGCCATGGCCTACCCCAGCAAGGAAGTGATCAAGCTCTTGTACAGCGGCCAGGCCATCCAGCTGCAAAACCTGGTGCCCTTGAACATGGTGGGCAACGATCCGCGCTTTCACGGCGCGGCGGACTTCGATCCGGCGCTGGCCAACGCGCTGCTGGACCAGGCCGGCTACAAGATCGGTCCGGACGGCTACCGCCGCCAGCCCAACGGCCAGCCGCTGCTGATCACCCAGGCCACCCAGGGCAGCGCTTTCGACAAGCAGTTCAACCAGATCTGGCAGAAGGCCTTTGACAGCATCAAGCTGCGCGTCACCTTCAAAGTGGCCAAATGGAACGAAAACCTCAAGGCCGCCTACGCCGGCAAGGTGCAGATGTGGTCCTTGGGCGGTTCCGCCGCCATTCCGGACGGCGACGACTTCGTCACCGGCCTGTGGACCAAGCAGATCGGCATCGGCAACCTGCCCTTCTTCAGCCGGCCGGAGTTCGACAAGGCCTATGAGGCGTCGCAAGTGCTGCCCAACGGGTCGGAACGCGACGCGCTGTTCGACCGCATGAACCGGGTGGTGGCCGCTTACCAGCCCTATGTGCTGGGCGTGACCCGCTTCGAAAACGTCGTCAGCCACGACTATCTCAAGGGTTACAAGCCGCATCCGCTGGCCACGATTGGGGTGTCCTGGCGTTATGTCGACATCGACCTGAGCAAGCGCCGCTAAGCGCCTTGATCCGGGGCGCAGCCGCGCCGCTATATTCTGGAGAAGCAGATGTTCAATTTCATCATCCGCCGAATCTGGCAGATGGTGCCGACGATGTTCGGCGTCATGCTGCTGGTGTTCGTGCTGTTCAACTGGGTGGGCGGAGACCCCACCTACATCCTGGCCGGCAAACGCCTGACGCCGGAAATCATGGCCAATATCCGCGCCCAGCTGGGCCTGGACCTGAGCCTGCCGCAGCAGTTCTGGCTCTTCGTCAAGCAAGTGGCCACCTTCGACTTCGGCACCTCCTGGTCCACCCAGCAGTCCGTCACCGCCACGCTGGCTTCGCGCATCGGCCCCTCGCTGACGCTGACCGGCACCTTGCTGGTGTTCGAACTGCTGACCGCGCTGCCCATCGCCATCGTCGTGGCTTACTACCGCGGCACGCTGACCGACCGCATGGTGACGCTGATCTGCACCGTGGCCATGTCCGTCAGCTCGCTGGCCTACATCATCGTCGGCCAATACCTGCTGGCCTTCAAACTGGACTGGTTCCCGGTGATGGGCTGGGACGACGACAGCCTGCTGCGCAGCTTGCTGATCTATGTGCCGCTGCCGCTGATCCTGGGCATGCTGGTGTCGCTGGCGCCCAATGTGCGCTTCTACCGCAGCTTCGTGGTGGAAGAACTGGGCCACGACTACGTGCGCACCGCGCGCGCCAAGGGTTTGTCGGAAAAAACCGTGCTGTTCAAGCATGTGCTGCGCAACGCGCTGATCCCGGTGGTCACCGCGGTGATGATGTCCTTGCCCTTCCTGGTGCTGGGCTCGATGCTGCTGGAGCGCTTTTTCGGCATTCCCGGCATGGGCAATGAACTGCTGATGGCGGTGGACAAGAGCGATTTCCCGGTGATCAAGGCCATTACCGTGACCATCGCCGCCGCCGCCATGGTGTTCAACCTGCTGGCCGACATCATCTACAAGTGGATCGATCCACGCGTGCAACTCAAGTGAGCGCGGAGCACAAGACATGACAACATTGCAAAACACTGCCGGCGCGCCGCCGGCCGCCCCCTCGCGCAGCCTGTGGGCGCTGGGCTGGCAACGCTTGAAGCGCGACCGCATCGGCTTCGTCTCCCTGTGGGTGGTGGCCGCCTTCATGTTGCTGGCCGCCGCCGGCTGGCTCAATCTGGCCGGCCGCGGCTGGAACGACGAAATCGCCGCCTCCTACGCGCCGCCCACTTTATTGCTGGAGAAATACCGCCAGCAGGAAACGCCGGCCGCGGCCGGCGGCCAGTCCACCGCCATCGTGCCCACCGAACGCTTGAAACCGTCGGAAGATCCCATTCACGACTGGCTGGAAGCCGCGCGCCCGCACGCCGCCCAGTACGCGGTGCCGGAAGTGAAGAAAGTGGCGTCGCTGACCTTTGGCGCGGACCAGCGCGGCCGCGACATCCTGGACAAGGTGATCAAGGGCACCGCCACTTCGCTGCTGGTGGGCTTCTTCGGCGCGCTGCTGTCCATCCTGATCGGCACCTCACTGGGCGCGATGGCCGGCTACTTCGGCCGCAAGGTGGACGACTTCCTGATGTGGTTCTACAGCGTGTTCACCTCGGTGCCGGACATGCTGTTGCTGCTCGCCTTCGCCGCCGTGGCCGGGCGCGGCATCGCCACCGTCATCCTGGTGCTGTCGCTGACCAGCTGGACCGGCACCTTCCGCCTGGTGCGGGCCGAGTTCATCAAGAACCGCTCGCGCGAGTACGTGCAGGCCGCCGACGCCATCGGCGCCAGCCACAGCCGCCGCATGTTCATCCACATCCTGCCCAATGTCTCCCACCTGCTGCTGGTGCAGTTCTCCCTCTTGATGGTGGGCCTGATCAAGTACGAAGTGATCCTGTCCTTCCTGGGCTTCGGCGTGGACGTGCGCCAAGTGAGCTGGGGCTCCATGCTGGCGGAAGTGCCGGAAGAGCTGTTGCAGGGTTATTGGTGGCAGCTGGCCATGGTGGTGGTGTTCATGTCCACCCTGGTGACCGCCTTCAGCATGTTGACCGATGCGCTGCGCGACGCGCTGGACCCGCGCGCGGCGGCGAAGTAAGCGGGGAGAACAGACTATGACTCAGAACCAGACCCTGCTGTCGGTGCGCAATCTCAAAGTGGCGTTCCGTCAGGAGAACGGCGGCGATTTCCAGGCGCTCAAGGGCGTCAGCTTCGACATCCCGGCCAAGCGCACCGTGGCCTTGGTGGGCGAATCCGGCTCCGGCAAATCGGTGACCTCCATGGCCATCATGCGCCTGCTGTCGCCGCAGCACGCCAGCATCCACCCGGACAGCCAGATCCTGCTGCAAGGGCGGGATCTGCTCAAGGCCGGCGGCGCCGAGATGCG
>NZ_JAUCGS010000010.1:0-190129 GCF_059916605.1 Chromobacterium sp. CCUG 30098 | reverse complement strand
TCCGGGAAATGGAGCAGCCGCGATCTCTGCGCGCAGCGATGTTATCTCTTGGCGGGCTTCCGCAACGTAACTACCGCCCGCCTGGCGCTGGTGGGCGCGCCGATACCGGACCCTGACGCCGTCCAAAGGGGCGGGGCCTTAGAAGTGGTTCAACCATCCCGCTGAAGCGCAGCGGACTTTAGAACCGGTTCTGAGGCCTGCGGTGGGTGACGGTCTGGGGGATTCGATGACGGCCAAAGCCCGGCGTCAGCGGCTTGCGCTTGAGTTTTATCGGCAAAGCCGGGATGGCCGTTCCATGATGAAGGGCGTGAACTTCAAACGCGCAAGCGTTGAAAGTTATTGGTGTAAAATGAATTAATAAATCCAATCAATTCCACTTCGTCATGAATATCTCCCTTCGCCACCTGCGCGCCTTTTCGGCCGTTGCCGAAGCCGAAAGCTTCACCGCCGCGGCCCGCCAGCTGTTTCTGACGCAATCCACGCTGACCAAGACCATACGCGAGCTGGAGCAGGAGATCGGGCTGACGCTGTTTGAGCGCACCACCCGCAAAGTGGCGCTCACCACGCAGGGCAACGCCTTCCTGCCGGTGGCCCGCCGGCTGCTGAACGACTTTGAACTGCTGCTGTCCGATCTGCGCGAAAAATCCGCCGGCAGCAGCGGCAGCGTCTACGTGGCCAGCGGCATGGCTTTTGCGTCCAGCGTGCTGCCGGAGGTACTCAAGCGGCTGAGAAGAGATTACCCGTGCATCCATGTGCGTCTGCTGGACGACACCAGCGGCGGCGTGGTGCGCCGCATCGAATCGGGCGAGGTGGACATCGGCATCGGCTCCTATGTGGGCGCGGCCGGAGACAAGATTGACAAGCGCCAGCTGCTGTCCGCCCGGCTGGGGCTGATGTTTCCGCCGGGCTTCGAGCCGCCGGCGGGGCCGCTCAACTGCCAATCCCTGCGGCAATGGCCCTTGCTGCAGGATGAAAGCGACACCAGCATCATGTCCGCTCTGGAGCGCAGCCATCCCGAGCTTTGGCAGCAGGTGGCCAGCAAGATCACCGTCACCAATCTGGACATGCAGTTCTGCCTGATCCGCGCCGGGGTGGGCGCTTGCGTGTTGTCGGCGCTGGCGGCCTCCCATCCGTCGGCGCGGGATCTGCCCTACCGCTTGTTTGAGTCGGCCGAGCTACAGCGGGACGTCCACGTGTTCACCCGGCGCGGCGTGCCGCTGTCGCCGGCCGCCTTCACCTTTTTGCAGGTGCTGGACGAGGTGTTGCCGACGATAGCTTTCCACCCCGGGGTGACGCTGGCGGCCTAGCGGTGGTGCGGGAGGCTGCCGAGAGTCTCGAACACACTAAATCACGAAGCCGGAACCGTGTAAGGTGCTTACGACATCTATCAATTGCCAAATTCGGAGGCTATGAAAGGTTTAGGCCTGTTGGGAGAAGATGCTCTTTCCCATGCCGCTCCCTTTCACTTCGACCAAGCGTTTGACAGTGACTCCGCCTGTTTCAGCACCAGTTCGATCGCCGCATCCTCGCCCACTGGGGGATATTTCCACTTTTTCAGCGTGCGCCGCACCAGGATCCGCAGTTTGGCGCGCACGCTTTCGCGCACCTGCCAATCCACCGTGGTGCTGTTGCGTAGCTTCTCGGTGATCTCGATGGCAATCTTTTTGAGGATGTCGTCGCCCAGTTCCCGCGCGGCGCTTTCGTTGTTGGCCAGCGCATCGTAGAAGGCGATTTCATCGGGGGTCAGTCCCAGCGCCGCTTCTCGTTCCAGCGCCGCCTGGAAGTCCTTGGCCATCTGGATCAGTTCTTCGATGACCTGGGCCGTCTCCACCGCGCGGTTGTGGTATTTGCGCAGGGTTTCCAGCAGGCGGTCGCCGTACTTTTTCTCCTGAACCACGTTGTTGCGCGCGCGCGCCTTGATCTCGTCGCGCAGCAGCTTCTCCAGCAACTCCACGGCCAGGTTGCGGGTCTTCATCTGCCGCACGTCTTCCAGAAACTCTTCCGATAGCAGGCCGATGTTGGGCTTGTCCAGCCCGGCCAGGGCGAAGATGTCCGCCACCCCATCCGCCACAATGGCGTTGTCCAGGATCTGTTTGAGCGCGCTGTTCTTGTCCGCGTCGGAACGCTTGCGGTCCACCGTGGTGAACTTGACGATGGCGGCTTTGACGGCGGCGAAGAAGGCCATTTCGGTGCGTAGGGCGGCGGCTTCGTCCAGCGTGCTGCATAGGGAAAAGGCTTTGCTTACGGCCAACATGGCATCGAGAAAGCGTTGCTTGCCATCCTTCAGCCCCAGAATATGGTTGGCTACCGGCGCCAGCAGCTTCATCGCATCGGTTTCAAACCCACTGTAGTCGAAGCCGTGCATCAGTCCGCGCACGATATCCAGCTTCTCCAACAGCACCGCCAGGGCTTCGGCGGCATCGTGGGCCGGGTCGCCCTTGCCCTTGGACTCGGTGTAGGTCTTGAGCGCCGCTTTCAGTTCGTTGGCGATGCCGATGTAATCCACCACCAGGCCACCGGGTTTATTGCGGAACACCCGGTTGACGCGGGCAATGGCCTGCATCAGGTTGTGGTCCCTCATCGGCTTGTCGATATACATGGTGTGGCAGCAGGGAGCGTCAAAGCCGGTCAGCCACATATCGCGCACGATCACCAGTTTCAACGGGTCCGCCGGGTCCTTGAAGCGCTTTTCCAAACGCTTCTTCACCTGCTGGCTGTACAGGTGTCGTTGCAGCAAGGGCTTGTCCGCAGCCGAGCCGGTCATCACCACCTTGATGGCGCCCTTTTCCGGATCAGCGGCGGCGTCTAATGGCGCGCCATGCCAGTCCGGGCGTAGGGCCACAATGGCCTTGTACAGCTCGGCGCAGATATCGCGGCTCATGCAGACGATCATCGCCTTGCCTTCCAGCGTGGCCGTGCGCGTCTCGAAGTGCTGCACCAGATCAGCGGCTACCTGCTCCAGACGCGGCTGCGCGCCCACCAGCTTGGTCAGCGCGGCCCAGTCGCTCTTGGTTTTCTCGCGGGCGCTGATGTCCTCTTCATCCTCAATGACCTCGTCCACCTGGGTGTTGAGCGCGTCGATCTCGGCCTGATTCACATTCAGTTTGCTCAGGCGGCTTTCATAGAAGATCGGCACTGTGGCGCCATCGTCCACCGCATCCTGGATGTCGTAGATGCTGACGTAGTCGCCAAACACCGCCCGCGTGTCCTTGTCTTCCTGCGCGATGGGCGTACCGGTAAAGCCGATGAAGGTGGCGTTGGCCAGCGCGTCGCGCAGGTGCTTGGCGTAGCCGAACACATACTTGCCGGTCTTGGTATTGAGCCGTCCCCTTATGCCGTACTGGCTGCGGTGCGCCTCGTCGGAAATCACCACGATATTGCCGCGGTCAGACAGCAGTGGGTGCTCCTCTTCCTCGTCCAACAGCGCAAACTTTTGCACCGTGGTGAAAATGATGCCGCCCGCCTCGCGCGAGGCCAGCATTTCGCGTAGCTCCTCGCGGCTGCCAGCCTGGACTGGAGTTTGTTTCAACAGGTCTTCGGCGGCGCAGAAGGTGCCAAACAACTGCCCGTCCAGATCGTTGCGGTCGGTCACCACCACCAGCGTGGGGTTTTTCATCTCCGGCTGCTGCAACAGCTTGCCCGCATAGCAGGCCATAGTGATGCTCTTGCCCGAGCCTTGCGTATGCCACACCACGCCGGCCTTGCGGCTGCCGGGCTGTACTTCCTTGCCATACGTGGCACGCGGCTCCTGCACTTCCAGCAAACCCTTGTTCGGGCTACTGGCGGCGATCACCGTCGCCTTCACCGCCTCGCGCACCGCATGAAATTGGTGATAGCCGGCGATTTTTTTGATGATCTGGCCGCTGTCCTGTTCAAACAGCACGAAGTGGCGCACATAGTCCAGAAACAGCGCAGGCTCGAAGAAACCGCGCACCAGCGTTTCCAACTCAAACTCCAGCAGCGGCCGGTCATCCTCATTGGCAATCGCCCGCCAGGGCTGCATGCGCTCCTGGTTCGCCGTCAGCGAACCTAGCCGTGCCGTGAAGCCGTCGCTGACCACCACCGCCACGTTGGTGTTGAACAGGTCGCCAATCTCTTCCTTGTAGGTCTGGATCTGGTTGAAGGCATCCCAGATGTCGGTCTGCTCGTTGGCCGGGTTCTTCAGCTCGATCACCGCCAGCGGCAGGCCGTTGACGAAGGCTACCAGATCGGGGCGGCGCGGCTGCTTGGTGCCGGTTACGGTGTACTGGCTGACCAGCAGGAAATCGTTATTGCGCGGGTTGGCGAAGTCGATCAGGTGGACCAGATCGCTGCGCTTTTCATCACCTACGGAAAATTCGACTGGAATGCCGGCCAGCAGCAATCGGTGCACACGGCGATTGCGAGCGATCAGCAGCGGTTCGCTAACCGTCAGCAGTTCATGCGCGGCTTGTTCAAGCGCGGCGACAGGAACATGAGGGTTGATGCGGGATAGCGCCGCCAGCAGGTGTTCGCGCAGTATGATTTGGCGGTAGTCGGAGCGGGCGGGTTGCTTGCCATCGGGCGCGATATCGGGGCCGGATTCAAAGCGCCAACCAATTACTTGAAACCACTCCAAGCACAGATTCTCGAGCTGTTGTTCGTTAACCATAAGAAAACCTATGTTTTAGAGGCTTATGCAAATGCCACTTGCCGACGCGATACCGCAATAGCAAGCCTTAGAATGTGTTCCAACAGGGCGTGATCATGGCTGCCATCATCACCAATAGGCGTTGCGTACCATATGGGGCGAATCTTCAGCTGTAGCAAGCGGGCTTCTTTTTTTGCGCGTTCTTGCGGTGTGGCGGGCTCATTAAGCAAGGCGAAGTGATCCGGTATTTCGAATGCCGCCTCATCAACAATGGACTTGAAAAGGTCGAGCGTTCTGTCCTGTTCCAAACTGCAACCCAGAAACAGCAAGGAATGGCTGATAAAGATCTGACGCAGGGCCCGTGGCAACTGATTCTGGAATGAAAGAGGCTCACCGTAGGCCATCCGGTATTGCTCTTGTGTAAATACATAGGTGTTGTCTTGGCGCGCATCGCCATGCAACTTCAGGATGCAGCGTTCACCACGCAGCAAGCGCTGAACGAAAGCATTACCAGGCTGCATGCCATACATATACCCGTCCAGCGCCTGGCCTCTTTGTTGGAAAAGTTCTTCGATCATGGAGTCGAAGTTGGTCGTCACGATGCAACCTTGCGTCAACTCCGGCAAAAGAAGGATGGGCCCCGCGATGGCTCCTGCCCGCTGGCGGAACTCTGTCTTGATAAAGTGTTTCACCTGATCCGCAGCCGCGTCATGTAGCACTTGCGCGGCTTGCAAGTAGTCGTATTGCGCCATCAAAGGCGCAATATCTTGAACCTCCATGCCCTGGAGTTTGAGCGCTATCTTTCCGAGCGCTTCGCCCCACATCGGGTAGCCACACGCTTTTGAGATGCCGGCCCCTACAAAGGGTGAAATGCGTCCCAAGCGAACCGCATCCACCAGATCAAGAAACACAGCCATTTGATCAGACTGTTTGATGAAGCGCATTGCAGCGTCATGTCGGCTGATCTGACAACTGCCTTCCCACTGGTCTAGTTCGTCGAGATAAGCATCCCGATCAGTCCAGTACAACACCTCGCTGATTGGATACGCGTATTGGTGCTCGGGATCCTTCAAACTCCTGAATGCAAGCGGCTCCGCTTCGTCCAGCACGGCGTTGAAATCCTTATTGGATACGTATGCCGCCTGCAGGGCCTCCTCGACCTTGTCAACGATGGGCTTGTTTTCGCGGAGCTTCTTGATGTCCATTAGGTAGCCCCATTAGTGCTTGCAAGCCCAACTGCCTCACCAATGGCTAGCTCTCCGGAAAGGAGCTTGGGGAGGAGGATATCGCGCAGCGTTAACAATGTTCGTGTCCTCTCACGAATTTGCAGCACCTCTTCCAATAAGGGCTTTACCAGAATCGAAAATTGAGAGATTGCATCATCGTTGGCAGCGATAGTGCGGATGTTAGCTAGTTGCTCAGGCCTGACGCGCTGATGGCTGTTCGACGTACCAGTGACTAGTTGACACATAGCATTATTAAAGCCAGGCGACGATGCAAGACAATATATGAACCCATCACTTGCCGGCTGTTTTGGCGTCCAGACAATGAATTCAGTTGAACAAACGGCATCTTTACCCGCTTTGCCAACAAGCCAGATGCGAGGAATGCGCGGATTGAGCTTGGATACCAATATGGAGCTATCGGGCACTGGAGTCTTGTTGCTCTTGATGGAGCCTCCTGCCTCCTGCAAAGGGAGTTGAGCGGCGTCGAATGAAGGCAGGCTGTAATGTGTAAAAATTTCTCCAGCAGTAGTTAACGGATTGACACTCCCCTTGCATTGTTCGGCAACTTCACCAAAGGAAACTACTCTCCACCCCTTCGGAATTTCCCCCAACGCCGACTCTTCCATTGCATCGGGAAATAGCGCGGCGGTGGCGGCGAGTTGCTCGTGGTGCTCGCGGGGCATTTGGTCGAGTTCGGCATCGGTCTTGCCGCTGATGGCACGCATGGCGGCGCGTAGCGGGTCTTCGCCTTGCTCGATGGCGGCGATCTTGGCCTTGACCGGGTCGAAATCGACAAACCAGGATTTGAAGATGGCTTGCGCCATGGTTTCGAGGGTTTGGTTGAGGTGGCGGTTGAGGTCGATCTTGTCGTCAATCATCCCAAGAATTTGGGCAATTTCCTTCTGAACCTTCTCTGGTGGTACATCAAGCTCACGCATATAAACTGCAGCGCGAGTTGTCGAAGGAATTGGGGACCCATCGTCGATTTCTCCGAGTTTATGATATTGGATGGCGTAATACAGCCACCGAAGATCAAGGTCAGTCTTCGGAACTACATAGTATGCCGTGTCTATGACAAAGAAGTCCCCTTTTGAGTACTGTACTCCGCGGTAAGCTCCTTTTCGGCCAAGAATCACACCAGGGCCTTTCGCAAGGGCTTTATCAGTCCACCCGATTGGGCCGTTACTGCCGAAGACCCGGACAGAACCAAGTGAAGATTCATAGCCCCGCAAGGCCTTGCCATACTCGAGGCTAATTTCATCGCCCCATGTAGAGGACCTCCAGGGCTTCATGCTTTCGCCTCTTTATCAGTTGATGCGACAACGGCGAAACCCAACCCCCCCAAACTCTTCTTGATCTCCGCTTCCAGCTTGGCGCTCTCCTCAAACTGCGCCGCCAGTTGCGCGGTCAACCGTTGCATCTTCTCGGCAAAGGGCTCGCCATCGTCCTCCTGCTCCGCCGCGCCCACATAGCGCCCCGGCGTGAGCACATGCTCATGCTTGCGCACATCTTCCAGCTTGGCGGAGTAGCAGAAGCCGGGGATGTCCTGGTAGTCCCCCTCTCCCCGGCCCTCTCCCACAAGGGGAGAGGGGGACATCTGCCAAGAGTGGAAGGTGTCAGCGATTTTCTGGATATCGTTTGCCGTGAAGTCGCGCAGCACCCGGTCCTTCATATAGCCCAACTGCCGGGCGTCGATGAACAGGAACTCGCCGCGCCGGTTGCGCTTCTTCTTGTCCAGCGCGAAGCCGTTTTGCTTGTCGCGGGTCAGCAACCAGATGCAGGCCGGAATCTGGGTATTGGTGAACAACTGGCCGGGCAGCGCAACCATGCATTCCACGTAGTCGTCTTCAATCAGCTGTTTGCGGATTTCGCCCTCGTTGTTGGTGTTGGAACTCATGGAGCCATTGGCCAGCAGCAGCGCCATGCTGCCGGTGGGCGCCAGGTGGTAGAGCATGTGCTGCAACCAGGCGAAGTTGGCGTTGCCCTGCGGGGGCGTGCCGGCGACCCAGCGCGGGTCTGCGGCCAGCTTTTCATTCCACCATTCCTTCATATTGAATGGCGGGTTGGCCATCACGAAGTCGGCGCGCAAGTCCGGGTGCTGGTCGTTGAGCAGGGTATCCGCCGGGCCGGAGCCGAAGTTGAAATCAATGCCGCGGATGGCCATATTCATGGCCGCCAACCGCCAGGTGGTGGGGTTGCTTTCCTGGCCGTAAACGCTGATCTGTCCGCTCTTGCCGTTGACGGTTTGGCCGCCGTGCTGTTCGATGAAGTCTTCGCTTTGCACGAAGAAGCCGCCGGAGCCCATGGCCGGGTCGTAGACGCGGCCTTTGAACGGCTGCAACATCTCCACGATCAGGGTGACGATGCTCTTGGGCGTGTAGTATTGGCCGCCCTTCTTGCCTTCAGCCAGCGCGAACTGGCCAAGGAAGTATTCATAGACGTGGCCGAGGATGTCCTTGGATTTCAGGTCCAGCGGCTGGCCCTTGTATTCCTTGGCGCTGAAGTCGGTATCCGAGAAGTGGCTGATCAGCCCGGCCAGCTTGCTGGAGTCGAGCTGGACGCGGGCGAAGTCCTTGTTCAGCACGTTTTTCAGGCGGGCGTTCTCGCGCTCTACGGCTTCCATGGCGTTGTCGATCAGCCAGCCTACCGAGCGCATGTCCTCGGGCTCGTCCTTGCCGGGCTTGTTCCACGGCAGCGCCGCCTTGGGCGGCAATTGCGCGCAGTCGCGCAGGGTTTGCCAGCGGGCTTCCACCGGCACCCAAAACACGTTCTTCTCGGTGTAGTAGTCGCGTACTTCCAGCTCGGCGACGAGGTTGTCCTCGTATTCCGCCGTGCCCGCGCCGCCGTACTCATCCGGGTCCATATAGTAGTCATGGGCGGGGTCGGCGAACTGTTCGCGTAACTCCCGCTGGCGCTCCTCGAAGGCATCGGAAACGTATTTGAGGAAGATCAGGCCGAGCACGACATGTTTGTATACGGCGGCATCAAGGTTGGAGCGCAGCCGGTCGGCGGCGGTCCAGAGCTTTTTTTCCAGGTCGTTGAAGAATTGTTGTTCGATAGGTTTCATGCCCTTGTCCCATATTGCGTCATGCTGGTCTTCCTTACGGGCAGCTGTGGGCTGCCGTGTGTTGCCTTCCGTTGTTGCCATGCCGGGCTTTGCCACGAATGAGGCATTCCCCAGCAGAGCAACCGAGCCGCCTCGTCCCCGCCCAGGGCGGATGCGGCCGTGGTCTATCAGGTGCTGTTTGATGTGTTGATAAACGCTGTTTTGCCAGCCCAGCGCTTCCTGCAGGCTCTGATTGCCTGCTTTGCCGCCAAGAGCCGCCAGGGTGGCGATGAAGCGCTCAATCTGTTGTTCCGTGGCTATCACGCTTGTCCTCTGGCCTCAGGCGGGCCAGTACAGCCGCTTCAGCGGCACGATGCGTTTGGTTTCGGCATCGGTGGCGTCGTAGTGTTCAATCAAGGCGCGAACCACATGGTCCAGGGTCCACATCGCCAAGGGGATGGGCGCGCGGTCGGCCTCGTACTGGGCATCCTTGCTAAAGCCCCCGGTGCTGACGTATAACCCGCGGTCATCCTTGTGGCGGCCGCCCAGGAAGCTGCGGATTTCCTGGCTGCCCATCCGCCCCTTGCGGTGCTTGACCTCCACGACGATGCGCGGGTGTTCAAAACCGAAGCCGTCGGGCGAGGCGACGATATCCTTGCCGCGATCGGCGCCGGGTGGCGAGACCTGAGTTTTGTAACCCATGGCGCGCAGAATGCCGGCGACCAGTTGCTGCATATCATCCCAATCCAGCTCGTTGACCTTGTCCTTGATGCGTTCCAGCGCTTGGGATTCAATGTCGGCTAAAGGATCGGCAATGACGGCCTCGGCTTCATCTTCCACTGCCGGCGCGGGATTGCCCTTCAGGGTTGCCAGCACTTCGGCCGCGGCGCTGGAGGGCACTTCAAACAGGGTTAGAGTCGAACCCAAACTGTTCTTGGTGCTGGTGCTCAGGCTGTCGCGCGATAACTCCTGCATTTGCCACTGCACCTTGCGCGCCAGCGGCATGCCCTGATCGGTCCATTCGGGGTGATATTCAGCCTGACCGGAAACGGTGCCGACTGAGTAGAGGCGATTGGCTGGGGAATAAGTAATGATCCAATCGCCATTCTGGATGTCGTTGACGAAGCGCCAAACCTGAGACGCGCCAGAGATCACCGTTCCTTGTTTGGCTTGGGGTTCGGCGGCTTGATACAGGGAGATCAGGCGTTTGCGTTCTACCCCAGGCTTGGCGTGGGGCGCCAACTGCTGCCAGCCCACAGCGGCTACGTTTTGTTCTCGAAAAGCATCATACAAGCTGCCGCCTTCGCTACGTACCATCCACATCCGCGTCATTGTCATCTCTACTATATTTGTGGTCATTAGTCCGATAGGGCGAGGAGCTAGGTTGTCTGTACCCTTGGCTGGCGATTTGTCTCTTCAGCAAAGCAACCGGCAGGTCGTTAAAGCGGCTTGAGTCTACCGTCCATCCGCTGGGTTGATGCGGATTGTCAGGGAGCCAGCGCTACCCTTATGCGCTACGGAAGAATGACAAATTAATTTTCAATTGTATCAGTCCCTGCTAATCATCGTCGATCCAGAGCCCGTGACTAATGATTCATGGCACAGCTATTTGCCGTTGCCACAAGGCAAGATCTCCAGTCTCGCCGCCAAGAGCAAGAGACGGCTCCAGTAGCGGCGGCGCGGTAGGGGAGGGCTTACTTGCCTATGCAGAAGCGGCTGAAAATCACGCCCAGCAGATCGTCGGCGCTGAATTCGCCGGTGATCTCGGACAGCGCGTTTTGCGCCATGCGCAATTCCTCGGCGAAGATTTCCACTTGCTCCCAGTCCGCGTGGGCCAGCTCCAGGTGTTCGGCGGCGCGGCGGATGGCGTCCAGGTGGCGCTGGCGCGCCAGGAACACGCCTTCGCCGCCGCCGCTATAACCTATCATCTCCAGCAGCTTGGCCTTGAGCAGCCCCACGCCGGCGTGGGTGCGCGCGGACAGGCGCACCAGCGGGTGGCCGTCTTCATCGGCCAGGCCCGGCGCTTCGCCTGACAGGTCCACCTTGTTGAACACGTGCACGCGCGGCAGCGCCGCCGGCAGCCGTTGCAGGATGGCCTGCACCTCGCCGGTCAGGCCGTCGCGGCTGTCCGCCAGCACCAGGGCCAGGTCCGCGCGCTCCACCGCCTGCCAGGTGCGTTCTATGCCTATCTTCTCCACCACGTCGTCGGTGTCGCGCAGGCCGGCGGTGTCGATGATGTGCACCGGCACGCCGTCGATGACGATCTCCTCGCGCACGGTGTCGCGGGTGGTGCCGGCGATGTCGGTCACGATGGCGATGTCGTCGCCGGCCAGCGCGTTCATCAGGCTGGATTTGCCGACATTGGGCTGGCCCACCAGCACCACGTGCATGCCCTCGCGCAGGATGGCGCCCTGCTTGGCGGTGGCCTGCACCTGCACCAGCCGGCCGCGCAGCCGTTCAAGCTTGCCCAGCGCGTCCGCCTGTTTGAGGAAGTCGATCTCCTCCTCCGGGAAGTCCAGCGTCGCCTCCACCAGCATGCGCAGGGTGATCAGCTCGTCCACCAGCACGTGGATTTCCTTGGAGAAGGCGCCCTTCAGCGATTTGAGCGCGCTCTTGGCCGCGGTTTCGCTGCTGGCGTCGATCAAGTCCGCCACGCTTTCCGCCTGGGCCAGGTCCAGCTTGTCGTTGAGGAAGGCGCGCTTGGTGAATTCGCCCGGCTCCGCCAGCCGCGCGCCCAGCTCCACGCAGCGCGCCAGCAGCATTTTCAGCACCACCGGCCCGCCGTGGCCTTGCAGCTCGATCACGTCTTCGCCGGTGAAGCTGTTGGGGCCGGGGAAGTAGAGCAGCAGGCCGTTGTCCAGCGGCTGGCCGTGGGCGTCGACGAAGTCGGTGTACAGCGCATAGCGCGGCTTGGGCGTTTTGCCGCCGCTGACGGCGGCGGCGAAGGGCAGCAAATCCTTGCCGGACACGCGGATCACGCCGACGCCGCCGCGGCCGGGTGCGGTGGCGATGGCGCAGATGGTGGCGGGGGTGTAGCTAAGGCTCATGGGCATTCCTTGGAATCTGGGCCGCGGCCCCCGCGCGGCGGGGCGTCGTGGCGAGTACGCTTCAATTATCCAGCAAAAAACCCGGCCATGCGGCCGGGTTTGGGGTTCAGAGCGCGCCGGGCAATCAGGATTGCAGCGCGGCCTTGCTTTTCTTCTCTATGCTCTTGTTGATCTGCCACTGCTGGGCCATCGACAAGATGTTGTTGACCACGTAGTACAGCACCAGGCCGGACGGGAAGAAGAAGAACATCACCGAGAAGGCCACCGGCATGATCTTCATCATCTTGGCCTGCATCGGGTCCGCCGGCGGCGGGTTCAGGAAGGTCTGCAGGAACATGGTGGCCGCCATGATCACCGGCAGCACATAGAACGGGTCCGGGCGGGCCAAGTCGGTGTACCACAGGATCCACGGCGCCTGGCGCAGCTCAACCGAAGCCAGCAGCGCCCAGTACAGACCGATGAACACCGGGATCTGGATCAGCATGGGCAGGCAGCCGCCCAACGGATTCACCTTCTCGGACTTGTACATCTCCATCACCGCTTGCTGGAACTTCATGCGGTCGTCGCCGTACTGCTCCTTCATGCGCTCAAGACGCGGCGCCAGCGCCTTCATCTTGGCCATGGAGCGGTAGGACGCGGCGGTCAGCGGGTAGAAGATGGCCTTGACGGTCAGGGTCAGCAGCACAATGGCCCAGCCCCAGTTCTGCACCAGCAGGTGCAGCTTGGTCAGCAGCCAGAACAGCGGGGAGGCGAAGATGTGGAAGATGCCGAAGTCCTTGGCGTATTCCATGCCGTCCGCCAGCTTGCTGATCACATCGTACTCTTCCGGGCCGGCGAACAGCGGCACGGACACGCTCAGGCTCTGGCCCGGGGCGATGGTGGCGTAATCCACCAGCGCGGCGGCGGAGTTCAGGCCGTTGCTCTGCTTCAGCTCAAAGCGGCAGGACTTGTCGTCCTTGCACACGCTGGAGCCGTCCAGCGGCTTCAGGATCCACGCGGACATGAAGTAGTGCTGGATCATCGCCACCCAGCCGTCGCTGCCGGTCTTGGCGTAATCGCCCTTGCCCTTGGCCAGATCGTCGAAGCTCACCTTCTGGAATTTGTTTTCCGAGGTGTACACCGCCGGGCCGGTGAAGGTGTGGGCCAGGCGGCCTTCGCCTTCCGGCGTTTGGCTGTCGCGCAGCAGGCGGTAGTAAGCGGTGGCGGCCAGCGGGGCGGCGCCGCCGTTGGCGATGTCGTAACGCACGCCGATCTTGTAGCTGCCCTTGGTGAAGGTGTAGATCTTGCTTACCTTCACGCCGTTGGCTTCCGGCGCGGTCAGCTTCACTTCCAGCTTGTCGCCGGAGAGCTCGTAGCTGGTTTTTTCCGCGGTGAATACGGTTTTGTGGGTGGGCAGCGCCGGGTTGCTGGCGGCCACCAGGCCGGTTTGCGCCACATAGACGCGGCCGTTCCGGTCCGTCAGCAGATCAAGCGGCTTTTTGCTGTCCACGGCGGAATCGTGCTTCAACAGCGTCAGCTGGCGCAGATCGCCGCCCACGGTGTCGATTTCCGCTTTCAGCACATCGGTGTTCACCGTGATGCGCTGGCCGGAAGTCAGCTTGTTGGAATCCACCGGCTGGGCGTTGTGGGACGCGCTGTTGGCGGCCTGCTGCTGCGTGGCGGCCTGTTTTTGCGCGGCCACCTGCTGCGGCGTCGGCTTGGGCGCGAAAAACTCCTGCCAACCTAGCAGGATGCCCAGGGACAGCATGATGAAGATTATGAGGCGCTTGGAATCCATCTCTCGATACCGGATTTAAGTTCAGGGAACTGGGTCGTAGCCGCTGCCGCCCCAGGGGTGGCAACGTCCGATGCGTCTGGCGGCCAGCCAGCCGCCCTTGAGTGCGCCGTGCTTTTTCATGGCCTCGATCGCGTAGCTGGAACAGGTGGGCTGGAAGCGGCAACGCGGTGCCAGCCACGGGCTGATAGCCAGCTGGTAAAAACGGATCAGGAGGATGAAGAGGCGCGACATCGTGCCAGTTTAGCAAACAGAGAAGACAAAGCCGTGATCACTTCAGTTCGCTCGGCGCGCGTAAAAGGCACCTTGGCGCGGACCACGAAGTCCATGTCCGGCAGCGTTTGCCGGTTCAGGCGGAACCACTCGCGCACCGTGCGCTTGATGTAATTGCGACGCACGGCCCGCTTGTGGACCTTGCGGCCCACCACCAGGCCCAGCCGCGCGTGCCCCAATTCATTGGGCCGGGCCGATACCTGGAACGTGGCGTTGCTGCGCGACATCCGCAAACTAAAAACGGATGAGAACTCATCCGTTTTTAATAGCCGGTGCGCACGGCGAAAGCGGTAAGCCGACAAAGGCTTATACGGCCAGACGCTTGCGGCCTTTGGAACGACGGGCTGCGATCACTGCGCGGCCGCCGCGGGTCTTCATGCGGACCAGAAAGCCGTGGGTGCGTTTACGACGGGTATTGGAGGGCTGGTAAGTACGCTTCATGATTGGAATTCCTGTTTCGAAACGGAAATAAACGCGTGATTTGACAGGATAAACGCCGGTTTGTCAATGAGGAATTTTCTAAGCACCTGTGGATAACTTTGAGAAAAACCGTTAGAATGCCAAGGCTTACCGTTCCGAGTCCGCTGCGCAATTATTGAACGCGCGCCGGGGCGGAACGCCAACCCAGAGAAGCACTGCCAAAATTCAGCCCCACCCACTGGAGCAACGCGCGCCCGCGCAAGCGCGGCGCGTGCCGGATCCAGGAATTTTGCCAGCGGTTCTCGGGGGCCGCACCGTCCATGCCTGGCCCGCCTTGCGGCCCGGCGATGCGTGGAGCGCGGCCCTTGAATCATGCCGAACACACGTCGTCCGCCCCAAGCGCGGGGCGCGGCGGCTTCTCCCGCCGCTTGGCCTTAAAGCCGACAGCGGGTTTTTCGCTTTTACTTGCGTATATGTAATGACCGAACTGGATCAATTTTGGCCTGGCTGCCTGGCCCGCCTGGAGGCCGAACTGTCTTCGCAACAGTTCAATACCTGGATCAAGCCGCTATCGGCCGAAACCACGGAAGAGGGCATCGCGCTGTTTGCGCCCAACCGCTTCATCATGCAGTTCATCAAGGACCGCTTCCTGGCGCGTATTGAAGAACTGGCGGTGGAGCTGGTGGGCGAGTGCCTGGTGGAACTGCGCCTGGGCGCGCCCGCCGGCCGTCCGGCCGCCGCGCCCGCGGTGATGCCGGCCAAAGCCAAGCCCGCGCCCAGCGTGCCGACGCCCAGCGCGCCGTCCCAGGCCAAGCAGGCCGCGGTCAAAGCCATTGGCGGCAGCCACGAAAGCACCCGGCTCAACCCCTCGTTCACCTTCGACACCCTGGTGACCGGTAAGGGCAACCAGCTGGCGCGCGCCGCGGCCATGCAAATTGCGGAAAACCCGGGCGACCAGGCCTACAACCCGCTGTTTGTTTACGGCGGCGTGGGCCTGGGTAAGACCCACTTGATCCAGGCCATCGGCAACCACGTGTTCCAAAAGAACCCGCAAGCCAAGATCCGCTACATCCACGCCGAACGCTATGTGGCCGACATCATGCGCGCCTACCAGCACAAGGCCTTTGACGAATTCAAGCGCTACTACCACTCGCTGGACCTGCTGCTGATCGACGACATTCAGTTCTTCGCCGGCAAGAACCGCACCCAGGAAGAGTTCTTCTACGCCTTCAACGCGCTGATCGAGGGCGGCAAGCAGGTGATCATGACCTGCGACAGCTACCCCAAGCAGATAGAAGGCATGGAAGAGCGGCTGATCTCCCGCTTCTCCTGGGGCCTGACCGTGGAAATCCAGCCGCCGGAGCTGGAAATGCGCGTGGCCATTCTGATGAAAAAGGCCGAGGCCGACAGCATCAAGCTGGACCACAACGTGGCCTTCTTCATTGCCCAGAACGTGCGCTCCAACGTGCGCGAACTGGAAGGCGCGCTCAAGCGCGTGGTGGCCTACGCCCGCTTCACCAATCAGAACATCTCGCTGGAACTGGTCAAGGAAGCGCTCAAGGACATCCTGGCCGCCGGCAACCGCCAGGTGACCGTGGACGCCATCCAGAAAACCGTGGCCGAGTACTACAAGATCAAGCTGTCCGACATGCACAGCAAAAAGCGCAGCCGTGATATTGCCCGGCCGCGCCAGGTGGCGATGGCGCTGGCCAAGGAACTGACCCAGCTGTCCCTGCCCAATATCGGCGACGCCTTTGGCGGCCGCGACCACACCACCGTGCTGCACGCGTGCAAGACCATTGCCGAAATGCGCGGCAACGACGCCGATATCGCTCACGATTACGACACGCTGCTGGCCATGCTGCGTAACTAAGACCATGAAGCCTAACTTGAACCGACTCACAAACACCCAACGGGAGCCCGCCCCATGCTGATCCTGCAAGCCGAACGCGATGCCCTGCTCAAGCCACTGCTGGCAGTCACCGGCATTGTCGAGCGTCGTCACACCCTGCCCATCCTGTCCAATGTGCTGATAGAGAAAAAAGGCGGACAAGTGGGCTTCCTGGCCACGGACCTGGAAATCCAGATCACCACCGCCAGCAGCGACGAATTGCCGGGCGAAGACTTCCGCCTGACCACCTCCGCCAAAAAGCTGCAGGACATCCTGCGCGCCATCCCGGGCAACGCCACCGTGACCCTGGAACAACTGGACGGCGGCCGTCTGACCCTGAAAGCCGGCAAGAGCCGCTTCAACCTGCAAACCCTGCCGGCCGACGACTTCCCGTTGCTGTCCGTGGGCAGCGCCAGCGACTCCAGCTTCAGCCTGAGCCAGCGCGAACTCAAGCGTCTGATCTCCCAGGTGCAATACGCGATGGCGGTGCAGGACATCCGCTACTACCTGAACGGCCTGCTGATGCAGACCGACGGCAACCAGGTGCGCCTGGTGGCCACCGACGGCCACCGCCTGGCCTTCGCCAGCGCGGACGTGGAAGCCAACCTGCCCAAGTCCGAAGTGATCCTGCCGCGCAAGACCATCATCGAACTGTACAAGCTGCTGCAGGACATCGACGACCCGATCAATATCGAAGTGCTGGCCAATCAGGTGCGCTTCAGCTTCGGCTCCACCGTCATCATCAGCAAGGTGGTGGACGGCAAGTTCCCGGACTACAACCGCGTCATCCCGCTGGACAACGACAAAATCTTCCTGATTGAACGCCTGGAATTCCTGCACGCCTTGCAGCGCGCCGCCATTCTGGCCAACGAGAAATTCCGCGGCGTGCGCCTGGTGCTCAAGTCCGGCTCCATGTCCATTCTCTGCACCAACAGCGAGCAGGAAGAAGCGGAAGAAGAACTGGAAATCGCCTATCAGGGCGGCGAGCTGGAAATTGGCTTCAACATCAACTACCTGATGGACGTGCTGACCAACCTGCCGGCGGACACCCTGCAACTGGCCTTTGGCGATTCCAACCGCAGCACCCTGGTCACCATACCGGACGTCAGCAACTTCAAATACATCGTCATGCCCATGCGGATTTGACGGCGGCCGCCACCCGGCAGCCCGCCGGCGGCGGAGGCCCAGCCTCCGCTTCCGGCAAACGGATTTTCAGATTGACCGGCAGAGGCCGGCCGCGCGGCGCCAGGAGACACTCCCGGCCCGCCCGGCCCCTCTCCATACAGAAAGCAGCAGATGAGCGAACAGGAATACGGCGCGGATAGCATCAAAGTCCTCAAAGGATTGGATGCGGTACGCAAACGCCCCGGCATGTATATTGGCGACACCTCGGACGGCACCGGCTTGCACCACATGGTGTTTGAAGTGCTGGACAACGCCATTGACGAAGCGCTGGCCGGCCATGCCGACACCATCAAGGTCATCATCAACCCCGACAACTCCATCACCGTGGAAGACAACGGCCGGGGCATCCCCACCGACATCCACCCGGAAGAGGGGCGATCGGCGGCGGAAGTGATCATGACCATCCTGCACGCCGGCGGCAAATTCGACAGCAACAGCTACAAAATCTCCGGCGGCCTGCACGGCGTGGGCGTGTCCGTGGTGAACGCGCTGTCCGATTGGCTGCGCCTGAAAATCTGGCGCGACGGCAAAGTCCATGAAATGGAATTCCGTCGCGGCGACGCCGTGGCCCCGCTCACCGTTACCGGCCATACCAACCACCGCGGCACCGAAGTCACCTTCCGCGCCAGCGAAGAAACCTTCGGCCTGGTGGAATTCCACTTCGACATCCTGGCCAAGCGCATCCGCGAACTGTCCTTCCTGAACCAGGGCGTGGGCATCAACCTGATAGACAAGCGCAGCGGCAAGGAAGAAAGCTTCGCCTTCTCCGGCGGCGTGGCGGGCTTCGTGGAATACATGAACCGCAACAAGACCGTGCTGCACCCCAAAGTGTTTTACGGCATCGGCGAAAAAGAAGGCATGACCGTGGAAGTGGCGATGCAGTGGAACGACTCCTACCAGGAAAGCGTCCAGTGCTTCACCAACAACATTCCTCAGCGCGACGGCGGCACCCACATGACCGCGCTGCGCCAGGTGATGACCCGCACGCTGAACCAGTATATTGAAGAGAGCGAAGTCGCCAAGAAAGCCAAGGTGGACACCACCGGCGACGACATGCGCGAAGGCCTGACCTGCGTGCTCTCCGTCAAACTGCCGGACCCCAAGTTCTCCAGCCAGACCAAGGACAAGCTGGTTTCCAGCGAAATTGGCCCGGTGGTCAATGAAGTGATCAGCGAAGCGCTGAAAACCTATCTGCTGGAACACCCCAACGACGCCAAGATCATCTGCGGCAAGATCGTGGAAGCCGCCCGCGCCCGCGAAGCCGCGCGCAAGGCCCGCGAAATCACCCGCCGCAAAGGCATCATGGACGGCCTGGGCCTGCCCGGCAAACTGGCGGACTGCCAGGAAAAAGACCCCAAGCTGTGCGAACTCTACCTGGTGGAGGGCGACTCCGCCGGCGGCTCCGCCAAACAAGGCCGCGACCGCAAATTCCAGGCCATCCTGCCGCTGAAAGGCAAGATCCTGAACGTGGAACGCGCCCGCTTCGACAAAATGCTGCAAAGCCAGGAAGTGGCCACCCTGATCACCGCCATGGGCTGCGGCATTGGCAAGGACGAGTACAATCCGGACAAGCTGCGCTACCACCGCATCATCATCATGACCGATGCCGACGTGGACGGCGCCCACATCCGCACCCTGCTGCTCACCTTCTTCTACCGCCAGATGAGCGAACTGGTGGAGCGCGGCCACATCTACATCGCCCAGCCGCCGCTGTACAAGGCCAAAGTGGGCAAGCAAGAGCGCTACCTCAAGGACGACTCCGAGCTCAACCAGTTCCTGCTGCAACTGGCGCTGGAAAAAGCCGAACTGATCCCGGCGGAAGGCGCCGCCGCGCTGTCCGGCGACACCCTGGGCGAAATTGCCCGCCAGTTCCTGCTGACCCGCTCCGTGATTGAACGCGAAAGCCGCGTAATCGACCCGCTGGTGCTGGAAGCCATGCTCAAAACCGGCCCGCTGTCCCTCAGCAGCCAGCAAGAAGCGGACGCCGCGCTGGCCAAACTGAGCGCGCTGCTGCCGGCGGACGCCATCGAACTGCAACTGCTGCGCGATGAAAAGAACGACGGCCACCTGATCAAGATCATCCGCAAACTGCACGGCAACGTGATGGTGACGGTGATGGACCAGGACTTCCTGGAATCCGGCGACTACGCGGAAATGAAGAAAACCGGCGACATGCTCAGCGGCCTGCTGCGCGAAGGCGCCCACGTCAAACGCGGCGAAACCGTGAAACCGGTGGCGGAGTTTGGCGAAGCGCTGGACTGGCTGCTGGCGGAAGTGAAGAAGGGCATGAACATCCAGCGCTATAAAGGCCTGGGCGAGATGAACCCGGAACAGCTGTGGGAAACCACGATGGACCCCACCGTGCGCCGTCTGCTGAAGGTGCGCATTGAAGACGTGATGAGCGCGGACGACGTGTTCACCACCCTGATGGGCGACGAAGTGGAACCGCGCCGGAACTTCATCGAAGGCAATGCCTTGATTGCGCGGAATATCGACGTGTAAGGGTGTAGGGTCCCACGAAGATCTAGATTTTTGGGATTCTGTCCGCTGTACTTAGATTGGCAAATGGCCTCCAAACCTGGAGGCCATTTTTTTTTATGGCAACTAGGTGGTAATTATGCTCAGAGTAGTGTCAGACCAATCAAATGGTCTGGAGCAACTTTGTTATGCTTCATGATTAGAGTTATATTTACGAGATATTTTCAATCTCAATCAGGATTCTGCTGTGTCAACAAATACCACAGAAAGTGTCCCCATCCGTGTTCGCAGCCATATCCTCAGGTTGCTGGGTGACCAGCTTGTTGGACATGACAGGTTGGCTATCTTCGAGTTGGTCAAAAATTCCTATGATGCGGATGCGGAAAAGGTCGATGTCATGGTTGACCTTCGTGCCAAAAAAATCACCGTCCGGGATGATGGGTGTGGGATGACCTCCGATATTGTCAAGAATCGCTGGCTCGACATTGGTACCGATTCCAAACGGGGAGCGAACCGAGCACGTAGTCGAAGGTACGGCCGTGTACCGTTGGGGGAAAAAGGAGTAGGACGTCTGGCTGTCCAGAAACTGGGTAGTAGATTCCGGATGGTTACTCGCTCTGAAGGGTGTCCGGAGATTTTAGTGGAGCTGGGATGGTTCGATCTCATCGATTCTTCAGACTATGTAGATGGTGGATTGCAGGTCTTGATCACGGAGCGTACGGAAGCTATTGACTTCCCAGACGATCAACATGGCACTCTCATCGAGATCTCAGAACTGACACGCAAAGAATGGGCGAGAAAGGATTTGCGAGATCTCAAGAGATTGGTGGTTTCGTTGGAAAGCCCATTCCAGACGAACGGATCCTTTCATGTCTCACTCACGGTACCTGGTCGTGAAAAGGATATCGATGACGTTCCTGATCTGAAAGAGCTTCTTCGTCGTTCAATCTGGGTCTATGAGTTTGAGCTTTCTGAAACCGAGTTTACGTGGAAATATTATTTCAGCCCACCGAAGCTTAAAGGCTTACAAGCGAAAAGAGAGAGCTCTGCCTTGCCTGGAATGATCGAGTGGTCAGATGAAGCGTACCGTGAAGCTAAAGCAAAGGCCGAAAAAGCTGCGGACGTTCCGATATTCATTGATCCTCAGATGGCATTGACAGATATCGGGACGATCAAAGGTCGGCTACATGTTTTCTATCGTCGAGACGAGATCCTGCGCTTGATGGGGGGGGATATCCGTCAGACCAAACAATGGCTCAAAGACCAAGCAGGTATTCGTGTTTTCCGAGACGGGATCAGGGTCTACAACTACGGGGAGCCCGATGACGACTGGCTGGGATTGAACGCGCGACGTATCAATCGACCGGCTGAGAAGTTAGGCACACATCAAGTTGTTGCTGCTATTGAGCTGGATCTTTTGGATAGCGCAGGGCTACAGGAAAAAACAAACCGAGAAGGTTTTAATGAGGACGAAACCTTCTCTCGATTCCGCCTGCTTGTACTGAGTATCATCCAGCACTTCGAGAAATTGCATGAGCATGATCGTAAGGCCATAGATGCAGCTTTGAAGGATGATGGGACCCAGGTCGGTTCGACGATAAAGTTACAAGAAGCAATCGATGGACTGAAAGGCGTTTGCGAAAAGGATAAGGAGCTTTCCAAGACTCTCACTCCATATGTGAAGGCAATTGAAAAAGAGGTCGAGCAGGTCCGGTCGGTAATGCTCAGTGCAGGCATGGCAGGAATGGGCTTGGCCTTAGTGTTCCATGAAATTGACCGCTCCATCCGCACCTTGACGTCATTGGCAGAGAAAGGCGCTCCTCCGGAACGCCTACGCACAGGTCTAGGCGACCTCCGTAAGATGCTAGATTCGATATCTGTTCTCCTGCGTCAGGGCAAAGCACGCAAGCTATCGATGCGTGAATTGGTCAAGCAGGCCATTGAACTGAACGAAGTCCGCTTCGAATTCCATGGTGTCATTGTGTCCTCTCCAATCATCACTGGCGAGAGTCCGGATTTTTTCGTTACAGCACCACAGCACCTTATACTGAGCGCGCTGAACAACATCATCGACAACGCGATCTACTGGGCTGGGTATAGGAATCAACGCGATAAGGATCCCAATCATAAGCCTGCTTTGCTGATCAAGAGCGTATGGTCAGAAGAGGACGGAGGGACGATCATTGTCGTGGACAACGGTACGGGTTTTACAGTTAGTTCTGCGGATGCAATTCAGCCATTTGTCACCAAACGTATAGGTGGTATGGGGCTGGGTTTGTATTACTGCCAGTTGGTGATGGAGAATATTGGAGGAGGCCTGCAGTTACTCTCAACTGGAGAAGCTCGTGACCTCATTGAAATTCCTGAAGTATATGATGGCGCAGCGGTAGCAATGAATTTCAAAGGTGAGGAGTAGACACAGTGATTGGTAATTCTTGTCCAGTACTTGTCCTGGATGACGTTAGACAAGAACTCTGGGAAATTTCACACGGGTTAAGTGTATGCGGGCTACCAATCATGCCTCATTTGATTGTCAATGGAAAACTTGAGCGTCTACCTGCAGAACCACATGAAGGAGTCCGGATTCTATTTACAGATCTGCATGTACTCGGTCCCGTGCAAAGCAGACCAGAGCAGTATGTATCGGCACTTGCAACCTTTATTCGGCAGTTGATCAGTCCATCTACATATTTGATTGTTTTTTGGTCTGCATATCCTCAGGAGGCAGCACAAGCTTGGAGTGTCCTAGTTTCAAGACTGACAGCAATGAAAGAGAAAAATTTAATCCCATTTGCCTATCGGGTATTGGATAAAATAGCCGTAAAAAATATCTCTGACGACGATGAAGAAATTTCCGTTCCAGCAATTAATGATGTAAAAGCAAGTATCAAAGCAATATTTGATGATTTCCCACAATTGAAATCACTGATGCAGTGGGAATCATGTGCCTCACGTGCTGCGTCAGCCACAAGCAACGAATTAATCAGCAAGCTGGATGAAGGTGGTATTCCATTCACAGATTGCGATGCGGTCAAGGCAACTCTGAAAAGAATGTCACAAGAGGCTCTCGGCTTACCACATGCTCCGAATGCTCCGACAAAAGGTGTATATCAAGCATTAGCTCCAATTGCTCAAGACTGGTTAAACCAAGAGGCCGCAAAGGGCGCACTTGACGAATTTCTTGGCTTGACGAGTAGGGGAAAAACTCAACTTCCTAAAGAGGTTACAGGAAAACCCAAACTTGCAAGTCTTCTCAACGACTTTTTTATCCACTCTGAGCAACCAGATCTGAAAACTACTGAACGTGGTATAGTTATTAGATTGCCAAAAGATTTTTTAGAAAATGAGGAAGGTGGTCTAGTAGAAGAAATTGGGCTTGCAGAAACCAAAGGGGATTGGCGAAAAGCTATCTGTATTGAATTTGCACACCAATTCTCCAATGCATCTACAGAAAATGAAACAGCCTTCAAAGCAAAATTAGCGCCGAATAACATTTATGCTGTCGAGCTAAGTGCTGACTGTGATTACGCACAAGATAAAGCAAGATCACATCGTTTTCTGCTTTCCCTTTTTGTACCGTCGAGCGATCCAAAGCCTTTCTATCAAAATAACAAAGGGGCTAATGATGCAATTTATGTGACCCCTGAAATCACGTTGGGAGGTATACAAGGCAGACTTCTGATTTCATGTCGGATATTCCTGACGAGACCTTATCAAGGAACAGTTGAAGGTACGGCTGCCACGAGGATGCGACAGGAGGTCATATCAGAAATTGCTCATCACTATGCCACACATATGCGCCGCCCAGGAAAGATTGCATTTTTCTGACTAACACATGGGGAACCTTGAAACTTCGGATGAGCGTCGCCGAATGATGTCCCGTATCAAAGGGCGTGACACCGGCCCAGAGCTGAGTCTGCGTCGCAAAGTATGGGCACTTGGCCTGCGCTACAGGTTGCAATACCGGATTGGTCGGACACGTCCTGACATGGTATTCATCGGTTCAAAGTTGGCCGTATTCGTCGATGGTTGTTTTTGGCATGGCTGCCCATTGCACTCGACGATGCCGAAGAATAACCAGGACTTCTGGGAGCAGAAACTTAGGCGTAATCGTGAGCGTGACGTGGAAAGCACACAGAGGCTGGAGACAGAGGGTTGGAGGGTGCTACGTTTCTGGGAGCATGAGATCGCAGCATCTCCTACAGACTGTGCGGAGCGGATCGCAGTAATGCTTGGCAAGGTGAAGGAAACGAGGGGATGACCTTCTTCAGTGGTGAGCAGTTGGGGCAGGTTGATCTGATCATTGATGCAGTCTACGCGGGCTACAAGACTGAACGTGGAGGTATGGCCGACCCTTTGGTTTCCTTGGTGGGAGTAAGTCGACAAGGTGGTTTTCGTTACCGTGGTACCAAGGAGTGCCCGACTCTGCTGGTGCTGACTTCTAACCTAGCCGAACCAGAATGGCCTGATCAGCTGGATGAGACCACTGGTAGCTTCATCTATTACGGCGACAACCGTTATCCGGGGCGGCTGCTTCATGATACTCCCCGATTCGGCAATCAATTGCTGTGCCAAGTTTTCGCCTGGTCACATCTGGGGCTGCGTCATTTGGTTCCGCCCATCCTTGTCTTCACCACCGTGGCTACCGGTCGGGCCTTCAGGTTTCGGGGACTGGCAGTTCCGGGAAGTCCAGCTTTGTCGGCAACGGAAGATCTGGTTGCGTTGTGGAAGACAATTGAGGGGCAGCGCTTTCAGAACTACAAGGCAGTGTTCACGATCCTTGATGAGGCAGTGATTCCTAGGGCCTGGATTCACGCCGTGGGGCGTGGTGAAGTGTCGGAGCTTGTGCCGGATGCATGGAAGGCATGGACTACGGCTGGGGCTATCCGGCCACTCATGGCCCCGCGTGCTCTCCTGGTACGTAGCAAGGCAGAGCAATTGCCTGCAACACCAGAGGATCAGGCGCTGATCGATGTGATCCGGTGGCGCTACAAGGACAATGCTTATGGGTTCGAAGCCTGCGCAGGAGCGCTCACCCGACTGCTGCTACCTGATGCTACGCGCCTCGATCTGACCCGCCCATGGCGTGATGGTGGGCGGGACGGTATCGGCCGGCTGCGCATTGGACGGAGTCCTGCTGCGATCGAAGTTGATTTCGCCCTGGAAGCGAAGTGCTATGGTGTGAACAACGCAGTCGGAGTAAGAGAAGTATCTCGTTTGATCAGTCGTATCAAACATCGAGAATTCGGCGTGCTCGTGACAACCTCTTATGTAGATCGGCAGGCATATCAAGAGGTGACTGATGATGGTCATCCGGTGATTCTGGTAACGGCACAGGATATTGTTGGCCTATTGCGCTCAGTTGGAGTAAATAATCCAGCACAAGCAAATGTGTGGTTGGATGGGGTGGCAGTTGGAGGCTAAGGTAGGGTCAGGCTGAAATTATTACTCATTCTATAATATTCAAGCTATTTTAAGGGGTATGTGAGTATGGTTTTTATATTGCTCAAACTATGTGGGTTTTTCATTCGTGGACATCTATCTGTAAACCTGGGAATTCATATTTTGTAAATTTGCCAGATGGTTGGTGTTTCTGGTGGATGTCTTCTGTGGCAGAGAGCCAAGCTTCTTCCATGGGCGCCAAGTGGTTAGAGCCCTCGGTGACTAGTCGGATAAGTCGAGGCCAAGCAATCCAGGCCGCCCGCTCGTCATACTTATGAGAGCCACTGAATCGTGCAGAGTTGCGTGTGAGCACAATGAGCCGGATTTCAGCTGTAATCTCGGGTTGGTGCTTTTGAAGATCAAGGCGGATAAAAAGCTCACATTGAGATAACGTGGAAATCCAGGAAGAGACCTGATTCACCCACTTGTTGGCTTTGAGTAGATTTGTCAGTTTGCTTTGACGCTCTTTGAGGCCTAATCCAAATACATCAAACCATTTCAGTTGAAACAGATACAAACAGTTGGCTGTTGTATCAAATAGCACCGCATCGATGTCAGTTACAATCGCGCCGCTGGAACTACGTAGTGTGATGTTTTCTCGCCCCCGAACATACCGTGGTTCAGGAAGTAAAGCATACAGATCTTGTTGAAATTGGGCTTCACGCTGGTTGACTGCTTTGTCCCAATCCTTGCGATATTTTCGTTTTAGTTCGGTTACCAGAAAAGTACATGTGTTGCCGATATAACCAAATTGAGGTAATAGGGCGAAAAATTTTCCGAATTTGATATTGTAAGGAAGAGGGGAGTCGTAACTAGAGTAGTACTCTTCAGTGTGCTTGGGTGTTAGCAAAAAGATATCTGCAATTTCATCCAAGTCATCAGGATCAGTGATTTTCGTTTGCTGACTCCATACTGCTCGCAGATCTTCATACCTAACAGGTACAGTGAGCAGATTTCTAAGGTTTAATTTATCTCGATTTTTTGCGATAAGGCGTGTTGCAAATGAGAGATGCAACATCGCACGCGCGACAGCGGTGATCGCCAACATCTTCCATTCGCCAAAGGTACGAGGGCCAATGATTGAATCATCAGGCAGAGCATCTGCTTCTGGAGAGGTGATCAAAGAGCTATATGCTTGCTCTTGATATAGTTTATGTAACTCCCAGTCGGAGTCGTATTGGATAAAGTGATCCAGGTGGATATCAACATATTGGTCAATCTTATCTCTTGCCCAACCCTGTATCTGTTGATTAAGACAAGCCTGATACGCTGACCTATGGTCCAATTTCTGGCTGATGAGCCAAGCGTAATCTTGTGCGTCCTCAGATTCTTGATCTTTAACTAGAACATGGATTGAGATATGGTTTTCCGAGTGGAGCTCACAACGGACCAAGCCGTAATGCTCGCAGTTAGCAAGTCGGCGGAGTATTGCCAACTGACCGGTTTCTGAAAGAATTCTGTCAGCCCATTCAGCAGTTTTCCTATTGGATGGAACCCATGGAATCCCATCTCCAAACTGATCCAGTGTTGGAAGGAAGGCATGGAGGATTGGACCAATCCCTTGTTTAATAAATAAGCACTGTTGAGCGAGGGTGGGGCCGAGTTCGGTGGGGTCAAAGAAATGCCGAAAGTACGCATGTAGGTCAGCGGATCTGACAAACTCGATCATCATTCTCTGCTCATGCCCACCGAATTTTTTTAGGATATTGTCTAACCACTCCTCAAGATAACGCTCCAAAAGGGTGGAGGCTGTGAAGGTTTGGTCCATATGAAAATATCAGTTTCTAAGAATGCCTAGGGATTTAAGCGAGCACTGGTGTGGACTTCTGATGAATTTGATGTTCTCCAGGTGAACGTTGCTGAGTAGCGCCTATCCAGCGGAAAATTGCAGTCATCACATCTGAGCAGACTCCATTCCCACACAGCTTTACCTTATCCCTGCGGCTACCAAATGGGAGGAGGTGGTCCTGATGCGAACTCATGGCCTTGATCAGTTCTGCAGGTTGCAACATCCGCAGATACGGCATTTGATCTTTCCATGTGACCAGCCCAAACCGATCTACTGTTGTGACAGTCCGGAGAGGCACGGTAGTTGACTGCCAGCCGCCAGCATAGTCTGAGCCGTAGTAGACAATGATGAATGGTGTACCCGCGCCCAAGGCAGTAATGGCCCGTTCGGCTCGTTCCAGCGTTGCTTTTGCGCGGCCTTCCTTATACAACGGGGTAGAAGGGTAGTGGGCATTCCAATCGATGATGTCGTTTGCAGTGAGGAGTTTCCGGATACCAAACTGTTTCAGTTCTTCTTCGCTCACCGATGTCTGTAATTTGTCACAGATCAGGAACATGCGTTTACGAGCCTGAGCAGAGCCAAAGTCAGCAGAGTTCAACAGTAGGTCGCTTACCTTGTAACCCAGGCCAGAAATGGTCTGAACCAGTTCATCATGTCGATTCCATTTTTTCATCCGGTTCACGTTCTCAACGATCAACCAACGGGGAGACAGGGCTTCAGCCCAAGGAATAATCCCAATAGCGGTTTCACGGCTGCTTTCAAGGCCAGGCTTAGCCCCACGAGCAATCGAGTGAGAGGTGCACTCAGGGGAGGTGAGTAGAACATCGGGTTGGTAATGTTTGCCGAGATCAGGAATGTCAACGTCTTCGATCCGCTTGGTAATGATTTCGGCATGTGGAAAATTGGCCTTATAGGTCCGGGTGGCCAGCTCCCAGGCATCCAGTCCTAGTAAGGGGACCCCTCCACCTTGGACGGCTCCTCGTGCTCCAAAGCCTCCCCCGCAGAAAAGGTCCACAAAAGTTGTCATATGTGTTGTTTCTTCAAAAAATCAGCTCTTCTGAAAGTGTACCAAGTCAAACGGAAAGCGTCTTAGTCAATTGAGGGATCAGCGCTGGTTTGATTGTTCTGCCTCCAGCTTGATAGGCAAAAAGCATATAATCTCAAAGGCTTCACCATCCAGCTGAATGATTCAGCCTAATCGCACTGTCATGTCCACTTGTCCCTTCTGCTCTCTGTCTCCGGACCGCCACCTGTTCGCCAACACTCACGGTGTGGTGATCCGGGATGGCTTTCCCATTTCCCCTGGCCACACGTTGATCATCCCGTGCCGGCACATTGCCTCATTCTTTGAGCTGGAGCCTGCGGAGCGAGAAGGGCTGATGGTGTTGCTGGACCAGGCTCGCCAGCAGTTGTTGGAGGAACTTAAGCCAGATGGTTTCAATATTGGTATCAACGATGGCGCGGCAGCGGGGCAGACGGTGCCGCATTTGCACATCCACCTGATCCCACGTTTTGATGGAGACCGGGAGGACCCGCGTGGTGGGGTGCGTTGGATCATTCCTGAAAAAGCCGACTACTGGTCGCTGCGATGATGGCGGCGCCAACCGCGCAGGAACAAATCGCTTTCATCCTGAAGCTTCAGCGTTTGTTTAGTGAGGGCGAGTTCAGCGCCACCTACAAGTTTGCCTTGCTGTTGACCCTGGCCGAGCTGGCGGTGGAGTACGGGGACGACAGTGGTGCGGCCTTGAGTTTGCCAATGGCCAAGGTGGGGGAGAAGTTTGCCGAGCTGTATTGGCGGCAAGTTCCGCCGTATTCCTCTGGCTTGGTGGACACGGTTGGCGAGACGCTGCATCAGAACAAGGGCTCGGTGGTGGCGATCATGCGGCCTTTGCGACAACTGCATGCCTTGAGCTATGGCCAGTGGTCGCAAGTACGGGCTTTGTCTGTTTGGCCGGCGTGCCTAAAGGCTATCTGCCAAACGGTGCGAGATATGCCCTTGAAGCATTTACAGATGCTGGGTGGTCAGTTGGACCCTTTCCTTTATACCTATCCATGTCCACCTGACCGGGTGGTGTTGAATGCCGGAGTGGCGTTCAATCTGCGTCGTTACCAAGAGCTGGTGCAGCAACTGGCCAAGGCCGGTTGGCTGGAGCATGTGCGCAGTAATAAGCTGAACCGGGTGATTCTGGGGATGCGGGATGATCTGGAAACCTTCATGTTCGGCTCTGCCCGCGCCGATTTGAGCGAGGTGGCCAAGGTGCTGGGCCCTTTGCAGCAGCAGTGTTGTTTCTATTGCCAGCAGCCCATCAAGGGCAAGGCGCAGGTGGATCACTTCATTCCCTGGTCTCGTTACCCGCGGGACACCGCGCATAACTTTGTGTTGGCACATGCGGCATGCAACCGTAGCAAGCGAGACATGTTGGCCGCCAAGTCACATTTGGAACGTTGGCTGGCGCATCTCTCCAGGCATGGCGCTGAGCAGGGTGTGCTATTAGCACAGTTGGGCTTTGTCTCAGACCAGAGGTGCTCGCTTAGCGTGGCGGAGTGGGCGTACCGTGGAGGAGTGCAGGCTCAGGCATTTGTTTGGAACTGCGGTGGCGAGGTTGAGCAAATTGAGCACGCCTATTTAAGTTTGTTTTAGTGTTGAATATTTTTGAATTGTTTATTCAATTTGGCTTGGAGGGGATTGCATGACAGAGTTGCTGCAATTGGCAAAACTTTTTCCGGTATCTCTAAGTTGGGTTGTACCTCTTTTGGGGTGTGTATGGGCTTTTCTTCTTATCGCTGAAAAGGTCCAAGGGCTTTATTACAGGACAAAGTCAGAAGGGCAAAGCAGTAAAAATGAAGGCTTAGAGATTGTTGAATCAATGATTGTTGGGGATAGGATGCTTGAAATTCTCAATGAGGAAAGAAAACGGCAGGAAGCTTTTTTTAGAATGACAGGGTTGGAAGTCAGGAAGAAAGATCGAGAAGAGCTTTTGGATATATTTTCAATGGTTTCAATACGATGTTCAGATTTGAAGCATCTCTTTACCTTTGTGGAAAAATATTCAGAGGGGAGGTATAGGGTTCAGATTGGTTTGGTGGAAGTGTTTCATGCCATATTTGCGATTTGCATGTGTTTTCTGATCATTTTTTATGGGTCCTATGTTGGAATTGAAGTGGGGGCTCAGCATGGTTTTCTTGTGCCCTGGGTTATGTTGGCCACTTTGGCTGGAATTTTTTTTACGATTTGGTGTGCAAAAGGATCTCTTTTTGAGTGTGTTATTGTTTGGAAGGTGTCAAACCGGCTGGAAGAGCTAGGCAAGTTGGAGGGAAAGGCAGGGTTGTCAAATCAAGTTCGCATGGCATTCATTCGGGGGTGGAAAGGATTTTCTATTGCCCTTGGTATTTTTGTGGTTATTTTTGGGGTGGCTTTGGGGGTTCGTATGATTTGAAAAACAAATCTTCCCTTATTTTGTCTGGTAGATGATTTTTGCTGACATATTCTCCACTATTGAGTGCAAGGCTTGTTAGTGTTTTTAGTGAGAATAAGATGGCCCTCACTGTTATTCAGGCAAAACTCCATCACTTGTGGAAACCCAGCATCTATCACCACATGGTAAAGCTGATTCAGGCGTAGAGGGGCTGGGCTTGTGCTGGCCTCTCCATATGGAACACAGCTCTCCGGTGAGATGGGTCGGACACGGCCTTTGAGCCAAACTTGCCATATCTTGTTTAGCCTTCCTGCTTGCTTTTCGTACACCAATATCTCAGTGCCAGCATAAGGACGATCTGCTTTCGGGTTAGTGATATAGAAGCAGGGGACGTTGTTGACGATTAATGCTTGAGCGTCAAAGTCGTAAGGCCGGGGACTGGTGGCTTGGGTGGTGCTGATGCTTGTGGCCAGCAGCATGCCACTCCATAGAGTAGGTTTCATGGCTTAGTGAATTCCGTAGTGTACGGTAGCAGCGTAGGGTCTTTGGGTTGGACCAAAAAGTCTTTCAGTACCCTTCTCAACTCCTGAAGTTCTTCTTGGTATTTTCCCATTCCCAGTTCAGCCGCACCGAAATAGTTGGCAATCAGTTGGCCTTGTTGCTCCATATTGAACTGATGCAACTGCTTGCCGGCGTCCGCACCTTTGAGGTCGTAATAGTAAGCTTTGGCGTTGGCATCATAGCCACCTTTCAAGCCGATTTTGAAGCCATTCCAGATCAGGTTGTACCCCAATTGGTATTGCCAGACATGAACCATTTCGTGAATGAACCACATGAGGGTAGGGGCATCTTCTGCGGAGTAATCGGCTTTGAAGTATTGGTCCGGGAAGTGGATTTCGCCTCTCGGCGTCATGGCGTTTTGGGAGCGGTTAGGTTGGCCAAACAAGCCGCCACGATGAATTTTGACTTTGCCGTAATCAATCGCGTCTTTGAATAGGATTTGCGCCATGGCAATCTCGCCAGCAGTCAGGTCTCGGGTGCTGCTTGCCTGTGGCAAGGTGTGTTGGATGGGAGGTGAGTCTGGACCTTGTTCTTTGGTATGCAGTTTGGTGAGCGTGACTTTCATCGTGGGTGAAGGTGAGCGGCCGCCGTGGCATGCCAGGCGCTCTGCCTGGCACTCACAGCCATAAAACCAGTCTGGATAAAATTCGGCACTGGTGATGGCGACTTCGTAATCTGTTGCAATGCGCTGGGTATGGCCATCTGCATCGGTTTTGCCTGCCTCCGTTGAACCGTCTGCCAGTGTTAGCTTGTAGGTGGTATTGGCCACAGGCTGGCCATCTGCGGTAAGAAAGCGAATTTGCGCATGGCAAGCTACGTTGGCATCCTGGGTTTGAATCAAGGCGCTTAATGGGCCTGGCAAATATTTAACCGGACCTGGTTGGATGCTAAGGGTGAACTTGGATTGTGAGGCGATTAGAGTGGCGCCGCATGAAGTTTGCATGCCCTCCACCGCCACATCGTGGCCAAGGTAGTTGAAAGTGCGGGGGCCAGGCAGGATAAGGAATTCTTTCTCGCACTTCGGACAATAACCCAGATGCCCCACGCCAGATGCGTACTTGCCATAAACAAACAGGGTTGAAAAATATCCCAGTACTGTGCCGCCGTGTGAGGTGGTGTCTCCTTCTCGGATGATGGCGCGTAGGGTCATGGTGGTCCCCCCTAAACAAGCAATAAGAAATAGCTAGACTATGTTGCCATCATGGTGAGTGCGACAAGCCAGTGTGGTCTGCCACGAGTCAAGTAACGCCACAGGCCCAGTCTCCACATACACATCGCTCCGCTGGCAAACCCATAGCCAATGCGGTCATGCCACCACGTCCCACCCCCAGCCCTCCACGCGGCCTCGTGCATTCCCAACACCTAAACCTGTCCTTTAGTCCAAGAGAACACGTTCCCAGACCACGCCGGCTTGTGACTGTCTTCCTAACTTCATAAAATTTCAGGCTTATTTTCAATGTCATACCGCAGCTTGGCGGTGTTTTCGTTTGGAATGCCGATGGACCTGAATGCACTGTTGGCCAGCTTTGCTTCCGCCTTTGGCCAAGACAACCGGATGTTGACCTTGCAACTTGGGGAGGGGCAGTTTGCCGCGGAACAGCTGCTGCCGCTCAGCCTGGAGGGCGAGGAGGGGGTTTCCCAGCCTTATCGCTATACGCTGACCTGCCTGTCGCCGGACGGCAATATCCCGCTGAAGACGCTGTTGGGCCAGCCGGCTCGTATTGGTATCCAGGGGGCGGAGGGGGGCGAGGCGATCCGTTGCGGCGTGGTCAGTCAGGCCCGGCTGGCGGGGTCGGATGGCGGCTTTGCCCGCTATCAGCTGACAGTGGAAGCGCCGTTTGCCTTGCTGCGCCACCGCAGGACCTCCCGGGTATTCCAAGACCTGTCGGTGCCGGACATTGTCAAACAGATCCTCAGCGAACATCAGCAAGCCAACCCCGTCTTCGCCCGCATGCAAACGCTGGCCTTGCAGCTCAAGCCTGCCGCGCCGCTATGCGCTGCAGTACCGCGAGAGCGATTACGATTTCATCGTCCGCCTATTGCATGAAGAGGGTTACGCCTGGCGTTTCCGCCACTTGGAGGCGGACGGACCGCGGGTGGAGCTTTCCATCTTTGACGATGCCCACGCCTTGCCGGCTTCCCCGTTGCAGTGGGTGCGCTTCCACCGCAGCGATGCCACTGAGGAAGAGGATGGGCTGACGGGCTGGGAAGCCGCGCGCCAGATTGTGCCTGGCGCCAGCGCGCTGGCCAGTTACGATTACAAGCCGGTGCTCACCCAGCAAGGCCGGGAAGCCAGCCGGGTGGAGCAGGGCCAGTTTGGCCAGGCTTTGCAAAGCAGCCTGGGCCATTACGATGCGCCGGGCCTGTATTACGCCGGGGACGATGAGCAACTGGGCCGTTACGCCGTACTGCGGCAGCAGGCCAACGATTTGCAGGCCAAAACCTTCAGCGGCAGCGGCGCGGTGCGCGGCTTACTGCCGGGGGAGTGGTTCCGTCTGGATGATCACCCCGCGCATGAGGACGACGCGGAGGAGAAACGCCAGTTTGTTGTTACCGGCCAGCACTTTCAGGCGCGCAACAATCTGCCGCGGGATCTGGCGCAACACTTGGGCGCGGAGGCGGACGCCGCGCCGTTCAGCGCCGCCATCCAGGCCCAGCGCCGTGGCATTCCGCTGACGCCGGCTTATGCCGGCACCGCTCACGCCAAGCCCACCAGTCTGGGCGTGCAAACCGCCACGGTGGTGGGGCCGGCCAGCGGGGATGCCGGGGCGGAGAGCCCCGGAGAAGTGCATACCGACGAGCACGGCCGCATCAAGATTCAATTCCATTGGCAGCGTCCGGAAGAGCATCCCAGCATCGGCGCGAGCATGGACGACAAATCCTCCTGCTGGGTGCGGGTGGCGATGCCATCCGCCGGCGCCGGCTGGGGCCATCAGTTCCTGCCACGCATCGGCCAGGAAGTGCTGGTGGATTTTATCGAAGGCGATATCGATCGCCCGGTGGTCAAAGCCGTGGTCTATAACGGCAGCCATCCCGCGCCGGACTTCAGCGGCGCCGGCAGCCTGCCGGCCAATAAGACGCTGTCCGGCATCAAATCCAAAGAGCACCAGGGCGGCGGCTATAACGAGCTGCTGTTCGACGACACCCCCGGAGAGGTGCGCGCCAAGCTGTCCAGCGAGGCGGGCAAGACCCAGCTCAACCAAGGCTTTCTCACCCATCCGCGCAGCAACGGCCAGGCCCAGCCGCGCGGCGACGGTTTTGAGCTGCGGACGGACCAGCACGGGGCCATCCGCGCCGCTCATGGTCTGCTGCTGTCCACGGAGGCGCAAGGCGGCGGCGCAGGCAAGCAACTGGCGCGGGAGCAGGCCAGCAGCCAGTTGCAAGCGGCGGTGGCCTTGAGCCAGGCCTTGGCCGAAACCGCCACCACGCAGCAGGCCGACACCATGGAAACCGGGCCGGACGGCATAGGCGACGACAACGCCAGCAGCGGCAAACGGGAACAAGGCCACGTGCTGCACCAGTTGCAGGCGCTGGCGGCTTGGGAGGCCGGCAGCAATACCGATCCAGACGGCAAAACCGCCAAAGAACAAGCCGGCCAGCAAGCTTTGCTGGTGCTTTCCGCGCCGGCCGGCATCGCAAGCCTGTCCGGGCAAAGCCAGACCCTGGCCGCGGAAACTCATCTCAACCTGGTGGCGCAGCGCGACACCAATCAGAGCAGCGGCCGGCGCTGGATTCATAACGTAGGCAAGCACATCAGCCTGTTTGTGGCCGGCGTGGCGGATAAGGTGGCGATGAAGTGGATAGCCGCCAAGGGCAAGATTCAGTTGCAGGCGCAAAGCGACAGCATTGAGCTGACGGCGGACAAGGACGTCACCATCACCTCCTGCAAGGAACGCATCACCATTGCGGCCAAGGAAGAGATTCTGCTGACCAGCGGCGGCGGCTATATCCGCCTCAAAGGCGGCGATATCGAAGTGCACTGCCCGGGCACGGTCAGCATCAAGGGCAGCAGTCATTCACTGAGCGGGCCGGCCAGCGTCTCCATGCCCATGCCGGCCATGCCAAAAGGTTACCAACGCAGCTATATCCTGCAGGACGAAAAGACGGGCGAACCGCTGGTGGACAAGGCTTACCGGCTCAAGCTGCCGAATGGCCGTGTGCTTCCGGGTTACACCGACTGGGAAGGCCGAACCAGCACTGCCTTCACTCCGAGTTCCCAGCCGGTCAAGCTTGAGGCGCCCAAGCCTCCTATCGAGCAGGAGTACACCCTGTATGGCTACGGCACTGGTCAGGCGGAGCGCGGGCTGCAATTGAAAGACGACAATGGAGAGGATGCTTGATGGCCAACTATCAACCCGCCGGCGGCACGATGACCATCGTGGAAGAGCGGCCCGAGTATGCAATGCTGCCTCACCCGGGCAATAAGCCCTACCTGACCGAGAAGGCTGACGTGGCGATTCTGTCGCCCAAATCGGTAGGGGTGACCAGTAAAAAGACTGGCCGCACTTACCAGCTCAATATGCGGCAAATCACTATGTCGATCCTGATTCGTCTCGATGAAAGCAGCCACGACTACAAGTGGTTCTATAAGGCGGAAGTCAATTTCGACATGACTCGTAACCCCCCGACGCCTTTTCTGAGTCCAAGCCGCCGAGAAGATGGGGCAAACCGGCGACACACTATCACTCCCTTCCCCAAAGGCTTGTCGAAGGGCTATTTACGACGGCCGGACTTGGTGATTGTGAAGGACAAGGAGACCCGCTGGCCGGGGCGAGCTGCCCCTGACCATGACGGCGTGCCGCATGGGGATAATTTGGCTCGGGTGGCGGAGGTGAAATTCCCTGGGGATGAACTTAGTCGAGGCCAGGAGGACGCCTACAAGCGCATTGCCGGTGGAGATGACCGGTTTACCGTCTTGGATGTTATCGACAAAAGGAAAAAGAGAGTCCCTGAGCCTAAAAAAGTACCAGTCTTCAGTCCGCAGCCACAAGCCAAGCCCAAATCGCAAACCCAACGAGTACCCGCGCCGATCTACAGCCCGGTTCCGGTAAAGACTCCAGGCTATCTCCAGGATTGGGGCACGCAGTTGCAGCGTGGGGTTGCCGAAGTATGGTCGGATGCGAAGAAAGGCATGCAAGGCTTGGCTGAAGATACTCAAGCCTGGCTGGAAAAAGAGGCTGCTTGGCTGTTAGAGTCAGGCCGCTGGGTTCGGGATAAGTCCGAAAAAACTTGGACTTGGGTCAATGCGCAAGGGAAAGCGCTGGTCCGCTGGAGCGAGGAGCAATTGAAAGCCGCGTGGGCCAAAATTGAGCGCTATTGCGACATCGCCTGGAATGAAATTAGCCAGATCCAGTGGGGGCAAATTTTGCTCAATGTCGGCAAGGTTGTAGTGGGCATCGTGCTGGTGGTGGCAGCCGCCGCCTTGATGGTGATGGCGCTGCCTGCTGAACTGGTAGCGGCCTTTATTGCTTGCGTTGCCATACTGGGGGGCGCTACGGTTTCAAGCAACGATAAACCACTGATGGCATGAGTTAGGAATTGAGAAATGGAACAGGTAGAAATGCCGCAGCAATTGCAACGGCTTGAAACATACCAAGACGAACTGACGTGGAACTTGGAGTCCGACGAGGGTATCGTCATCCGTCCTGGCTTGATTGCCACTTTTTTCTTTGAAAAGGGCAGCACGGTTGAGGTCAGAGCAAAGCTCGTCGAGTGCTTCGACAGGTTCTACTCTCTCTTTGGCGCAAAGCTAAAGGGGCAGAAGTACATGGATGCCAAAACCAGGAGAATGGGCGCATCTGATTATGAGAAGTCCAGAAACAAGATATTGGCAATCACCGATCCACATGAGCGGATTGAGTGGTTTGTCAGTAGTGAAACAGTGCCGGACTTGGCTCCGGAATACTCGGTTTCCTGCTTGACGCAGCAAAGCATTCACGAAGGCTGGGGCGACAAATCTTTTTTCAAAATCGTGCTGCCCGCGGCCACAGTGTTCGATGAAGCAAGCCTTGGTCAGTACCAACAGTTGCTTGCCTTCATCTGTGATGCCTTACAACCGGTTCATGGTTATGGTGGCCTGTCTCCGATCCTGCCATATGACTATCATCGGTACTTGCCCAATGAGTATGAGCTTGCGCAGCGGTTTATCGGTTTGAATATTGATACTCGGTCCTTCAGTGCCGGAGGGTTTGAACTGAAGAGTCACATCAAGGGGGCAGACTGGTACACGATTCTGGGAAATGAGTTCGTAGAGCAGCTTGATGGCGAAGAGGCTATCCGCGCCAAGCTAGCGCCCTGGCGAGATATTTCCATACACCGATATGCAAGCGGATTGATGATTCAGGCAGGCCCTTACCCTGACTTGGGCGCTCCTAATGCTAGCCCTCCGGAGTCCTACGTGGTGGTCAGTCACCTGGTGAGGTCGATACGCACCACGGAACCCGGCTCCCTGCATTACCACTTGCCTCAACAGAATGGATTCGACAAGTCCGAAACCGTAAGCTGGTATGCGCGCTTCGACGGTAGCCCGTTGCCGGCGGCGGAGCCGCTACCAATACAATCAGAACATGGAGGTCGGTGCGAAGCAGGTAAACCTTGCCCTGAGAGCGGACATTGGTGGACTCCAGCTATGGAGAACTCGCGGCAATATTTCACCCAAGGCGAGCTGATGCCTGATTTCTCGCGCTCAACGTATGGCAGTACGATCTGGTATCTAGAACCGGTCTCCGGAGCAAGGTGATCTGTACTGGCGGCAAGGCTAGTGAGGGCTGTGGGTTATAGCGAGTCCAATCATTGGAGATTGAATTGTGAAAAATTTCCGTATAGAGACCGTGGCGTAGCTACAAGCCCAGCTTAAGCAGCTATTGAGTCTGGACGATGACAGCTTTACTGCGAATGGAACGCAGACTGTTTGTTTTGTGTACATGCCCGCAAAGAAATTATTGGGGTGTTTCAAGGACTGGCAAGGTCAAGCGGGGTGGAAGAAACTAGGTAGGGAATGGGCCTGCTCTAATGAAGAGCGCAATGTAAGTTTTTTTGTCAGAGCGATTGCGCCTTCCACGGCATTACTTATCTCCACCGTTAATACACTGCATAACCAATATCTAATACGATGTGGTGGCGGTGTAGTGGACGAAAATGTAAATGAGCAGCAATTAAGGTATCTGAACGCCTATGGCCGTATTCTCAATCAGGCGGATTATATTGATGGTGTAAGCCCGGAAGGCGAGGTGCGGGCTAAACTTGGGTTGATTTGCACCGTGTATTTCCGCAATGGCGGGCAGCGGGATGTCGGTTACAAAGTCTTGGGCTGTTTCGACCGTTTTGTCGAGCAGTTTGGCGAGCATCTGCAAGGACAGTTTCATAGCCTAAGTGGTCGTAGTTTTACCAGCCTCCGCAAAGACAGCATCGTGAAGGCCAAGGAGAAGCTCCGCGGACTGGTGGATGAGGGAGCTATGTTTTCCTGGATTCTGCAAAGTGAAAAAACAGCTGAGGTAGCTGCAAGCTATTCGATTTCAGCGTTGACGTCCAATGCGGAAAGTGACCCCTATGGTGCGATGTCTTGCGTCAAGATCATATTGCCCTGGCAACTGCTGGCGGATGAGGACGGGGAACAGCGGTTCAAGGACTGGGTGTGTTATTTGTGTGAAACCCTAGATGTGGACCATGGCTATGCAGGTCTGGCCTGCAATCTGCCCTATGACCATCATCAATTCCAGCCTTACGAATTCCAGATGGCACAACGCTATAGCGGACTGATGGTCGATTCGTTTGCGCTGATTGATGGGGATAACCTTTCCGAGCATATCAAAGGCGTCAACTGGCTGACACTGCTGGGACCTCGTTATATCGAGAAGCTAGGCGGCATGGCCTCGCTCAAGCAGCAGCTGCAGTTGCCCGATGTCAGCGTGCAGGAAACCGACAACGGCAGACTGATGGTTCAGGCAGGCGTGTTGCCGGATGTCGGCGTTCAGGAATACGGCCATCCGCCGGCCTATGTGGCGGTGAACCGGGTGCTCAAATCGATCCGCGTGCCAAACCCCGATCAGTTGCATGGCGGCATGGACGATGCGGAAGGTTTTACCAAGGCCAATACCTTGGCGTGGTATGCGCGGTTTGATGATGTGACGCAGGCGGCAAGCTTGCCCCTTTTCGCGCCGGTCGGTGAGTTGTGGCGCAAAGCTGGGCAGGCCAGCCCGATTCCATCAGACCAAATGATGAGAGATGCCCAAGCACCCTCGCACAAGCAAGCCTATGAGCGTATTGCCAAGCAAGTGGACTTCATCGAAGGGGTAACCCCTGAAGGCCAGGAGCTGGTCCGGCTGGGGCTGATCTGCACCGTGTACTTCCGCCATGGCGGGCAGCGGGACATAGGTTACAAGGTGTTAGGTTGCTTTGACCGTTTTGTTGAGCAGTTTGGCCCGTACCTAAAAGGGCAGTTTCATGACTTTAGCGGAAGAGGGTTCACCTCGCTGCGCAACGCCAGTATCACGAAAGCCAAAGAAAAACTGTCCGGATTAGTAGACGATGGGGCCATGTTTTTCTGGATTCTGCAAAGCGAAAGAAATGGCGAGCTGCCTGCTGAGTATGCCATCCAGGCGATGACCTGCAATATTGACCATGATCCTGAGTGGTTGTCCTATTTGAAAATCACATTGCCATGGCAGTTGCTGGAAGAGCCGGATGGCGAGCAACAGTTCAAGGACTGGGTACGTTATTTGTGCGAGACGCTGGATATCGACCATGGCTATGCTGGGCTGGCTTGCAATCTTCCCTATGATTACCATCAGTTCCAGCCTTACGAGTTCCAGATGGCGCAGCGTTATAGCGGCTTGATGGTGGACCCAGCGCCACATCTGGATAAGGCGGCATTAGAAGATGGCATTAAAGGCGTCAACTGGCTGACGCTGCTGGGACCCCGCTATATCGAGAAGCTAGGCGGCATGGCTGCGCTCAAGGAGCAGCTTCAGTTGCCCAATGTCAGCGTACAGACAACCGACAACGGCAGATTAATGGTTCAGGCGGGCGTGTTGCCGGATGTCGGCGCGTTGGAAGATGGCTATCCGCCGGCCTATGTGGCGGTGAACCGGGTGCTCAAATCGATCCGTGTGCCAAACCCCGATCAGTTGCATAGCGGCATGGACGATGCGGAAGGTTTTACCAAGGCCAATACCTTGGCGTGGTATGCGCGGTTTGACGATGCGACGCCGGCGGCCAGCGTGCCGCCGCAGGTGCCGGCCGGTGCTTGAGCTGCGAAGCCGGGCTTCCCTAGATCCTGTTATGGCAGCACTATCTGGTCTCAGCAGCGCGAGTAGCGGTGGTTATTAGGCTTATGTTGTAGGCGAGCGCAGGCTTGCCGGTGTTAATGCGAAAAATACGAAAGACAGTCAATGAATGCACGAGTGGATTTGAATCATCAGAATGCAAGCTGGGCGTCAAAAGTGGCTATTGATGACCCGGTTCGTTTGCTGGCTAGGATGCGGAGCGCTGGCTTGCCCTTGCAGGATGGCGGCGCCGGTGAGGTGGAGGGCGAGTCCGACAGCAGCAAGATCACGGCCTTGGTGGCGGTCGGCGCGGACCGTTTGGCGGCGATTGTCGCGTCGCCAAGCGGCTTGGTGTACCGGTTGGAGCCGGAGGTGATTGAGCAGGATTGGTGGTCGTTTGCCGCCCGGTATTACTACGTCGTGACGGGCAATCTGGCGGATCGGCAATTGTTGGCCGAGCATGCCGGCGTTGAGATTGGCCTGGTCAAGGGTAAAACGATTTCGCGGAAGAAGGCGGCGGAGCTTTCCGGACTTTCTCTGGACCAGTTGTTGGATCAGGCGTGCCCGGAACTGGCGCAGCGGCAAGAGTCTTTGTTTGATTGACCGCCTCTTAGCGGCATTAGCTTTGGTTTTTGCTGTAACAGAATAGTGAGCCACGCCGCAGCCTCCCCGCTGCGGCGTTGTCACGTCTACATCACATCGGATATCTGAATGAAGCCGGCGTGCAGTTCCTGGCGGATGGGTTCCAGCAGGGCCGCCATTTGCTCGCAGTTGATTTGCTGGTTCTCCTGGCAGTTCAGCAGCAGGGACATCATGGCGTGCAGGCTTTGGTTGGCGGTGTGGAGGTGGACCATGCCGCGGGTCAGGTTCTCGTCGGCTTGGAGGTAGCACTCCTCCAGGGCTTTAACCAGGGCGTAGGCGTCGTCCTGGCCGGCGGTGGCGATGCGCAGCTGCTTGATCTGCTGGTACATCTGTTGCAGCAGCCATGTTTTTTGGGTTTTGGCGACGGCGGCGCTCATGGCTGGCGCTCCATCGTGGCGGGTTGGGGAAAACTAGGGGTCTGCCGGCAGAAACTCAATATATTCATTATGGCCTCCACAAACATTGCTTTAGGGATGCCTGCGCGGCACGCACGGAAGGCGTGGGCAGGCACATGACAAAGTGGGAGGACCGACACATTAGCGGCAGCCCCGGAGGGCTCAATGCCATGCGCCCGCCCGGTTGTGGCTAACGCATGGACACGGCGAACCACGGCCAAGCGGTTCGTCCGAATGTGTGAGAGGGCCTCCCAGCCCATGGCTGCGTTATTTGGCGCAGCGCATGGGCAGAGTAAGGGGGGCCAGGCCCAGCGTCAAGGCGGCGGCGGGCCGGGGGTGGGGATTACAGCAGAAAGCCGCCCTTTCCGGGCGGTTTTTTACGTTGCAGCGCCGCAGCGCGGCGATCACAAGCCGGTTCTAAGCCGCGTTCATAGCGGTGTTGGTCGAGACGGCGCCCAGGTCCCGGATGATGTCGTCAATCAGGCGGTCCAGCCGCTGGCTGTCGTGGTGGTGGGGCGTGGTGATCAGGTGGGCCGCACCGCCGGATCTGGCCAGGCCGTGTTTGTCGCATACCGGTTCAGACGGGCTGGGGAAAACCACGGTGATGGAGTTCTTGCAGCGCCAGGCCTGGATGCCGGCGGCCTGAAGGCGGTCTATCGCGTACTGGGCCATGTCCAGGCAGTGGCGCACTTTGCGGCGCCATTCCGCCAGCGGCCGGCTCTTGATGGCGGCCCACAACATCATGGGGGTGTGGCCGTTTCGGGAGCCGCTGATGGTCTGGTCTTTGGCGGAGATGTAGTCGATTTCCACGGAGATGCGCGACACATTGCTGCGTTTGGCCAGCACGATGCCGCACGGCATGGGCGAACCTATCATCTTGTGGCCGGACACGCTGATGGAGTCTATGCCGTCGGCGAAGGAGTAGGGCTGCGGGGCGTCGACAAAGGGCAGGATCATGCCGCTGAGCGCGGCGTCGGCGTGCAGGTAGTAGTCCTGCCGCGGGATGCCGGCCTCAGCCAGTTTTTGCTGGATGACGCCGATGTCGTCCACCGCGCCTTTCATGGTGGTGCCCACGTTGACGAAGACGATGGGGTGGCGTTCCTGGTCTTGCCGGATTTTGGCCACCAGGTCGTCGTAGTCGATTTCGCCGCTGGGCAGGGAATCCACTGCGCGGGATTTGATGCGCAGCAGCTTGATGATCTTGGCCACGGAGTAGTGGCTGTCCTTGGAGTAGTACAGGGTGGCGTCCGGGAAAAGTTCGCGGGCGAGGTAGCAGCCGAACATATTGCCTTCGGTGCCGCCGTTGGTCACATAGCCCCAGCTTTCGTCAAAGGGGATGTGGAACAGTTCGGCGAAGAAGTGCATGACTTCGCGTTCGAAGTCGAAGGAGTTCAGCAGGTAGTTGCTGCTTTCGTTCCAGTCGCCGCAGTTGTTGATGGAGAAGCTCAGGAAGCGGTGCAAGGGGGTGTAGTCGAAGTCGGCTGACTCTGGGTAAGCAAGATTGAAATATTGGTGCTGCAAGCAGTACTGCCAAAAAGATTCGATACGGTTTTGGTCTAGAGAAGACAGCGACATGGGGGAGCTCCGTGGTTTCTCAGAACCTGCTCACGATCCGCTGTGCGTCGACGGGATAGTTTAGACAGGGCGTTGAGAACGCCTTTGAAAGGCTGATGCACGCTGTGCGCATTCCGCTTTCTCAGCTGTTCTCGCCCTGTCTCACCTTGTCTTGTCCTGGCTCGCAAGATCGTGAATGGGTCCTCGGTGGGTGGGTATTGCTGGTGTTTTTCCTTGTTGGCTGGGCGTGGGTTGGCGCCCGATTTGGTTTGTTTTTTTGAGGTGTGAGGGTCGGTTCTGCGTGCCGGCCGCCGCCGTTCTTCAAGCGCCCGCTTGCCGGGCGTCCAGCAGCGCTTCCCAGTCCGCCAGGGTGGGGGAGCGGCTCAGTTCTTCCGTGCGCACGGGGATGCCGCGGGCGTTGAGTTCCGCGGCCAGCGTCATCAGGCGCAGGGAATCCAGGCCGTAATACATCAGGTTTTCCGTGGGGTTCAGCGCCCCGTCTTCCGTCGTCAATTGCCGCAGCCGGCCGTGCAGCCATTGGCGCGTGCTGGCGGTTTGCGGCGGGGTGGTACTGCTTGTCTTTTCATTCGTCATGACGATTTCACCTGGATCATTGCATCACGCTAAAAATGTAAATTATAATCATTCGCATTTAGAGATGCCATATGGAGATGGAAGAAATGCAAGAAATCCATTTGTCAATTTTCATGGGTGCGAAATGAGAGAGCTGACTTCAATGCAGGCGGCCTGCTGGATGGGCCGGGGCGATCATTCCGATCTGGGTGGCGTCTCTGCGCATTTGTATGCGGAGTTCGACGGCCAAGCCGTTGATCTGCCGCGCCTGGTGGCCGCGCTGGCCAGGTTGGGCCGCGAACACGGAATGCTGCGCGCCTGCGTGACGGCGGACGGCATGCAGGCGCTGGCGGCGGCGGAGAAGGCGCCTCATCTGGAGGTGGAGGATTTCACCGCCTTGGAGGGCGAGGCGCTGGCGCAGCGCCTGGAAGCCAAGCGCCAGCAGTGGACACATCAGCGGCTTGACCTGGCGACCGGTCAAGCCGTTCGTTTTTCCATCAGCTTGTTTGGCGCGGGCGACAGCCGGCTGCATGTGGACGCGGACATGATCGCGGTGGACCCGTCCAGCTTCCGCGTGCTGATGGAGGATCTGGCGCTGTTTTACGAAGCCCCGGACGCGGAGACGCCGCCCACGCCGTCCTTCTTTGAGTGGTGCGACCGGGCGCGGGACGAGCCCTGGCTCAAGGCGGCGCGGGAGCGGGACCGCGATTGGTGGCGGGAGCAATTGCCCAATATCGCGCCGGCGCCGTCCTTGCCGCGCCGGGCGGTGCCGGCGGGCGCGGCGTCCAGCCAGCGCCTGTGCGCCTGGCTGGCGCCGGAGCAGCGCCAGGCTTTGCGGCGGCTGGCCAAGGCGCAGCGGCTGACGCTGTCCGGCCTGATGCTGGGCGTGTTCGCCCAAGCCTTGGGCGCGGCCACCGGGGACCGGCGCTTCCGGCTGAACGTGCCGGTGTTCTGGCGGCCGCCGCTGATGGAGGGCGCGGAGCGCATCATCGGGGAGTTCGCCAATCTGGTGTTGCTGGATGTGGATTTGGACGCGGCGCCGACTTTGGGCGCGCTGTGCCGAAACCTGGCCGCGCAGTTGCTGGAGCGCGCCGGCCATTGCGCTTATCCGGGCGTCAACCTGATGCGGGATCTGTCCCGCCATCACCGCTCGCCGCAGATTGCGCCGGTGGTGTTCACCGCGGCGCTGGACATGCCGGGCGGCGAGCTGTTCTCTGAGCGGGTGCGGCGCGTTTTCGGCGCGATGAACTGGGTGATTTCGCAGGGGCCGCAGGTGGCCTTGGACGCGCAGATCGTCAGCGCGGACGGCGGGGTGTTGATCAATTGGGACATCCGCCTGGACGCCTTGCCGCAAGACTGGATCACGCAGCTATTCAACGATTTCGTGGCGCTGGCCACCGCCGTGGCGGCGGACCCGGCCGCGCTGGAGCGCCCGCTGGCGCAGCCGGAGGCGGAAACGCCGCTGTCGGTGTTGCAGCAGGCTTACCTGTTGGGCCGCACCGCGCAACTGCCGCTGGGCGGGGTGGCGATGCAGGAGTTCCGCGAATACCACGGGACGATGGACCCGGCGCTGCTGCGCGCCCGGCTGGGCGAGATGGCGCGGCGTCACGATTGCCTGCGCACGGTGATAGACGTCACGCGTTTACGGCAGCGGGTCCGCGCGCAGCCGCGGGTGAATCTGCGGGAGGTGGATTTGCGCGCCTTGTCGCCGGCGGCGGCCCAGGAGCGGGTGGCGGCGGCGCGCGAGGATTACGCCCACGCGCTGTTTGATCTGGAGCACGCGCCGTGGGAGCTGACGCTGTTCCTGCTGCCGGACGACAGCTTGACGGTGTTTGCGCGTTTCGATGCCTTGATTGTCGACGGCCGTTCCATCGCCGCGCTGATGCTGGAGCTGTTCCAGGGCGTGGCGGAGCCGAGCAGGCCGGCCGCCGCCGCGGCGGCCGAGGCGTCCGCGGAAACCCGCAAGGCGGACGCGCTGTATTGGAAAAACAAGTTGGCCGATTGCGGCGGCGCGCCGCGGCTGCCTTGGCGCAAGCCCTTGGATCAATTGGGCGTGGCGCGCTATGAGCGGCAAAGCCTGACGGTGAGCGCGGAGCGTTTCGAGCGACTGGGCAAGCTGGGCAACGGCCAACGCTTTTTCAAGAACACCACGGTGATGGCGCTGGTGTTGGAGGTGTTGTCGCACTGGCTGGACGAGGGCGGCTTGTGCGTGGCGGTACCGGTGGCGCCGCTGCCGTCCGGCGGTTTCTCCAACCGTTCCAGCTTTATCGCGGTCACGTGGCCGGCGGGGCTGGACAGCCTGGCGGAGCGCGGCCGCCGCTTGCAGGCGGACGTGATGGAGGGCTTGCAGCACCTGGCCTTCTCCGGCGTGGACCTGGCGCGGATGTTGTTTGAAAGCCATGGCCCCGGCCCGGCGTTGCCGGTGGTGGTGACCAATGGGCTGTCGTGGCCGGTGGCGGCGGACGGCGCCATGCGCCAGATCGGCGGGTTGACCCAGACGCCGCAGGTGGCGATGGATCTGCGTTTTTCCGCGCGGGCGGACGGCGCGCTGGTGTTTGACATCGATTACGCCCGCGACGCTTTGGAGCCGGCGCTGGTGGGCGCGGTGCTGAGCGCGCTGGAGCGGGCCATCGAGCAAGTGGTGGACAGCGGCGTGTTCGAGGCCCCGGCCGGGCGGGTGCTGGATTACCGCCATTACCGGCTGAACAGCGTGGAGGCCGAGGCGCGGCGTGAGGATTTCCTCGGCCGCATCGCCGCCCAGATCTTCGACCCGGACAACGCCAGGGTGGCGCTGATCAGCGGCCAGCGGCGGATACGCTACGGCGAGCTGGGCGAGTCGGTGTCGCGGGCGATGGCGGCGCTGAAGGCGCGCGGCGTCAGCGCCGGCCAGGTGGCGGCGGTGTGCCTGCCGCGCGGCCCGGAACACACCATCGTCACCCTGGCTTGCGCCTTCAGCGGCGTGGTGTGGGTGCCGATAGACGCGGCGTCGCCGGAGGAGCGGCTGCGTTATTTGCTGGACAACTGCCGGCCAAACCTGGTGGTGGCGGCCCAGCCGCTGCCGACGGAGCATGCGCGGGCCACGCCGGAGCAACTGTTGGCGGAGGCCGCGCCGCTGGCCGCGCGCGGCGGCTGGCAGGCGCTGTCCCTGAGCGAGACGCCGGCGTACTACCTGTACACCTCGGGCACCACCGGCAAGCCCAAGTGCGTGGTGCTGTGCAACCGGGCCACGGCCAACGTCATCGGCGCCACGCTGGAGCACTGGCAGGTGAGCCCGCGCGATGTGTGCATGTCGGTGACGCCGCTGCATCACGATATGTCGGTGTTCGACGTGCTGGGCAGCCTGAGCGCCGGCGCCACGCTGGTGTTGCCGGAGGCGGGCGAGGAGAAGGACGCGGTGCGCTGGAACCAGCTGGTGGACGAGCACGGCGTCACGCTGTGGTGCACGGTGCCGGCCATGTTGGAGATGTTGCTGTCTTGCCGGCGGGAAGGCGGGCTGCAAAGCCTGCGGCTGGTGGCCCAGGGCGGGGATTACATCAAGCCGTCCATCATCGCGGACTTGCGCGCCGGCCTGCCGGCGGCGCGGCTGTTGTCCTTGGGCGGGCCGACGGAAACCACGATCTGGAGCATCTGGCACGACATCGTCGCGGAGGATTGCGCCAAGGTGCCTTACGGCCGGCCGCTGCCCGGCAACCGCTATTGGCTGCTGAACGAGCGCGGCGAGCATTGCCCGGCCGGCGTGGCCGGACGCATCCACACCGCCGGCGTCAATCTGGCGCTGGGCTATCTGGAAAACGGCGAGCTGACCCAGCACGACTTTGTCACGGTGCGGGACGAGGCCGGCCGGGAGGCGCGCGCCTTCCGCACCAGCGACTGCGGCCGTTACCGGCCGGACGGGGTGATGATGTTCGACAGCCGGGTCAACGGCTACGTCAAGGTGCGCGGGGTGCGGGTATCGCTGCCGGACATCGAGATGGAGCTGATCAAGCATCCGGCGCTGGCCCATGTGCTGGTGGTGGATGTGGGCGATGAGCGGCAGGGGGAGCTGGGCATAGGCGCGCTCTACGTGGCCAAGCCCGGCGCGGAGGCGAGCGCGGCGGATCTGCGCGAGCATGCGCGCCGCGTCCTGCCGCAATCCCATGTGCCCACGCGTTTCCTGCGGGTGGCGCAGCTGCCCTTGTCGCAAAACGGCAAGCCGGACCGCCGCGGCGCGCGCGCCTTGTTGCAGGCGCCGGCCCATGTCCCGGCCCAGGATCGCGTGGCGCCGCCCGCGCCCGTTGTCGCGGTTACAGAGGCCCCGGCCGCGGCGACGCGGCACCGGCGGCCGGTGCTGGACATTTATCTGGGCGTGCTGGGGCGTTCCTACCAGGAGCTGGCCGACGAGTTGCTGGATTTCAGCAGCATGGGCTTGTTGCCGCAGCATCTGAAAACCATCGCGGCGCGCATGCGGGAAACCTTCGCCGTGGAGCTGTCGCCCGGGCAGCTGCTGCGTTGCCGCAATGTGGCGGATGTGGAGCGTTTGCTGGCGGCTGGGCAGCCCTAAACCAACTCACCCCGGGGCGGCTTCTCCGCCTTGGGGGCAATCGATAGAACCTTGGGAGTTTTTCGCATATGGAAATGGCGAACGTAGATGTTGCCGGCGTTGGCATCGGGCCGTTCAATCTGGGCTTGGCGGCCTTGTTGTCGCGTCACTCGGACATCAAAGGGGTGTTTCTGGAGCGCAAGCCAGCGTTCCGCTGGCATGAGGGCTTGCTGTTGCCGGGCACCACGCTGCAAGTGCCGTTCCTGGCCGATCTGGTCACGCTGGCGGACCCCACGCATCCGCTCAGCTATCTGAACTATCTGCACCAGCATGACCGCCTTTACCAGTTCTACTACTACGACAACACCCTGGTGCCGCGCATCGAATACGACGATTACTGCCGCTGGGCCGCGCAGCAGCTGCCGGCCTGCCGCTTTGGCGAGGAGGTGCGGGACGTGGCTTACGAAGCGGACGCGGGGCGTTTCGTGGTGGACAGCGAGTCCGCGTCGGGCGGGATGCGCCGCTACGCCGGCCGCGATCTGGTGGTGGGCGTGGGCACTTCGCCGTGGCTGCCGGCGTGGGCGCGCGCCAGCCGCCACCCGCGGGTGATCCATTCCGCCCAGTTCATCCCCAATCAACAAGCGCTGTCGCAATGCCGGCGCGTCACTGTGATCGGCTCCGGCCAGAGCGCGGCGGAGTGCGTGCTGGCGTTGTTCCGCGAGCTGAGCCCGGAGCAGGCGGCGGCCGGGGCGTCCATTCAGTGGATCACGCGCGCGCCGGGTTTCCACCCGATGGAGTTTTCCAAGCTGGGGCAGGAGTGCTTCACCCCGGCTTATATGCAGTACTTCCACAGCATCCCGCGGGAGAAGCGCCGCGAGGTGGTGGCCGGCCAGGGCCTGCTGTACAAGGGCATCAGCTTCTCCACCATCGGCGATATTTTCGATCTGCTCTACGAGCGTTCGATAGGCGGCCGCGAGCCGGGCCTGAAGCTGTATTCCAATTGCGATGTGGAGGCGCTGGAGGAGCAGGGCGCGGACGGCGCGCTGCGCATGACTTGCCATCACCGGCAACTGGGGCAACGTTGCCAGTTGGAGACGGACGCCATCGTCGCGGCCACCGGTTACGCCCACGCCTGGCCGCAGTGGTTTGAGCGCTTGAAGGAGACGGTGCTGGAGGTGGACGCGCAGGGCGATTGCATCGTGGAGGAGGATTTCACCGCCCGCCGCCGCGATCAGGGGCCGGGCCGGGTGTTTGTGCAGAACGCGGAGATTTTCCAGCACGGGGTGGGCTCGCCGGACCTGGGCATAGGCCCGATCCGCAACGCGGCCATCATCAATCAGTTGCTGGGTCAGCCGCGTTATCGCCTGCCGCAGCGTTCGGCGTTCCAGCATTATGGGCTGCCGCAGGGCTAGGTTCTAAACCGGCCGTGGGTATCGCCTGCGGCTCCACCCACCCGACGATGGTTGCTTGTCGCGGTAGGGTGGGTGGAGCGCAGCGATACCCACGCGGACCGGGGCCGGGGCGCATCGGGTACGCGGTTGCCTGAGCGCTAGCGTCGTTTCAAAACACTGAACAAAGATTGTGAACAGGCTGAGCTGTTGGTGGGTATCGCCTGCGGCTCCACCCACCCTACGAAGGCTGCTTGTCGCGGTAGGGTGGGTGGAGCGCAGCGATACCCACGCGGATCGGGTTCTGAAGCCGAATGGAATTGACGCCCCCGCTCTCGTTTGAGGGCGGGGGCGTCAAGGTTTTGCGCGCCGTATCACCGACGCGCAGCGGACCGTGAGCGGCGGCTTAGCCCAGCAGCTCTTCCAGCCTCCGCTCGCTGGCGTCGCCCGCGCTCAAGAGCGCGAACAAGCGGTGCAGCGTGGCGCAGATGGCCTCTAGCTGGGCGGCGGAGTAGCGCTCCGCGCGGTAGGTGATGACCAGGCGCAGCGAGCCGTCGTGCGCGTCTTCCATGATCTCGAACTGCAGGCCGAACATGGATTCGCTCTTGTCCGGGTCGATCTGGCGGTAGCGGATCTCGCCGCCGTCCGGGGCCGGCAGCGCGCCGTTGAGCGCGTTGTTGGCGTGGACCTGGACGTAGACGTCGAACAGCAGGCCGTCCGCCGGCGTCATGCCCAGCGCGTTTTGCACCAGTTCCAGCGGAATGTCGGCGTAGGCCATGGAGTCGTTGATGGTCAGGGTCACGTCCTTGAGCAGGCTGCCCAGCGATTGCCCGCGGTCGAAGCGCACCCGGTGCGCCACCATGGTGGTGAAGTAGCCGACGGTGTCGAAATACGCCGCGTCGGTGCGGCCGGAGGACGAGGTGCCGATCACGATTTCCGGCAGATCGCCCAGCTTATGCAGGGCCAGCGCGATGGCGGTATAGACCACGCTGAACAGCGAGGAGTCATGACGCTTGGCGAAGGCGGTGATCGCTTCCTGCGTGCCCGGCTCGGGCTTGAACTCCAGCCATTTGGCCTTGAAGCCGGCGGCTTGGTCGGGCGCGGCGGCCGGCGCGGCCGGGTCCGGCAGGCGCAGGCCCGGCGTGGCGCCGCGCAGCATGGCGGTCCAGTAGTCCATGTGGCGCGGGTTGACGCCCTGGCTTTGTTGTTCCAGCGCGAAGGCGTGGAAGGAGGGCGCCGGGGCGGCCCATTGCGGCGCCTTGCCGGCGGCGCGGGCGCGGTAGGCCAGCGCCAGCTCGTCCATCATCACATTGAGCGACCATTCGTCGATCGCCATGTGATGCACCAGGAAGGACAGGGTCTGGCGGCCGGTGGCCGGGTGGCGCAAGAAGCGTATCCGCAGCGGCAGTTCCCGGCTCAGGTCGAAGCGGTGGGCGGCTTCGTCCGCCAGCGTCAGCCCCTCGCTCTCCGCGCTGCTCCAGAACCACTTGTAGCCGCCGATTTCCGTCAGCGGCACGATGCGCTGCAGCGCGGCACCGTCTTCTTGATGGAAGGTGGCGCGCAGGCTGGCGTGGCGTTCCAGCAAGTCCGTGAAGGCCAGGCGGAACAGGTTTTCGTCCACCGGATCGAGGAAGTCCAGCGCGAAGGGCAGGTTGAAGATGGTGCCGAAGTCGTAGGCGGCGTAGGCGCGCCACAGCGAGGCTTGCGCCAGCGCCAGCGGCGCTTGCCGCACTTCGGCGGACGGCGCGGCCTGACGGCGTTGTTCGCTGACGGTGGCGCGCGCGGCCAGCGCGGCGGCGGTGGGCGCTTCAAAGAAGTCGTTGAAGCGGATCTGGATGCCGTGCTTGCTTTGCAGGGTGCCGATGATGCGGGTGGCCAGCAGGGAATGGCCGCCGAAATCGAAGAAGTTGTCGTCCGGCTTCATGCCGGGCTCGGCCAGCACGGCGCGCAGTTCGCTCAGGATGACGGCGGCGATCGCGTCCTGGCCGTCGGCGGCGGGCTGGGCGGCCGCCGGCGGGCGGTAGCCGGTTTCGCCGGCCTGCAAGGGCAGCGGCGTCAGCGCCAGCGGGCGGCGGGCGGCGTCCAGTTGTTGATAGCCCTGGGCCAGCGCGTCCGCCAAGGCCTTGAAGGGCTGGGCCGGCTCCAGGATGGGGTGCAGGCTCAGCGCCAGCACGGCGCTGTGTTCGGTGTGGACGATCAGGGCCTGGAACGGCGGCTGCGTCTCCGCGTCCCAGGGCGCCGCGCGCAGCGCGAGCAGGCGCTCGGCCAGCTGGGCTTCGCTCATGCGCGGGAAGGCGATGCAAGGGTGCCAGCCGTCCACATGGGATTTGCGCAGATCGCCGTCGTCGCTGAACTGGTAGCGGGCGTTCAGCTCCGGCCGGGCCTGGATCAGCTGTTGCAGCGCCAGGGTCAGCAGGGCGAGGTCCGTTTGCTCGTCCAGCCGCCAGGCGTCGACAAGGCGGTTCAGGCGTTCCGGGTGTTGCTGCTGCAATAGCCAGCATTGTTCTTCGTGAAGGCTCAGGGGCAGGCGCTGCGACGGGATGTCGGGGTGGGGGTGCGACAAGAGTGGTCTCCTTCTGAAATTCAACAGCCAATAATCGTTGCGGGCGGCGACGGGAGGCCTTTGACGGTCGCCAGTCAACAGGACGCGTCGTCGGGAGATGACGGCCCTGGGAATGCGTGCGGCGGGTTCTTGCGATGAGATGTCTACGGCATGGAAGGCGCGGGATTCCGGCCGTGTCAGTCATGGCCCCATCGGGCTGAGGGGGCGCTTATGCGTCATGCCCGGCGGCCGTAAACTGGCTTTTCGGCATAATTCATGCAAAGGACATTGGTTGATTACGTCTTGTATGACGTATTGACAATGTCGGTGATAATAATAAAAATGATTATCATTTGCAAATACAAGTGAAAAGGAGAGGGGCGTGGACAATGGCCCGATCACTTTTCAGTCGCAATTGCGGAGCTTGTACCTGGATCACCACGGCTGGCTGTGCGGCTTGTTGCAGCGCAAGTTGGGCAATCCGAACGATGCGACGGAGCTGGCTCACGACATTTACCTGCACCTCATCCAGAAAGGCCGGCTTCCGCCGGCGGACGAATCGCGCTGCCATTTGGCGCAAATCGCCAAAGGCAAGGTGATTGATCTGCTGCGCCGCCGCCGGCTGGAGGCCCGTTATCTGGAAAGCCAGGCCTTGCAGCCGGAGCCGCGCGCGCAGTCGGAAGAGGCGCGCGCGCTGGTGAAGGAGGAGATCAAGGGCGTGGACCTGGCGCTGATGGGCAAGTCGTTCAAGGTGCGCCAGGCCCTGCTCTTGTCCCGGCTCAACGGCATGAGCTACGGCGATATCGCCGCGGAGCTGCAGGTGTCGGTGTCGTCGGTGGAGAAATACGTCGCGCTCGGCCTGCAGGCTTGCCGCCGCAGCGTGGAGGCCGGCCTGGGGCAGGGCGCGTGCAAGCCGCATTCATTAATTCGTGTCGTAGAGGAGTTGTCATGAGTGTTGAGGAAGAGGTTTTGGGAGAGGCGGCCGCGGCCGGGCCTATCGCCCGCGTGTTGGCGCCGATACGCGGCCGGCTGATCGCCGCCGGCTTGCTGGCGGGTTTGGGGTCCATGCTGAGCCTGGCGCCGCTGGCCGGCGTCGCCCATATCGCGCAGCTGGCGCTGGGTCAGGGCGCGGCCGCCTTGGGCGGCGATGTCTTGTGGCGGGTGGTGGGCCTGAGCCTGCTTTGCCTGTTCGCCGGCATGACGCTGATCCTGGCCGGCGACGTGGTGGCCCATCTGGCGGACAACCGCATCACCGGCCTGCTGCGTCTGGCCATCACCCGCCGGCTGGCCAAGGTGCCGCTGGGCTGGTTCACCAGCCGCGCCTCGGGCGAGGTCAAGCAGGCGATGCACGACGATATCGGCACCCTGCACAGCCTGACCGCCCATTTCTACACCACGCTGGGGCGCAGCGCGGGCGCGGTGCTGGCGTCCATTGCGTATCTGTTCGCGATGGACTGGCGCATGGCCATCGCCTCGCTGCTGCCGTTTCCGCTGTTCTTCCTGTTCTTCGCGCGGGCGCACAAGGCCAGCGCGGCCAATATGGAGAGCTTTGGCGCGGGCATGGCGCGCATCAACAACGCGGTGGTGGAGTTCGTCAACGGCATTCCGGTGGTGAAGGCCTTTGGCGCGCAGCACAAGGCGCACGGCAGCTACCGCGCGGCGATAGACGCCTTCGCCAGCGCCTTCACCGATTTCACCCGGCCGCTGGTCAGTTCCATGGCCAACGCCAACGCCATCATCGCGCCGGTGTCGGTGTTGGGCGTGGTGCTGGCTTTCGGCGCGCTGATGGTGGGCCTGGGCTGGATCGCCCCGGTGGACGTGCTGCCCTTCGCTCTGGTGGCGCCGGGGCTGAGTTCGCCGCTCTTGATGCTGAGCTATATCACTCATGATTTGAACCACGCCACCGGCGCGGCCCAGCGCGTGCACGCGCTGCTGCAGACGCCGGTGCTGGAAACCGGCGCCGGCGCGGCGCGGCCGGCCGACGCCGAGATCCGCGTGGAAGGGCTGAGTTACGGCTATTCCGAGCAGGAGCCGGTGTTGTCCGGCATCGATTTCACGCTGGCCCCGGGCACGGTGACGGCCATCGTCGGCCCCTCCGGCGCCGGCAAGTCCACGCTGGCGCGGCTGCTGCTGCGTTTCTTCGACCCCAGCGCCGGGCGCATCACCCTGGGCGGCGTGGATCTGCGGCAGCTGGACAGCGCGGAGCTGTATCGACGCATCGGCTTCGTGCTGCAGGACGTGAGGCTGATCCACGCCAGCGTGCGTGACAACATCGCGCTGGGCCGGCCTTCCGCCAGCCAGGCGGAAATCGAGGAAGCCGCGCGCATGGCCAATATCCATGATCGCATTCTCGAACTGCCGCGCGGCTACGACGCGGTGATCGGCGAGGACGTGCAGTTCTCCGGCGGCGAGGCTCAGCGGCTGAGCATCGCCCGCGCGGTGTTGCTGGACCCGCCGGTGCTGGTGCTGGACGAGGCGACGGCGGCGGCCGACGCGGAAAACGAGGTCAAGCTGCAGCAGGCGCTGTCCGCCTTCGCCCGCGGCCGCACCCTGGTGGTGATTGCGCACCGGCTGGACACGGTGATGCAGGCGGACCAGATCCTGGTGGTGGACAAGGGCCGGCTGATCGAGCGCGGCCGCCATCAGGAGCTGCTGGCGCAGGGCGGCTGCTACGCGCGGCTGTGGGCGCAGGGCCATTACGACAAGACCGGAGCAGCAGAACAGGAAGGATTGGTGCCGCAATGTTGAAGACTTTTATTCGGCTGCTGGGGGACGACGCGGTCAAATTGCGCCGCTACGCGTGGCTGGCGCTGATCTACAGCTTGCTGTGCGGCGTGACCATCGTGATGTTGGCGCCGGTGCTCAGCCATCTGCTGGCCGGCGAGGCGCGCGCGGCCGGCGTGTGGCTGGCGGCGCAGGCGCTGGGCGTGGCGCTGTGCTGGGGCCTGCGGCGCAAGGTGGAAAAAGCCGGCATCGCCGTCGGCATCGCCGTGCTGCAAGGCGGACGCCACCGGCTGGCCGAGCATGTGGGCAGCCTGCCGGTGGGCTGGTTCAGCGCCGGCAACACCGCCCGGCTCAACCACATCGCCACCCAGGGCATGATGGAAATGGCCCAGCTGCCGGCCCATGTGTTCACCCCGTTGTTCGTCGGCGCGGTGACGCCGGTGGTGGTGTTGGGCGCGCTGTTCGCCGTCAACCCGCTGATGGGTTGGGTGGGCTTGGCCAGCCTGCCTTGCCTGCTGCTGGTGTTTTGGCTGACCGCGCGGCTGAGCCAGCGCGCGGACCAGGCCTATCAGCAGCACGCCGGCCAGAGCAGCCAGCGCATGGTGGAGTTCGCGCAGGCGCAATCGGTGCTGCGCGCCTTCAACGGCGAAAGCGGCGGCACGCGTTTTCTGGAGCAGGCCATCGCCCAGCAGCAGCAATCCGGCCGGCGCTTGATCCGGCTGTCGGCGCTGTCCTCGGTGCTCAATGTCTGGGCGGTGCAGGCCAGCTTCGCCGCGCTGCTGTTGGTGGCCGCGCTGTGGCTGAGCGACCACGCCGGCCTGGGCCTGACCCCGGCCACGGTGGTGCCGGCGCTGGTGGCGCTGATGCTGATGAGCCGCTTCATCGACCCGCTGCTGGATGTGGCCGGCTATAGCGAGGTGCTGCGCGGCGCGCGCGGCCAGCTGCAGGCGGTGGCCAAGCTGTTCGAGGTGGAGCCGATGGCGGAGCCGGCCCGTTCCGGCGCGCCGGCGGACGCCTCGGTGGAATTGAACCGGGTGGGCTTCCGCTACGGGCCGGAACAGGCGCAGGTGTTGAGCGAGTTCAGCCTGCGCATAGAGCCGGGCAGCATGACCGCGCTGGTGGGCGCGTCCGGCTCCGGCAAAACCACGGTGCTGCGCCTGATCGCCCGCTTCTTCGACGTGGACCAGGGCGAGGTGAAGGTGGGCGGCGTGGATGTCCGCGATCTGTCCAGCGAGCGGCTGGCCGGCCAGATCAGCCAGATCTTCCAGGACGCTTATCTGTTCCAGGGCAGCATCGGCGACAACATCCGCATCGGCAAGCCGGACGCCAGCGACGCCGAAGTGCTGGCGGCGGCCAGGCTGGCCGGCGTGGAGGAAATCATAGAACGGCTGCCGCAGGGCCTGGACACGCCGGTGGGCGAGGGCGGCGCGCGGCTGTCCGGCGGCGAGCGCCAGCGCATTTCCATTGCGCGCGCGCTGATCAAGGACGCGCCCATCCTGCTGGTGGACGAAGCCACCGCGGCGCTGGACACCGAGAACCAGGCCGCCATCGCCCAGGCGCTGGCGCGGCTGCGCGGCAAGCGCACCCTGATCGTCATCGCTCACCAGCTGTCCACGGTGGAGATGGCGGACCAGATCGTGGTGCTGGAGGACGGCAAGGTGCGCGAGCAAGGCAGTCATGCCGAGCTGAGCGCGGGCTCCGGCCTCTACGCCCACTTCCTGGAGCAGCGCAGAAGCGCCAAGGGCTGGCGCATCACCGCGGCGGCGGCCGCAGAGGCGCTGTCTTGAAACGACTCGCCTTGCCGCTGCTGCTGTTGGCCTGCAGCGGCCTGTCCCTGATGGTGGGGGCCAAGCAGATGGCCTGGACCGGGCCGCTGGCCCTGTCCGACGACAGCTGGCTGACCCTCACCGCCAGCCGGCTGCCGCGTTTGGCGGCGCTGCTGCTGGTGGGGGTGGGGCTGGCGGTGTGCGGGGTGATTCTGCAGCAGATCGTGCGCAACCGCTTTGTGGAGCCGGCCACTTCCGGCGGGCTGGACGCGGCCAAACTGGGCATCCTGGTGGGGCTGAGCCTGGCGCCGGAGGCCGGCAACCTGGGGCGGATGCTGTTCGCGCTGGCCTTCTGTTTCGCGTCCAGCCTGGTCTTCATCGCCATCATTCGCCGCATCCAGTTCAAGAACACCGTGCTGGTGCCGGTGATAGGGCTGATGTATGGCAGCGTGCTCAGCGCCGTGGCCGAGTTCTACGCCTATCGCCACAACATCCTGCAAAGCATGCAGGGCTGGCTGCTGGGCGATTTTTCCAAGATCGTCGAAGGCAATTACGAGATCGTCTACCTGATCCTGCCCATCGTCGCGCTGGCCTATTGCTACGCCCACCGCTTCACCGTGCTGGGCATGGGCGAGGAAATGGCCGCCAGCCTGGGCCTGAGCTACGCGGCCACCGCGGCGTTGGGCCTGGTGCTGGTGGCGGTGACGGTGGCTGCCACGGTCATCACCGTGGGGGCGATTCCCTTTGTCGGCCTGGTGATTCCCAATCTGGTGGCGTTGCGCTGGGGCGAAAACCTGCAGCGCACGCTGCCCATCGTCGCCGCCTGCGGCGCCTTGTTGATGTTGGTTTGCGACATCATCGGCCGCCTGCTGATTTACCCGTTCGAAGTGCCCATCGGCCTGACCGCGGGCAGCGTGGGCGGCGTCCTGTTCCTGATGATGATTCTATGGAAGCACAAATGAGGGACGCCCTGATCCGCCGCGGCGTCTGGGCGCTGGCGGCGGCGCTGGCGCTCGCGTTCCTGCTGCTGGGCTCCGGCCTGGATTTCGATTACGTGATACCCAACCGGCTGCTGCGCCTGGCCGCCATCGTGGTGGCCGGCGTCTGCATCGCCGTGTCCGCGCTCACCTTCCAGACGCTGACCGGCAACCGCATCCTGACCCCGGCCATCATGGGCTACGAGGCGATCTATCTGTTGTTGCAGTCCTTGCTGGTCATGGCGCTGGGCGCGCAAAGCCTGGCGTTGCTGGGCCGTCACGGCAACGCGCTGCTGTCCATCGCGGTGATGCTGGCCTATTCCTGGGCCTTGCACCGCGCGCTGTTCCGCAAGGAGCGCAACGATCTCTACCTGCTGCTGCTGAGCGGCCTGGTGCTGACCATGGTGCTGGGCACCTTCACCCAGTTCATCCAGCTCAAGACCAGCCCCGGCGAGTTCGCCATCCTGCAGGGCTTCAGCTACGCCTCCTTCAACCGGGTCCAGCCCGGGGCGCTGCTGTTCGCCGCGCTGCTGACCGCGGCCGCGGCCTGGCTGGTGCGCCGGCGGCTGGCGGTGCTGGACGTGCTGCTGCTGGGGCGAGAGCAGGCCATTTCCCTGGGCGTGGATTACCCCGGCAATGTGCGCATGCAGTTGGCGCTGATCGCGGTGCTGGCGGCGGTGTCCACCAGCCTGGTGGGGCCCACCGCCTTCATGGGTGTCTTCGTCGCCAACATCACTTACGCGCTGGCGCGCACCTTCCGGCACCGGGTCACGCTGCCGCTGGCCTGCGCCGTCGCCATCGCCATCTTTATTGCTGCCCAACTCCTGGTGGAGCAGCTGTTCAATTACAAAACCACCGTCAGCATCCTGGTCAACCTGGTGTGCGGCGCCTATTTCCTGGCGCTGATGGTGCGCAGCAGAGGACATGCATGATCACGCTTGAGCGCGTCTACAAAGCCTACGGCGACAAACAAGTGCTGCGCGACGTCAATCTCAGTTTTCCCTCCCGGCAAGTCACCTCGCTGATCGGCCCCAACGGCGCCGGCAAGAGCACGCTGCTGATGTCCGTCGCCCGGCTGCTGAAGCCCAGCGCCGGCCGCATTCTGATGGACGGCGAGGAGATAGAGCGGATTCCGCTGCGCAGCTACGCCAAGCGCGTGGCCACCTTGCGCCAGCACCCCAATATCGGCCTGCGCCTGACGGTGGAGGAACTGGTGGGTTTCGGCCGCTTCCCTTACAGCCAGGGCCTGCTGAGCCGGGACGACCGCCGCGCGGTGGACGAGGCGCTGGCCTTCCTGGGCTTGCAGCCGCTGCGCGCCCGCTATCTGGACGAGCTCAGCGGCGGCCAGCGGCAGATGGCTTTTCTGGCGATGAGCATCGCCCAGCAGTCCGACTACCTGCTGTTGGACGAGCCGCTCAACAACCTGGACATGAAGCACGCGGTGCGCATCATGCAGGCGATACGCCGGCTGAGCGAGGAACAAGGCCGCACCGTGATCCTGGTGGTGCACGACATCAACTTCGCCGCCAATTACTCGGACCACATCGTCGCGATGAAGGCGGGCGCGGTGCACGGCTGCGGCCCGGTGGCCGAGGTGGTCACCCAGGCGCGGCTGCGCGATCTCTACGGCCTGGCCGTGGACATCCTGCCCAGCGAGCGCGGCTTCGTCTGCAATTACTTCAATCCCTCACCCACTGGAGAAACCGTATGAGCATTCATAAGACGCCGCGCGCGGCCCTGCTGGCGCTGGCCGTGGCCGGCGGCTTGCTGGGCTGCGACACCCGACAGGCCGCGCCGGAAGCGGCCGCCGCCGCGCCGGCGGCCCAGGCCGCCTACGCCCCGCTCACCGTCAAGCATGAGCTGGGCACCACCCAGATCAAGAAGCGGCCGGAGCGGGTGGTGGCCTTCGACATGAGCGAGCTGGACGCGCTGGACCAGTTGGGCGCGCCGGTGGCGGGCATCTCCAAGGACTATGTGGCCGGCTTCCTGAAGAAGTACGAGCAGGACCCCAAGGTGATGGACGTGGGCACCACCATCCAGCCCAATCTGGAACGGCTGCACGCGCTCAAGCCGGATCTGATCCTGATCTCCCCGCTGCAGGCGCAGAGCTATCCGGAGCTGAGCCGCATCGCGCCGACGCTGCATTACGACATCGACCTCAACAACCGCCCCGGCCATACCCTGGACACGGCCAAGGAGCATTTGCTGACCCTGGGCCGGATTTTGGGCAAGGAGGCGCTGGCGCGCGAGAAAGCCGGCGAGATCGACGCCAAGATCAAGCAGGTGCGCGAGGTGACCGCCGGCCGCCCAGAGAAGGCCTTGATCGTGCTGCACAACAACGGCGCTTTCACCTCCTACGGCGTGCGCTCGCGCTACGGCTACATCTTCGACACCCTGGGCGTGAAGCCGGCCAGCAATGAGACCAATAGTGGTCTGCACGGCCAGCCCATTTCCAATGAGTTCATCCAGCAGGCGGACCCGGACATCTTGTACGTGATAGACCGCACCGCGGTGATGGAGCGGCGGCCGGCCCTGAATCTGAAAACCCTGGACAACCCGCTGCTGCGGCAGACCAAGGCCTGGCGCAAGGGCAAGGTGATCTTCGCCGACGCCGAAACCTGGTATCTGTGCACCGCCAGCCTGAGCTGCCTGAACCGGATTGGGGATGAGGTGATCAAGGGCTATCGCAGCTGAAAGCCGGTTTACGATCTTTGCTGCCGTGTTTTGAAATCCAGCGCGGTACGCGGAAAACCGCGCAGCCGATGTGTCCCGGCCCTTCAAGAGATTTCCGCGTGGGTATCGCTGCGCTCCTCCCACCCTACTGATGACGAGCAAGCCTGTGTAGGGTGGGAGGAGCCGTAGGCGATACCCACCAGCGGTCTCTATGTTCACCAAGGTAGCTCTTGAAACCAGCTTTCATGATCTGCTGCGCGTCGTGAGGCGCGCGTTCAAAATGCTCCTACCCCTTGCACATTCCGCTTTCTCAGAACGTGTTTACGATCTCGCGAGCTAAGGCGAGACAAGGCGAAAACGACTGAAAAAGCGGAATGTACGAGTGGTACATGAGCATTTTGAGGGCGTTTTCAACGCCGTATCGCCGACGCGCAGCAGATTGTAAACAGGTTCTCAGCGGTTTTTGCTCTTGCTCGCGAGACGTTGACAAGCGCTAAGCCGGGCGCGAGTTGACTTGACGATGTGCTATCAAAAATGATTTTCATTTCTATTTGAGGGTTTCGCACTTTGCTTCGGAATACATAGTGAAGTGAAACAATCTCCTCACGTAGAAAGGAATCTGGATGTTGAGTCAGAAACGGTCGGCCTCCCCCATATCAACTACACGCCGACTCGCGCCGCAATCCGCCTTCCCCCTGAATACGCTGCGCGCCGCCACCCATCTGGCCCTGATGGTGGGCTTTGGCGGCGCCGGCCTGAGCTTGGCGCCGGCGGCGCTGGCGGCGGACAATGCGCCGGCCCAGGCCAGCAACGGCGCGCCGGAACGGCTGGCGCCGGTGGTGGTGCAAGGCCGCCGCGTCTACGCCGGCGGCCAGCTGGCCACCGATAGCCGGGTGGGCGTGCTGGGCAATCTGGACGTGATGGACACGCCGTTCAGCACCATCAGCTACACCGAGGACTATGTGGCCAACCAGCAGGCGCGCGAGATAGGCGCGCTGATCGGCGCCGCCGATCCCTCGGTTCACGTGGCCAGCAAGGGCACCATCCTCGAGAAATTCAATATCCGCGGCTTCCCCACCTCGGCCAACGACATCACCTTCAACGGCCTGATCGGCATGGCGCCCAATCTGCGCGGCTCCACCGAGATGGCGGCGCGGGTGGAAGTGCTGAAAGGGCCGTCCACCCTGCTCAACGGCATGCCGCCGGAAGGCAGCCTGGGCGGCAGCGTCAACATCGTGCCCAAGCGCGCGGGCAACACGCCGCTGACCTCGGTCACCGCGACTTATGAATCCGACAATATGCCCGGCGTGCACGTGGATGTGGGCCGGCGCTTTGGCGACAGGCAGCAGTGGGGCGTGCGCTTCAACGGCGTTTACCGCAACGGCGACACCGCGGTGGACAAGCAGAAACAGGGCATGAACCTGGCCTCGCTGGGCCTGGACTGGCGCGGAGAGCGCGCCCGCGTCTCGCTGGATCTTTACCGGCAGCGCGAAAAGATGGACGGCATCAATTACTTCGGCATCTTCTCCATCGCCCCGGGCGTGACCCAAGTGCCCACGCCCAAGAAAGGCGATTACCAGTTTGCGCCGGATTGGGCCACCAATACCAACACCACCCAGGTGGCCTTGCTGCGCGGCGAATACGAGCTGAGCGAGGCGCTGACCCTGTACGGCGCCTATGGCCATCGCAAGGCGGACTTCGACGCCACCATCACGCGCGACCGCTTGCTCAATAACGCCGGCGACCTTAGCGTGAGCGCGTTCCGCCTGATGAACGAGGGCACGCAGAAATCCGGCGAGGCCGGCGTGCGCGGTCATTTCGACACCGGCAAGATTCAGCATAAGTGGTCGCTGGCGGCCACGCGCTTCACCTCGGAGCGCAGCTACCGGGATGGAATGGGCCCCACCTTCAACACCAATTACTATGCGCCGTCCTTCGGGTCCATGCCGGCGTTCCGGTATATGGGCAGGAGCGTTCAGGACAAGCTGGGCAGCATCGCCCTGGCGGATACGCTGTCCTTCATGGACGGCAAGGTGCAGTGGACGGTGGGCACGCGGCGTCAGAACGTGCAGAGCAGCAACTACGACGCCGCCGGCGCGCAAACCTCCAACTACGACCAAAGCCGTTGGTCCCCGGCCACCGCCTTGCTGGTCAAGCTTTCGGACCAGCTCTCGGTTTACGGCAACTACATCCAGGGCCTGAATCAGGGCGGCGTGGCGCCGGACACGGCCAAGAACGCCGGCGAAAGTCTGCAGCCGTATCAGACCGAGCAGTACGAACTGGGCGCCAAGCTGGATTGGGGCGGCCTCACCCATAGCCTGAGCCTGTTCCAGATCGCCCGGCCCAGCGCTTATACCAGCCCGGACAGCAATGTCTTCGGCGTGTACGGCGAACAGCGCAACCGCGGCCTGGAGTGGAGCTTCTGGGGCGAGGCCAGCCGCGGCCTGCGTCTGATGGGCGGCGCGTCTTACACCAGGGCCGAGCTGACCAAGGCGCTGGACCCGGCGCACCTGGGCAAGCAGGCCTCCGGTGTGCCCAAGGTGATGGCCAAGCTGGGCGTGGAATACGATATCGCCGCCCTGCCGGGCCTGACCGCCACCGGCAACGCCCAGTACGTGGGCGAGCGCTTCGTCCGCGACAACAACCAGCTGTCTTTGCCGTCCTACACCACGTTTGACCTGGGCGCCCGTTACACCACCAAGCTGGCCGCCAAGGAAATCACCTTGCGCGCCTCGGTGCAAAACGTCGCCAACCGCGCTTACTGGGTGGGTTCGTGGAGCGGCGGCGACGGCAGCGGCTTGTCCGGCGGCCTGGGCGCGCCGCGCACCTTCCTGCTGTCCGGCACCGTGTCGTTCTGAGCATCCGCTTCGCGGACTCTGAGCCTTGCCCTGCCGGCCATGCGGGGCGTTTGACCGACGCCGCGGCTTCCGCCGCGGCGTTGTCGCGTTTACATCACCTTGCAAATCAGCTTATGGGCGGCTTGCAACTCCTGCCGCACCGGCTCCAGCAGCGCCGCGATCTGCTCGCCGTTCAGCGTCTTGGTGTCCGGGCAGCTCAGCAGCAAGGACATCAGCGCTTGCAGGCTTTGGGTGGCGGAGTGAAAACGCAGCACGCTGCGGGTCAGGCCCTCGTCCACCTCCAGATAGCGGCGGTCCAGCTTGTGGCACAAGGCCTCCAGTTCCGGCCGGCCCTGGGCGTTGGCGCGCAGCTCTTGCAACAGGTCTTGCAGTTGCAGCAGGACCGGGGTGGCTTGGGCGTTCATGGCCGCTCCTCCCCGACAGTGACAAAACGGGGATGCCGCTGGTGCAAATTAAATATATTCATTATGAGCTCCACAAAGATCTGCTCTAAGAAACGCCTGCGCGGCGCGGAGGACGCGGGCAGGCTCATGGCCGCGCTGTCGGGCGCGGCGCATGGCAGCCTGAGTGGGGAAGGCGGGAGCGTCAAGACGACAGCCGGGCCGGCCTTGGAACCTGTTCAAAGTCTGCCGCGCTTTGCGAGACGCGGCGCGGGGCGTATCGCCTCGCGGATGCCCAAGCGGGAGCGGAAAGCGCTGCGGGACACGGTTTCGCCAAAAATCTGCTCCTAAGTGCGTTGCAGCTGGGTGAGGGTGAACCGTTCGGGTAGCAGCCAGCAGGGCAGGGTGGCGTCGCTGGCCTTATTGCATTGCCGGGGGCTCAATTAAAGCTCAGCTCCACGGTGGCGGCGGCGTTGACCAGGCCGGGCCGGATGGCGGGGCCGCTGGCGGCGTAGCGCACCACCATGGGCAGCGCGTGCTGTTGCCTGGCCGCCAGGCTGGTGAACTCGGTGCCCAGCGTATAGGCGCCGGTTTCGCCCTGGCGCTGCAGCTCCAGCCCAATGCCCTGGGCGCTGCCAGGCCCGCCGGCAATGCTCAGCAGCGTGCCGGCGGCGCCGGGCGCGTTGGCGTCGCTCAATTTGGCGCTGACGCTGGTGCCGGGCGCGCAGTCCAGATCGATGTTGAACGGCTTATCGCCGGTGCGGCCGGCGCCGGCGAAGTCTCGGGTGCTGGCGTCGGGCAGGCGGACGGTTTGGCCGGCGTTTTTGAACGAGCAGCCTATCACCCTGATGGCGGGCTGATTGAAGGAGTAGGTGTAGAGCGGCTGTCCGTGATCGCCGCCTTTCTTGTTCTTGTAGTTGACGGCATGGCTTTCCGGATTGAGCCGACCGGAGGTCACCGGGCCGGTTGTGACCAGTTCGATCGTGTCGGTAATGGTGACGGTATCGTTCAAGGGCATGCCGCGTAGATTGGTACGGCCATTGTTCAGACTTGTGGTGCTGAAGGTCTGAGATTTTCCGGAGTGGGTATTGCTGTTTATCCAGCGAATGCCGATGCCGGAAGTTTGGGTTTTTCTGACGCTACTAAGCGATGAGCCGCCGTTGTCGGTGTTGCCATAGGACAAAAAGGCGTACCAGTTGTGTTGGCCGTTGGCGCTGCGCTTGTCGCATTTGACCGTGGTTTTCAGCACCTGCTTGGCGATCAGGTGCCCGGCGGGCGCCAGGTATGGAATCACCAAGGGATCGGGAAGCGCTGGAGTGATGGTTGATGAAACCACTTTGCAATCGGCGTGGCTTGGGCGGCTGCAGCTTCCCAGCGTCAATAGCAAGACGAGGCAGGCCAGCAGCGGGCGGCGGGTAGGCGGCGTGTGCATTTGGGTATCCTTTTCTTTGATTAAGCGCGGCGCTTAGTGGCAGGGCAGTTCTAGCCGCAGGTAATGACGCCCCGGCTTGGCGGGCGGCAGCCGGTAGCGGGCGTTGCAGCCGCCGTCGCTCCATTTCACGGCCAGCAGGCCTTGCGGCTGCGTGAGCAAGAGCAGCGTCCGGCCTTGCGGGTCCACGATGCCCAAGGGTTGGCCGGCGTCGTCCTCCACGCTGGCGCCAAACGGCGCCGCGCTGCCGTCGCGGCGGCGCAGGCTGAATTGAACGCGCCGGCCGCTGCACGCCTTGAACACGGCCTTCACCACCGCGCCGCGGCGCGGCACCACTTGCTTGACGCCGTCCTCCAGTTCCAGCCCCGCACCCAGTTTGAGGCTGTCCAGGCTCAGGCTGTTGGCGCGATAAGGCTGGGCGTCGGCGCGCACGCTGTAGCCGTTGCCGTTCAGACCGGGGGCGCCGTCCACTTGCAGCAGGGCGAAAGTGTCGCCGACGGCGCGGCTGAGGTTGACGCCGCCGCCGTGGACGACGATGGCGCCGTTGGCGCCCAGGCTGGCGGATTGATGGCCGCGGGCGGCGCTATAGGCGGCGCTCAGCTGCGCGACATCGCCCTGATGGACGCCGCTGGCGTTCAGGCTGGCGTCGCCCTGGCTGTCGCGGCCCACGGAGACGGTGTAGCTGTCGGCCTCGCCCAACTGGCCGCTGAGGCTGGTGTGCAGGGCGTCGCGGCCAAGCTGGGCGCTGAGCTGGGGGGCATGTCGCCCGCTGTCCAGCGGCAGGCTGAAGCCCAGCGTGATCTGGCTGTCGCCTTGGCCGCGGCCGTCGCGGCTCCGGCTGAGGCTGAGGTGGTAATGGAATTGTTTCCAGCGGTGGCTGTAAGCCAGGTTGAGGCTGTGGCTGGCGCCGGGCCGGCCCCAATCGTTCTGCCGGCTGAGGCTGAGATAAAGGCTGCCGCGGCGGCCTTCCCGGCCCAGCGCCTGTTGGGCGCTGAGGTCCATCCGTGCGCGCGCGCGGTGTTGGTTGGCGCGCTGGGCCAGGTCCGCCGCGTGATCGTTGAAGCTGCGATAGCCGGCGGTGGAGTAGCGGTAAGCGGCCAGGGTGAGCTGGGTCTGGGTGCGGGGCAGGGCCTTGTGGTACAGCAGGCGCAGGCTTTGCCCCTGGCTGCGGCGGCCTTGGGCGCGGCTGAGGGATTGGCTCAGGTCCAGCGACAGCGCGCCCAGCGGGGTGTTGGCGCCCAGGCCCAGCTTGACGGCCTGGAAGCGCGGCGAGAGCTGGACGCCGGCGGCCACGGTGCCGTCGTCGCTGAGGCCGTAAACCAGCGCGCCGGCGGCCAGCGCGGGACGGGCCGCTTCGCCGCCCTGGTATTGGCCCAGCGCGGCGTGGTATTTCCAGCGGCCTTGGGCTTGCATCAGCGGCAGGCTGGAGAAGGCTTGATGGCTGACGCGGCGGCTGCCGTCGGCCTCGGTCACCGTGATTTCCAGTTCGCCGTTGGAGCCGGAGGGGGCGATGTCGCTGAACTCGAAGGGGCCGGGCGGCACGTCGGCGCGGTGCAGCACATAGCCGTTCTGACGCACTTCCACCGTGGCCTGGCTCCACGCCTGGCCGCGGACCACCGGACGGTAGCCGCGCTCGCTGTCCGGCAACATGGCCTCGTCCTGGCTCAGTTGCGCGCCGCGGATGCGCGAGCTGTCGAACAGCATGGCGTCGGTGTATTGCTCGCCCAGCGCCAGCTGGCTGCGCAGCGCGGTGATGTCGCGTTGCAGCAGGGTGCGGTTGCTGCGTATTTCTGTCGCTTGGCCGGTATTCCCGTTGAGGGTGGTGTCGTTGCGCAAGCGCCAGTCGCCCAGGTTGAGCCCGTTTTGCAGGCCGAGATACCACTGGCGGCTGGCGCGGCCGTGCTGGCCCCGGCGGTATTGGCCGCTGAATTGGTAATTGGCGTAAGCGGCGTTGACGCCGGCGTCCCACAGCGAGGGGTCGACATAGCCGTCCGCGCGGCGCAGCAGATGGGCTTGCGGCACGGAAAGCTCAAGTTGTAGCCGGGTGGAGTCGTAGCGCGCTTGCGCGTGCTCCAGGCGTTGGGGCAGATCCACGCAGGCCTCGTCGCCGGGGCCGGACGGCGGCAGTTTGACGCCCAGCTTGCGCAGCAGCGCGGCGTCCAGGCAGGGACGCACTTTGCCGTCCCGTTCCTGGCGGAACAGGATGTCGCGGCGGTCGGCCAGCTGGCGGTTGAGCAGGATGTCCACGCGATAGCGGCCGGGCAGGATGTCGTTGCCGGCGCTCAGCACCGCTTTGAGGTCCGCCGCCTGTCCGTCCAGCTTCAGAAAGCGGGTGTTGAAGACGGGCGCGTCCGCCGCCAGCGCCTGCGCGCAGGCGATCAGCCAGCAGGCGCAGGCCAGCGGGGTCGCGGCGCTGCGGCGGGCAGGGGGCGTCAGCGGCTTGCTTCTCATCGCCTTGCGGTCCGGCGGCCGGCTCAGGGCTCCAGCCGGCGCGGCTGGGCGGGCGCCGCGCCTTGCAGCCGGACTTCAAAAGCCTGGCTGGCGCCAAAGTCGTTGATGATCTGGTAGCGCAAGCGCGCGTCGTTTGCGGCGTCGGCGGGCAGCGGCCATTGCCCGCCGGCGCCGGGCGCCAGCATCCGGGCGCGGCTGATCTCCTTGGATTTTCCGCTGGAGAGCAGGGTCAGGCCGGTCACGGTCACGTGGTAGCGGCTGGGGTTGTCCGCTTGCAGCCAGCTGCTGCCGCGCTCGCGCCGCAGCCGCCAACGCAGGCGTTCCGGCGCTTGCAGCGCGTCGCCGTCCAGGCCCGGCGGGCGGTAGAACACCTTGACGCGCTGGCGCACCGCCAGTTGCAGCACATTGCCTTGCCCGGCGGCTTGCGGGATTTCCTGCACATTGAGCCAGAAGGCGGTTTCCCGTTGATCGGCCGCGCCGGCGCCGGCGTAGAGGATGCGCAGCAATTGCTCCTGCCCGGCCGGCAGCCGCGTCAGCGGCGGGGTGATGGCGAAGGGCAGTTCGACCTTGTCGCCGTCCAGCGCTTCCAGCCAGGACTGCACCAGGATGTCCGCGCCGTGGTTGCGCACGGTGACGGCGGCTTCCGGATGCGCGCCGTCGAAAATGACGCGGGTGCCGTTGAGGCTGATGCCGGCGCTGGCGTGGGACATGGCCAGCCAGGCCGCCAAGCCGGCGGCTTGCAGCAGGGTTTTCATGATGGAGGCCCTGAAAATAGACAACGGCGGGAAACCCGCCGCTGTGGGTGGAAGTGAGGAGGGCTTAGTCGTAGCTCAGTTCGAAGGGGAGGGCGGCGGTGACAGTGCCTGCGCTCATGCTGGCGCGCAAAGCGCTGGTGGTGACATAGACGGCGTCAAGATCAATGGTTTCCGAGGTATTGAGAGCCGCTTTGGTTCGAAAGACTCCTGTGCTCAGGTCCAGCGGAGTGCCGCCTTTATAGACGGCGATGCCCACGCCTTTAGCCCCACTGCTTGCGGTATTGGCTAAGGCTGTAGCGTTGCTCGCAAGCCTCGATCCAGGGAGTGCCGTGAATTTGGCTTCGACATTGCTCGCGCCGCTGCATTGAATCTTGATCTGAAAAGCCTGTTTCTCCAGTGGCGCTTTACCCAGATCGACGATTTTGTCCATGGTGATAGGGGACATGCTGACTGCGAGAACGGGCGCGATGGCCGTGCCGCTTCTGGTTGCGCCGGTACCATTATCTATTGTGCAGGTGGGGGCGGTGACGCTGCCGGTGAAATGGATGCTGCCCTTTTGGGTGACGGCGGCCTGAGACGCCAGCGGAAGCGCGGCGGCAAAGACGGCCGCCAGGGCCAGCAGGCTGTGTTTTTGTTTCATGGTGGTCTCCAGTGGTTGCGGCGCGCAGGTGCTTGGCCTGGGCCTTGAGTGGAGACGGCATGATAAAAACACATTCAATTCAGGTCTTTAGCGTGGTTTTGAACGCCTCTTACCTTTTCTTACCAAGCCATAACTTTTCTTGTTTGGACTTTTTGATGTCGCCAAACAAGGTTTAAGCCGCTCAGGGGATTGATAAGAGTTTCAACCTGTCCTTTTGGCCAGTTTGGTGAAAATGGCAATTTTATTGGATTGTCCGCTAAGTGCCGGTTATCTAAAATGTTTTGCTCAAATTTTGTCATCCCACCCTCATTACGCCTCGCGGCACTTATCCGCAGACCTGGCCACAGCCCGTCGCCATGAGTGCTTTGCCTAAGGCCGGTTTGGGGGTGTTTTTATTTTGGATAGTTCGACGGATCGCCCCATGGACCTCAGCACCCTGCTCGCCAGCTTCGCCTCCGCCTTCAACCAGGACCAGCGCCTGCTCACCCTCAGCCTGGGCGACGGCAGCGTGGCGGCCGAGCAATTGCTGCCCCTCAGCCTGGCCGGCGAAGAAGGCGTGTCCCGGCCTTACGCCTACCAGCTCACCTGTCTGTCCCCGGACGGCGCGATCGAACTCAAGACCCTGCTCGGCCTGCCGGCCCGGCTCGGCATCCTCGACGCCGCCGGCGCGGAGAGCCTGCGCTGCGGCGTGGTATCGAAAGTGGAAAGCCTGGGCTCGGACGGCGGCTTCAGCCGCTACCAGCTGACTATAGAGCCACCATTCGCGCTGCTGCGCCATCGCGTCAGCTCGCGAGTGTTCCAGGACCTGACGGTGCCGGACATCGTCAAACAGATCCTGGCCGAGCATCAGCAGGCCAACCCGGTGTTCGCCCGCGTCCAGACGCTGGACTTCAAGACCGGCGCGGCAACTCCGCGCAGCTACTGCCTGCAATACCGAGAATCCGATTACGACTTCATCGTGCGTCTGCTGCACGAAGAGGGCTATGCCTGGCGCTTCGATCACCTCGATGGCGAGGTGCCGCAAGTGCAGTTGGTCGCCTTCGACGACCCCTACAGCCTGCCGCCGGCTACGGTCGAGCGGGTACGCTTCCACCGCAGCGACGCCACCGAGGCCGAGGACGGCCTGACCGAATGGAACGCCCAGCGCCAGATCGTCCCCGGCGCGGTGGCGCTGGCCAGCTTCGACTACCAGCCCGTCAGCACCCAGCACAGCGGCGACGACAGCCGCATCGACCAGGGCCAGAACGGCAAGGCATTGCAATCCTCCTTGCATGATTACGACCCGCAATCGCTGTACTACGCCGGCGACGCCGACCAACTCAGCCACTACGCCCAGCTGCGCCAGCAGGCGCATGACTTGAACGCCAAGCAATTCAGCGGCGGCGGCAGCGTGCGCGGCCTGGCCGCCGGTCAGTGGTTCCGCCTGGACGAGCACCCGGCCCACGACGGCGACAGCAGCGAACAGCGCGAATTCGTCGTTACCCGCCAAAGCTTAAGCGCGCGCAACAACCTGCCGGCTGACCTCAAAGCGTTGGCGGGAGAGAAAGACGCGCAACCGTTCCGCGCCGACTTCGACGCCCAACGTCGCGGCGTGCCGCTGACCCCGGCCTACGCCCACACCGAACTGGCCAAGCCCAAGTCCCGCGGCGTGCAGACTGCCACCGTCGTCGGGCCGCAAGGAGAGGAAGTCCACACCGACCAGCACGGCCGCATCAAGGTGCAGTTCCACTGGCAACGGATGGACGAACACCCGAGCATAGGCGCGGGCATGGACGACAAATCCTCCTGCTGGCTGCGCGTGGCGATGCCCAGCGCCGGCGCCGGCTGGGGCCACCAATTCATCCCGCGCATCGGCCAGGAAGTGCTGGTCGACTTCATCGAAGGCGACATCGACCGCCCGGTGATCACCGGCGTGCTCTACAACGGCAGCCACCCGCCGCCGGACTTCAGCGGCGCCGGCGCGCTGCCGGCGAATAAAACCCTGTCCGGCATCAAATCCAAGGAACACCAGGGCGGTCAGTACAACGAACTGTTGTTCGACGACACCCCCGGCGAAGTGCGCGCCAAACTGTCGAGCGAACCCGGCAAAACCCAGCTCAACCAGGGTTTCCTCACCCAGCCGCGCAGCAACGGCAAGGCCGAAGCGCGCGGCGACGGCTTCGAACTCAGAACCGACAGCCACGGCGCCATCCGCGCCGGCCACGGCCTGCTGCTGAGCACCGAAGCGCAGAACGGCGCTGGGGGCAAACAACTGGCGCGCGAACAGGCGCAAAGCCAGCTGGACGCGGCCTTGGCCCTGAGCCAAAGCCTGGGCGACACCGCCACCGGCCAGCAGGCGGATACGATGGAAACCGGGCCGGACAAGGTCAATCCGGACAATAGCAAGGCGGGGAAAGGGGATAAGGGGCATCTGCAGCACCAGGCTGCCGCCTTGAAAGCCTGGGAGGCGGGCAGCAACACCGACAAGGACGGCAAAACCGCCAAGGAACAGACGGGCCGCCAGCCCTTGCTGGTACTGTCCGCGCCGGCCGGCATCGCCAGCCTGAGCCAGCAAAGCCAAACCGTGGCGGCCGGCACCAATCTGGACCTGGTGGCGCAGCGGGACACCAATCAAACCTCGGGCCGGCGCTGGCTCCACAATGTGGGCCAGCACATCAGCCTATTCGTCACCGGCCTGCAAGACAAGATTTCTCTGAAGCTGATCGCCGCCAAAGGCAAGGTGCAGATGTTGGCGCAGAGCGACAGCGTCGAGGTTACAGCGGACAAGGACGTGACGGTGACTTCCTGCAAGGAAAGAATCACGGTGGCGGCCAAGCGGGAAATCCTGCTCAACGTCAGCGGCGGCGCTTACATCCGCATCGCCGGCGGCAATATCGAACTGCATTGCCCCGGCAAGGTGTCGGTGAAGGGCGCCAGCCATCAGATGAGCGGGCCGGCGCAAATGACGGTCACGCATCCGGATTATCCGCAGAGCATTCCCAGGATGCCGTTGTCGCTGCGCCTGGATCAATCGCCGCAAGGCGGCAACAGCAGCTGGACCGGCATGCCCTATACCCTGCATGCCGACGGCGGCGAGGTGGAGCGCGGCATCATTGACGAAAGCGGCCACCTGGCGGTCAAACATGCGGTCACCACGCAAAAATACACGGTGGAGCTGGCCAACGGCGTCAAGTTCGATATCCCGGTGGCCAATGAGCTGAGCAAGCCGGACAAGGGAGCGCTGGCCAACGCCGGCTTCCATAAAGTGGTGGCCGGCGGCGCGCCGCCGGACGGCCGCGTGGAGCCGGACGAACATGCGCGCGCGCGCTACCACCGTTTGCTTAATGGCGAGGCCGACGCTTCGCCGGCAGGAGAATAATAATGAGCGCGAACACGATAGTCTCCCCGATCTGCGTCAAAGAACCGCTGCGGGCCAATTTGACCCTGCCCTGGTTTTTGCAGACCAGCGAATACGCGCCGCATGAGGGCAGCTTCCAGCCCCTGGTCAACGGCGAGGCGGCGTTTGCCTCGGTGCATTACGCCATCGCCAAGGCCAAGAAAAACGTCAGCATCATCTGCTGGGGCTTCCAGCCGTCCATGTACTTCGTCCGCAAGGGCGCCGACACGGTGAAGTACGCGGACATCGCGGAAGCCGTGCCGGCGCAGATAGGCAAGTTGCTGGAGCACAAGGCCAAGCAGGGCGTGCAGGTGCGGGTGCTGTGTTTCGCTTCTAAACCGCTCGGTTTGTACGTCAACAGCACCGGCGCCACGGTAGAGGAGTCGCAAACCCCGGGTCGCTGGAGCGTGGGCATCAAGGACAAGCCGGGCTATGAAACCCCGGAGCAGTATAAATACGATTCGCAGTGGTATTCCTGGTATGACGAGGATCAGCCGGCGGCCGGCACCTCGGAAAAAACAGCACGGGATCAGCGGCGGTCGGACATCCCCAGCAAGCACCTGCATTTCCGCAGCCGCGGCTTTGGTCCTCGCACCCGCAACCATATCTTGGATCAGAGTTACGATGATCAAGGTCTGAAAACAAAGACCAGGGCCACCTTGGCTGCCGGCCCCAGCCATCACCAGAAAATGGTGTTGGTGGATTACGACGACGCGCAAGCCCATGTCGGTTTCGTCATGGGCCACAATATGTTGGACGAGTACTGGGACACCAATGCCCACAGCGCCAAGCCCAAAGCGCCCAATCTGGGCCGCAACGGCACGGTGGGGCCGCGCGAGGACTTCTCCAGCCTGATCACCGGCCCGGCGGTGGGTGATCTGTTCCACAATTTCCGCCGCGCCTGGCGCGACGAGACCAAGGAAGACCTGCCGCTGCCCGGCTGCGGTTTCGGCGGCTACGCGCCGCGGGTGGACGGACAGGCCAATAAGGCCGCCATGGTGCAGCTGCTGCGCACCCAGCCGGAATACAAGAAACAGGACATCAAGAAGCTGTATCTGAAGGCGGTCAACAACGTCACCTCCTACATCTTCATCGAAAACCAGTACTTCCGCTGGCCGCCGCTGGCGGAAAAGATCAAGGACGCGGCCAAGGCGCAGAAGCAGGCCGGTCGCCCCTATCCGATCTATCTGTTCGTGATCACCAATACCAGCGACGCCGGCGTGGGCGCCGGCACGGTCAATACCTACCGGATGCTGGACAGCCTGGGGCGCGCCGATACGATTCCCAGCGTGGCGCGTCAGGAACGGGCGGATGACGTCAAAGCCCGTTTGGGGCAGGCCAAGCAAGCGGAACGCGAGGCCAGCATCATCTATACCGCCAATGCGTTTAGTCCCAGTAAATTAAGGGAAAAGGCCCGCACGGAACTGGAGGATGCCACTGCCCGGCGCAAGCAGGCGGAGGCCGCCTACGAGGCTGCGCAAAAGCCGGATGTCCCGGTGTCCGAGGTTGAGCAGCCCGGCCTTAAAACCCATATTTGTTCGATCGTGGCGATGGACTCCGAAATCAAGCCGGCGGTTTACGCTCAGCGTTACAACCACGGTGTTGGCAAGACCGTGCCGACGCAGGTCACTCCCGCAGTGGGTTGGTCCGAGGTTTACATCCACGCCAAGCTGATGATCATCAATGATGCTTTTCTGACGCTGGGCTCGGCCAATATCAATACCCGCAGTATGCAAGTGGATAGCGAGTTGAATATTGCGCTGGACCGGCCGGAAATTTCCAAGCCGCTACGTCAGGAGTTGTGGGGAAGGCATACTAATAGTTGGTCTGGGGCAAATCCGGATAGGATGGATAGGGAGGCATCAGCAAAGCAAGCTTTTAAAAAATGGCGAGATATCTTGAATGAAAACAAGGCTGCTTTTAGCAACTCTTTGCCTCCAGTCGCGCCTCTTCGCGAGTTTCTGCGTACAGACCCTGCCCGGAGCAATAGTGATTAAGCCCGCATTTCTGACCCTGATTCTGACCCTGAGCCTGGCCGCCTGCGGCGGCGCCAAGGAGCGTTCCGTGCCCGATTTGAAAGAAGTCGAAGCTAAGCTGGCCTTCAACTGCGCGTATGAGAAAGACCATTTACCGGCCTTGACCCCGGAGGCGGAGCAGTTATACCGCTACGCCCGCTGGTTGCAGAAGAACCAGATCGAGAAGGAAGACCCGCTGCGTTTCCCGGAGATGGAGCGTTATTACCGCATCGCCACGGCTCACGGCCATTACAAGGCCAATCTGGAGCTGCGCGACATGATAGGGCGAGGCACGGCGCGCAGCGACGACCCAGTCAGGGAAACGCTGGACCTGACCCAGGAGCTGATAGACCGTGGCATTCCCGGCGGCTACTACGATATGGGGCGCTATCTGAAGGCCGGCTACGGCGTGAAGCAGGACGAGGAACTGGCCAACCGCTACTACCGCAAGGCGGCGGACCTGGGCAGCCCGGAAGCGCAGTATCTGGTGGGAGACAAGCTGACGGGTTTGACGAACGCGCAGCCAGAACCGTTTGCTATTGGCAATCAGATGAAGAAGTGTGCGGCGGAACAGGGGCATGGAAAAGCTGCACTTGAATATGGTACCCAGTTACGTCTTGAAAAAAAATTGTCTGAAGCAGTTAAATACCTGCAGCTTGGTACTAAAGGGGGAGATGAGACGGCGGCTTTAAATTTGGAAGATGGTTTCAGCTCAAACAAAGACCCGAGTTTGAAATGGAAGGATCTGGGCTTAGGGCCGGATGATGAGCGTAGCCGTCGCTACAAAATCATTAGCGATGTCCTTAGCGACTACTCCTACGCCCACCCCAAGGTGCTGGAACTGGACGAGATCGTGCCGCTGCCGCCGGCCCCGCTGCCGGCTTGGGACGGCAAGCTCAAGTGGCTGGAGGCGTTCAAGGCCAATGTGGCGCCGGAAAAACCGTCGGAAGCCCTGATGAGCCAACTGGCCGCGGCCAAGGGTCTGGATGCCAAGACCGGACGGCCGCTGAACGGCAAGCATGGTTAAAACGCTGTACGCCTTGTCGCTGTTGGGGGCTCTGGCCGCCTGCGACGCCAAGGAGCGCGCAGTGCCGGACTTGAAAGCAGTCGAAGCCAGGCTGGCCTTCAACTGCGTATATGAGAAAGACCATCTGCCGGCATTGAACCCGGAGGCGGAGCAGTTATACCGCTACGCCCGCTGGTTGCAGAAGAAGCAGATCGAGAAGGAAGACCCGTTGCGCTTCCCGGAGATGGAGCGTTATTACCGCATTGCCACCGCTCACGGCCATTACAAGGCCAATCTGGACTTGCGCGACATGATAGGGCGGGGCACGGCGCGCAGCGACGACCCAGTCAAGGAAACGCTGGACCTGACCCATGAGCTGATAGACCGCGGCATTCCCGGCGGCTATTACGATATGGGGCGTTATCTGAAGGCCGGTTACGGCGTGAAGCAGGACGAGGAACTGGCCAACCGTTATTACCGCAAGGCGGCGGACTTGGGCAGCCCGGAAGCGCAGTATCTGGTGGGGGATAAGCTAACGGGTTTGACGATCGCGCAGCCAGGACCCTTTGCTATTGGGACTCAGATGTTGAAGTGCGCAGGAGAGCAGGGGCATGCAAAAGGCGCTTTAGAATATGGTACCCAGTTGCGCTTTGAGAAAAAACTTCCTGAGGCCGTAAAGTACCTCCAACTTGCCGTTGAGTGGGGAAACTCCACGGCAGCGTTGAATTTAGGAGATGGTTTCGGGGCGATTACAGAGGAAAATAAGCAGTGGAGTGATCTAGGGCTAAAACAGGACGATGAGCGTCGGCGACGTTATCTAATCATTATGGGTGTGTTAAGCGACTACTCCTACGCCCACCCCAAGGTGCCTGAACTGGACGAGATCGTGCCATTGCCGCCGGCCGCGCTGCCGGCCTGGGACGGCAAGTTGAAGTGGTTGGAAGCGTTCAAGGCCAATGTGGCGCCGGAAAAACCGTCGGAAGCGCTGATGAGCCAGCTGGCCGCGGCCAAGGGTCTGGATGCCAAGACCGGGCGGCCGCTGGGCGGGCGACGCGATTGACGCCGGTTTTGCAGCGGGACGCGGCCCGCCTGTGCTGAACTGACGCCCGTCACCCCCGCCGAACCCCCGCGTCCGGGAGGACTCAGACTCTATGTGCCGGCTGTCTGGCCGGCGCGCATCCCTTCCCATTCCCCTCCTGGAGATTCTTCATGACGCCCATCCTGTTCAATACCTATCGCTCGGTCCAAGGCTTCAACAAACGCGTTCGTTTCCTGATCCTGCATTACACCGCGCTGGACTTCGCCGGCTCCGTCAAGGCCCTGACCGGCTCCGGCCAGGTGAGCGCGCACTATCTGGCGCCGGACCCTTGCGATCCCAGCTATCTGCAGGCCGGCTTCAAGCAGATGAATCTGTTCAATCTGGTGGACGAGAACGACCGCGCCTGGCATGCCGGCGCCAGTTCCTGGGATGGCCGCAGCAATCTGAACGATTCGTCCATAGGCGTGGAAATCGTCAATCTGGCGCGGGAGGACAAGGGCGGCATGGTGTTTCCGCCTTATCACCCGCAGCAGATGGCGGCGGTGACGGAATTGGCGCGGAACATCCTGGCGCGCTATCCGGACATCAGCCCGGTGAACGTGCTGGGCCATTCCGACGTCGCCGTGGGCCGCAAGAGCGATCCGGGCCCGATGTTCCCGTGGCGGGAGCTGCACCAGGCCGGAGTGGGCGCCTGGCCGGAGGCGGAGACGCAGCGCAAATACACACAGCAGTTCCAGCAGCAGGGCTTGCCCGGCCGGGAGAAGATGCTGGAGGCGTTCAAGCATTACGGCTATGAGGTGGCGGCGGCGGGCGGCGATGCTGGCTTCGCCGCACTGGTGCGCGCCTTCCAGATGCATTTCCGCGCCGGCGATTACAGCGGCGCGCTGGACGTGGAGACCGCGGCCATTCTGTTTGCCTTGCTGGAGCGTTATTGGCCCAAGCGTTTGACCCTGATCAAGCTTTGACGCTGTTTGTCCGCAACGCGAAACCCGGCCGCCTGGCCGGGTTTTGCTGTTTTCACCGTGAAAAGCGCCGCCGTGCGCTTATTTGGCGGCGGCCGGGATGAAGGAGAACTCCTTGATCACGATCTCCACTTCCTTGCCGTCCTTGGGCGGCCGTCCCTGGAACAGCCACAGATTGATGTGAGGCGGCAGCGGCTGCTGCGGCACCAGGCGCGTGGGGTCCGCCGGGGCGAAGTTCCAGCGCGCCATTTCATACAGGTCGCCGTCCTGATGGCCGTGCAGCGATTGGTAGAGCACCCGGCTGGCGTCCCAATTGAAGCGGTGGGTGCTGTAGTCGCCGTTGAGATTCGGTTCGAAAGCGTAGGAGGTGGGCTTGGGGCCGGGCACGGCCGGGTAGACGGTGTAGTTGCCCATTGGGTTTTGCCGATTGCCCCAGCGGGCGAATTCGATGTCGATCTCATTGGTGGCGTCCGGGCCCACGTCCGGCGTCGGGTAGTTGAACAGGCCCAGCACGATATTGTCGTCGAACAGGTCCGGCCGGCCTATCAGCTTGAACTGGTAGCGGCCAAAGCCCAGCCGCTGCGGCAGGTAGACCTCGGCGCTGCTCCACTTGCCGCCGCGGTGGGCGATCTTCAGGTGGAGCCGGCCCTGGGCGTCCACCCAGGCGTTGTTTTCGTCCCAGTCGTTGGGGCCGGGGCCGCTTTGGCTTTGATTGCGGACTTCCCAGGCGTAGCCGGAGAAATTCAGGGTCTTGGCCTGGACGGCGGCGGACAGGGTCAGGCCGGCGGCGAGGAGGGAGAGCAGGAGGCGGCGCATGGTTTGCCTTTGCTTGTGGATAAGCTTGTCATTTAAGAGCCTGTTTCCGATCTGCTGCGCTGCGGCGATACCGCGTTGAAAACTGCTTCGAAATGCTCATGTGCCATCTGTACATTCCGCTTCCTCAGCTGTTTTCGCCTTGTCTCGCTCTTGCTCGCTAGATCGTAAACAGACTCTAAGCGCGGCGGCGGCGGCGGGTAAAGGGTGTTTTTGCCAGGCAGGACTGTCCGTCCGGACAGGCTGCGGCGCGGACGGGGTCATGCCGGCGCGGCGGCGACGGGGTCATGTCCCGGCGGCTTGGACGTTGGCGCGGCCCAGGTCCGCGCGTTCCTGTTTCTGTTAATCCCGTTTTCTTTTCAATGGCTTGCGCATCTTGCCGCCTGGCGATCCGCGCGCCGTCTTTCCGGTTTCCAAATTCCGTAATGCGCTTTGTCATGGTCGGAAAATTCATTCTTGTCCCTTATGCGTATCGAGTATGTCCATTACAGTGCAATCCATATTGCATAACGTGGCGGCGCGCCGCCGCTGGTTGGCATCCATATCGATTGGGAGGTTTAGGCATGCAAAAGGAAAGCGCCTGGAAGACGGTGTTGCTGTTGGCCCGGTTCGCGTTGGCGGCGGCGTTCTTGTCGGCGGTGGCGGATCGCTTCGGCTTCTGGGGCCATATGGGCGAACTGGGGGTGTCCTGGGGAACGATGGAGAACTTCTATCGCCACGTGGCCAAGCTGTGCCCGTGGGCGCCGGCCGGCCTGATTCCGGTCTTGGCCTGGGCGGTGAACGCGTTGGAGGCGGTGCTGGGCGTGACCCTGTTGCTGGGCGTTCAACTGCGCGCCTCCGCCTGGATCAGCGCGGCGCTGCTGCTGGTGTTCGCCTTGAGCATGGCCGCGTTCCAGAGCCTGAAGCTGTCGCTGAATTTCAGCGTGCTCACCTGCGCCGCTTGCGCCGCGCTGGTGTATCTGGCCAGTTCGCTGGAGCCGACGCCGGGCGCGCGCCGCGTCTGAAGTTTCCGGGCGCGGCCGGGCCGCGCCCGCTTCCTGTCCTTATCCAAATTTAGGAGTGTTGATCATGAGTAGCTTGCGTCTTGCTTATTACGAATTGTCCCCGGAACTGCTGCAGGGCTTCCGCCTGGTGAAGCAGGGCCTGGAAAAGAGCGTGCTGGGCCTGCCGCTGATCGAGCTGATCTATCTGCGCGTGTCGCAGATCAACGGTTGTTCCTTCTGCCTGAACATGCACACCAAGGCGCTGCGCGAGCGCGAGGAAAGCGACCGCCGCCTGGCGGAGCTGGCCGGCTGGCGCGTCAGCGCCCAGTTCAGCGAGCGCGAGAAGGCCGCGCTGGAATGGGCCGAGGCGCTGACCTATGTCGTGGACAGCCACGCCGACGACGCCGCCTATCTGCCGCTGAAAGCGCATTTCAGCGATCAGGAGATTTCCGATCTGACCTTCGCCATCGCGCTGATGAACGGCATGAACCGTCTCGCCGTCGGCATGCGCCAGTAAGCGCCTGAGCCAGGGCCCGCTCGCGGAGCGGGCTCGCGGACAGTCCACCCACCCACCCGCCTGGCCGCAAGCGGCGGGCTTAACCAACGCCAGCAGACACACACCGACATGGACCACCTGATTAAAAAGCAAGCCTGGGACGCGCTGTTCAACGATCCGGAACTGGGCGCCGGCAATTTCCTGTTCAAGGCCCACGCCGCCTACGGCGGCAGCCGGGAAGACTATCTGTTCCTGGAAAAGCCTTTTATCGGCCCGCGCGGCAACGCCTATCAGTCCTTTTCCCTGGACAGCCTGTTCCATCTGGTGAGCGATCTGGCGGCCTGGTACCGCCAGCAGGGCATCCAGGCCGGGCGGCATGTCTGCTTGTTCCTGGGCGACGGCATTCCGTCCTTCCTGCACTTCCTGGCGCTGGGCAGCCTGGGCTGCGTGCCGGTGCTGATCAACGGCCATCTGCGCGCCGACATCGCGGCGCTGTACGCGCAGCGCAACCGCTTCGACGTGTTCGTCTACGACAAGGAAACCGACGCGCGCTGGGACCTGGCCGGCGCGCTGCGCGGCCTCACCGCGCTGGACGCGGGCTTCAACGCCGGCGCGGCGGTGGCGCTGGCGCCGTTGCCGGCCTCCGGCTGGCCGGCGGCGGTGAAGGACGAGGACATCGTGATGGTGTGCCACAGCTCCGGCACCACCGGCATTCCCAAGGCGGTGCTGTTCGGCCACGCGCAGTTCTTCAACGGCAAGCGCGAGCGCCTGCGCGGCTTCGTCGAGCAAGACGAGGACAAGCTGGCCACGGCGATGCCGCCCACCCACGCGGCCGGCATCAGCTATCTGATGACGGCCACCATGCTGCAATTGCCGGCGCTGGCGCTGGCGACGCAAACCGGCCAGGTGGCGGCCAATCTGATCGCCAGCTTCCAGCCCACCATCGTCACCGCGTTCTCGCAGACTTACGCTTCCTTCGCCGAGCTGAACCTGCCGGACGGCTATTTCGACTCGGTGCGCCGTTATTACAACACCGGCGACACCGCGCACGAGGCGCATATCCGCCAACTGCTGCGCCTGGCGCCGCGGGGCCGCTTCACCGATATGTTCGGCGCGTCCGAGCTGGGCATGTCGCAGTTCTTCAAGGTGTCCACGCCGGAGCAGGTGGCCAGCAAGCGCACCGTGGGCGCGGCCGCGTCCTACGCGCGCTGCGACGTGCTCACTCCGCAGGGCGAGCTGTTGCCGGACGGCCAGCCGGGCTATATCGGCGTGCGTTCCCCCACGGTGACGCCGGGCTATTACGGCCAGCCGCATCTGACCGCGCTGACCACGCTGAACGGCTACTGGCTGACCGGCGACATCGGCCTGCGCCTGGACAACGGCGAGTTCGTGCACCTGGACCGCATCGTGGACGCGGTGCCGACGCCGCTGGGCGAGCCGGCCTATACCTTGCTGCTGGAAGAGCATTTGCTGAGCCATGCGGATTTGTTCGACGTCAGCGTGATCGGCGTTTCGCGCGGGCCGACGCGCGAAGAGGCGGTGCTGGTGCTGGCGCGCGGCAAGGCCGGCGCGGCGCTGGACGCGGACGAGGTGCTGCGCCAGGCGCTGGACTGCTTCCCGTTCAAGGGCCGCGGCGCGCTGCCGGACTACACCGTGTGCGTGGGCGTGCTGGGCGACGATTACGCGCTGCCGGTGGGCTCCACCGGCAAGGTGCTCAAGCGCGTGGCGCGCGAGCAGTTCTGGAGCTGGCAGCGCGACTACGACGACGGCCTGCGCGAGGTGTTCAGCGCGCTGCGCTGGAACCAGTCGCTGGACCGCCAGCCGGAGGCGGCGGCGGAGCCGCAAAGCCTGCTGGATTACCTGAGAGGCTGACCGATGGCGACGACGGAGCACCTGGAAGCGCTGGAGCAGGCGTTTCAACAGCGGATAGACGACGGCGAAAAGATAGAGCCGCAGGACTGGATGCCGGAGGCCTACCGCCGCACCTTGCAGCGGCAGATGGCGCAGCACGCCCATTCCGAATACGTGGGCATGTTGCCGGAGGGCGCCTGGATCACCCGCGCGCCCAGCCTCAGCCGCAAATGCATCCTGCTGGCCAAGGTGCAGGACGAGGCCGGCCACGCCCAGTATCTGTACAGCGCGCTGGAGAGCCTGGGCCTGAGCCGGGAGCAGGCTTACGGGCAGCTGCTGGCCGGCGAGGCCAAGTATCTGAATATTTTCAATTATCCGGCCTTGAGCTGGGCGGACGTCGGCATGATCGGCTGGCTGACCGACGGCGCCGCCATCGTCAACCAAGTGCCCTTGTCGCGCTGTTCCTACGGCCCGTACGCCCGCGCCATGGTGCGCATCTGCCAGGAGGAGAGCTTCCACCACCGCCAGGGTTTCGATCTGGTGCGGCGGCTGGCGGAGGGCACGCCGGCGCAGCGGCGGATGGCGCAGGACGCGCTCAACCGCTGGTGGTGGCCGACGGTGATGGTGTTCGGCCCGCCGGACGAGGATTCGGTGCACTCGCAGCGCTCGATGCGCTGGGGCGTCAAGCTGTATTCCAACGACACCCTGCGCCAGAAGTTCGTCGATCAGACGGTGCCGCAAGTGCTGCATCTGGGCCTGACGGTGCCGGACCCGGATCTGCGTTTCAACCCGGACACCGGGCATTACGAGATCGGCCGCATCGACTGGGATGAATTCAACCGGGTGATCCGGGGCCAGGGCCTGTGCAACCGCGAGCGTCTCGCCAGCCGTCGCCGGTCCTGGGACGAGGGCGCCTGGGTGCGAGAAGCCGCCGCCTGCCACGCCGCCAAGCTGGCGGCGGGGCCGCAAGGAGAACGAGATGCATGAGTGGAAGCTGTGGGAAGTGTTCGCGCGCAGCCAGAACGGCGTGGCGCACCGCCACGTGGGCAGCGTGCAGGCCAGCGACGCGGCGATGGCGCTGCAGCACGCGCGCGACGTGTTCACCCGCCGCGGCGAGTTCGTCAGCCTGTGGCTGGTGGCCGCCGAAGACCTGGTGAGCAGCGGCGAGGTGGAGCGCGCGCCGTGGTTCGAGACCGCGGCGGACAAGGGCTTCCGCCACGCCACCTATTACGAGGTGCCAGAGGGAGTGCAACACCTGTGACCCTGCATCCGGAATTGAAAAACCTGCGCGCGGAATACCTGCTGCGCCTGGGCGACAACGCGCTGATCCTGTCGCAGCGCTTGTGCGAATGGTGCGGCCACGCGCCCACGCTGGAAGAAGACCTGGCGCTGAGCAATGTGGCGCTGGACCTGCTGGGCCAGGCGCGGCTGTGGCTGGACGCCGCCGGCCGCGGGCTGACCCCGCCGCAGAGCGAGGACGATCTGGCCTACGGCCGCGACGCCCAAGCCTTCCGCAACGTGCTGCTGGCGGAGCTGACCCGCGGCAATTTCGCCGACACCCAGATGCGCCAGTTCCTGTTCGACAGCTGGCATTGCCTGCTGCTGCGCGAGCTGTCGGATTCGGCGGACGCGGAAGTGGCCGCCATCGCCGCCAAGGCGTTGAAAGAGGCCACTTACCACCTGCGCCGCAGCAGCGGCTGGGTGGTGAGGCTGGGCGACGGCAGCCGGCAAAGCCGCGAGTTCTGCCGGTTGGCGCTGGAGCGCTGCTGGCATTACGTGGGCGAATTGTTCGAGATGGACGAACTGGAGCAGGCGATGCTGGCCCAGGGCGTGGGTTGCGATCTGGCCGCGCTGTACCCGGAATGGCTGGCCTACGTCAACGAAGTGCTGGCCGCGGCCACGCTGGAGCCGCCGCGCGCGGCGCCGGCGGTCAGCGGCGGCAAGCGCGGCGCGCACGGCGAAGCGCTGGTGGCCCTGCTGATGGAGATGCAGTTCCTGACCCGCGCCCATCCGGGAGCCGGCTGGTGAGCCGGGTGCACGGGCTGGAGGTGCAAAGCGGCACCGAGCGCGTCTGGGAATGGCTGGCCGGCATTCCGGACCCGGAGATGCCCTATGTCTCCATCGTGGACCTGGGCATCGTGCGCGACGTGCGCTGGGAGGACGACGCGCTGCGCGTGGTGGTGACGCCCACCTATAGCGGCTGCCCGGCCAAGGCGCAGATAGACAGCAATATCCGTCAGACCCTGCAAGACCGGGGCGTGGAGGCGGTGCGGCTGGAAACGCGGCTGCACCCGGCCTGGAGCACGGACTGGCTCAGCGAAAGCGGCCGGTCCAAGCTGCGCGCCGCCGGCATCGCCCCGCCCTTGCCGGCGGAGCCGGGCTGGCAGCGCTTGAGCTTCGTCGCCGTCGCCGCGCCGCGGGTGTCCTGTCCGCGCTGCGGTTCCGACGCCACCCGCCCGCAGGGCGAATTCGGCGGCACCGCCTGCAAATCGCTGTACCAGTGCGAGGCCTGCCGCAATCCGTTCGAGCACTTCAAGAGTTTATGAGGAAGCCGTCATGCCGCAGTTTTACCCTTTGCAGCTGACCGAGATCCAGCGCGACACGCCGGACAGTCTGCTGTTGACGCTGGAGCCGTCGGAAGAACACCGCGACCGCTTCCGCCACGAGCCGGGCCAGCATCTGACCCTGCGCGCCTGGCTGGACGGCGAGGAAGTGCGCCGCAGTTATTCGCTGTGCAACGCGCCGGACGCGCCCAAGCTGCAGCTGGCGATCAAGCGGGTGGCCGGCGGCCGCTTCTCGCAATGGGCGCACGATAGTTTGGGGCCGGGCGCGATGCTGGAAGCCTTGCCGCCGTCCGGCCGCTTCGGCCTGCCGGCGGCGCCGGAAGCGGCCCGCCATTACGCCGGTTTCGCCGCCGGCAGCGGCATCACCCCGGTCTTGTCCATCTTGCAGGCCACGCTGCTGCGCGAACCGCTCAGCCGCTTCACCCTGGTTTATTGCAACCGCAATCTGGCCTCGCTGCAGTTCCGCGAAACGCTGGCGACGCTGAAGGACCGCTACCCGGCGCGGCTGTCCCTGGTCTATCTGTTCAGCGCGGAAGAGCAGGAGATCGAGCTGTTCAACGGCCGGCTGGACCGCGAGCGCTGCCTGGCGCTGTTGCGCGGCTGCCTGCCGGCGGCCTCCATCGACCACGCTTACGTTTGCGGTCCGGCCGGCATGATGGCGGCGGTGAGCCAGGCGCTGAGCGAGAGCGGCCTGCCGCCGGAACGCGTCCGCAGCGAACACTACGCCGCGGCCCCGGCCGCCGGCCCGGCCCGCGCCGAGCGCGCGCTGGCGGACAGCCCGGAGCGGGTGCGGGTGACGGTGAGGATGGACGGCATGCAGCGCCAGGTGGAACTGGGCGCGCCGGTGGACAACCTTTTGGACGCGCTGCTGCAAGCCGGCGTCACGCCGCGCTACTCCTGCAAGGCCGGCGTTTGCGCCACCTGCCGCTGCCAGGTGCTGGCCGGCGAAGTGGACATGGAGGCGCCGCACGCATTGGCGCCCGAGGAGGTGGCCGCCGGCTATGTGCTCAGCTGCCGCAGCCGCCCGCTGACTTCAACACTGGCGCTGTCATTCGACTGATCCGCGCCTAAGGACACACATCATGACCTCTCAAAACGCCCTGTCCCGCTGGGCGCTGACCCTCTATTGCCTGGCCACCGGGTTTTCCGTGGCGGCGGTGGTCTACCACCAATCGATGACGCAGCTGATCGCCGTCTCCTTCGGCCTGTCCGCGGACTCGCTGTGGGGGCTGTCGGTGGCCACGCAGTTCGGCTACGGCGCCGGCCTGATCCTGGGCTTGCCGCTGGGCGACATGATCGCGCCGCGCCGGCTGATCCCCGCCACCATGCTGGCGCTGGGCGCGGTGCTGCTGCTGGTGGGCATCGCCCCGTCGCCTTGGCTGATGGTGCTGCTGTGCGGTCTGGCCGGCCTGCTGTCCATCGCTGGCCAGCTGTTGCTGGCCTACAGCGCCAAGGCGCTGGCGGCGGAGCAGCGCGGGCGGGTGGTGGGCAGCCTGCTCACTTCCTTGTTCGCCGGCCTGCTGCTGGCGCGGGTGCTGGCCGGCTGGGGCGGCGAGCACATCGGCTGGCGCGGCATCTATCTGACGGTGGGCGCCCTGACCTTCGTCATCGGCCTGGCGCTGCGCGGCTGCATCGGCGAGGTGCCGCTGGCCGGCCAGCTGCGCTACGGCCGCATGCTGAGCCAGCAGGGCGCTTTGTGGCTGAAGCTGCCGGAGCTGCGCCGGCTGGCGCTGGTGGCCGCCTGCTTCTTCGCCGCCTCCAACGGCATCTGGGCCAATCTGTCCTCGCTGACCCATGCCACCCTGAACTGGAACGCCGGCCAGACCGGCCTGCTGGCCTTCACCTCCATCGCCGCGCTGCGCGCGCCGTGGCTGGCGCAATGGCTGCAGCGCCGGCTGGACTGGCACGGCGTGATCGCGCTGCTGGGCGTCGGCATCGCCGCCACCTCGCTGGCCGGCGTCTGGCTGGGCAGCCAGGTGCTGATGATCGTGATCTTCCTGATGGTGACCGATCTGGGCGTGCGCTCGGTGCAGACCATCGCCCAGGGCCGGGTGCTGGGCATAGACCCCGCCGCCGCCTCGCGGCTGAACAGCCTGTTCATGACGGTTTTCTTCTTCGGCGCCGCGCTCGGTTCCTGGTTGGGCGGCGTCGCCATCCACCGGCTGGGCTGGGCCGGCATGTATCTGTTCCCGGCGGCCTGCGCCGCCGCCGGGCTGCTGTTCCTGAGCTGGCGCAACCCGGCGCTGCGCTTTGCCCGGGCCTGATTTCGCAACACCGCAACACCTGGACGCCGCGGCGCTTTCCGCGCCGCGAACCGCACACTTCGATTGGGAGATGGACATGGAAGCATTGTTGGAAAAAAGCGGCAGCAAGACCCCGTTGATCGCAGGCATGAGCCTGATCTGGGCCGATTGGCTGAAAGAGGAAGACCTGCAGGGCCTGGTGGAACACCCGCTGCTGCAAGCGCTGGAACGCAATGAGGCCAGCCTGGCCACCGTGCGCACCCTGCTGGTTCAGCACAGCCATTACTCGCGCCACTTCACCCGCTATCTGTGCGCGCTGATGGGCCAGCTGAGCGACCCGGCCGACGTGATGGCGCTGATGGAAAACATGCGCGAGGAAATGGGCGTGGACGGCGGCAGCGCCATCACCCACGCGGAAATGTTCCAACGCACCTTGCGCGTAGTGGGCGCGGCGCCGGCCTCGCACGCGCCGCTGCCGCAGACCCTGGCGATGGTGGACACCATGATGGGCCACTGCCAGTCCTCGGACGCGCTGGCCGGCCTGGCCGCGATGTGCCTGGGCGCGGAAGCCATCGTGCCGCTGATCTACCGCCCCATCCTGCAAGCGCTGCAACACCACGGCTTCGGCGAGGACGCCACCGAGTTCTTCAGCCTGCACATCGAGGAAGACGAAGACCACGCGCTGACCATGCTGGCCATCATGCAGCGCCTGACCCTGGACCAGGACGCGCGCCGCGAGCAGGCCATCGCCGTGGGCCGCGAGCTGATCGCCCGCCGCGTGGCGATGTTCGACGCTATCTGGGCGCATTGCCAGGCGCAGCCGGCCGCCGCGCCCGCCGCGGCCCCGGCCGGCCATTTCTCCTCCGCCGATTTCTGGCGCGTGCCCAGCCAGTTGCAGGCCCAGCTGCCGGCGCGGCTGAGCCACGAGCAGGTGATGGCGGCCAGCCAGGGCGGCGACCAGGCCTTCTCCTCCGAGCGCAAGCACAAGGTGCACATCGTCGATCTGCCCAGCCGCACCATCAGCCTGACCATAGGCCGGCTGGAAGAGGGCGAGTCCACCCGCCTGCACCGCCACAACTACGAGACGGTGATCTACGTCACCCAGGGCCAGGGCTATTCCCGCATCGGCGACCGCCAGGTGCCGTGGCGCGCCGGCGACGCCATCTACGTGCCGGTCTGGGCCGAGCACCAGCACGTCAACACCGGCGCGGAGGAGTGCGTCTACCTGGCCTGCGAGAACGCGCCCTTGTTGCAGAACCTGGGCGGCATCGCGCTGCGCGAAGAACTGAGCGCCTGAAGCCCGGCCGCGTCTCCCGCCCCCCGGGCGGCGCGGCCCGCCAGCCTTGCCCGGCGCAAGCGGCTCTTGCCGGGCGGGCTTTTCCCAATCAGCACCCGATAAACGAGATCACGATGCTGACACTATCCAAAGCCTGGAGCCCAAGCAGCTGGCAGGCGAAACCGCACACACAAATGCCCGATTACGACGACGGCGCCGCGCTGCATGCCGTGCTGTCGCGTCTGAGCGCCTATCCCAATCTGGTGCCCTCCGCCGAAATCCGCCGGCTGCGCGCCGCGCTGGCCGGCGTGGCGCGGGGAGAGGGCTTCGTCATCCAGGCCGGAGACTGCGCCGAGCGCTTCGCCGGCTTGCGGCCGGACGTGCTGGGCGGCCACTACCGCCTGCTGGAACGCATGGCCGCGGACCTGGGCCAGGCGCTGCAACGCCCGGTGCTGCGCATCGGCCGCATCGCCGGCCAGTACGCCAAGCCGCGCAGCCAGCCGCAGGAAGCGCTGGGCGGATTGAGCCTGCCCAGCTATCGCGGCGACATCATCAACGGCGTGGAATTCGCCGCCGCCGCGCGCGCCCACGACCCGCAGCGGCTGGAATCCGCCTATTTCCACGCCGCCGCCAGCCTCAACTATCTGCGCGGCCTGGACCGCGAGGCCGCGCCGCGCGACAGCGGCTACTACGTCAGCCACGAAGCGCTGCTGCTGCCCTATGAACAGGCCCAGCTGCAGCAGGACGAGCGCGGCGACTGGTATTGCGGCTCCGGCCATTTCCTGTGGGTGGGCGAACGCACCCGCCAGCTGGACGGCGCGCATTTGGAATTCCTGCGCGGCGTGAACAATCCCGTTGGCGTCAAAGTGGGCCCCGGCATGGAGCGCGAGGAACTGCTGCGCCTGATCGACGCGCTGAACCCGGACAACGAGGCCGGCCGGCTGACCCTGATCACCCGCTTCGGCGCGGCGCAGATCCAGCGCCTGCCGACGCTGCTGGACGCGGTGCGCGCCGAAGGCCGCCAAGTGCTGTGGCTGTGCGACCCGATGCACGGCAACGGCGTGCAAGCGGCCAACGGCGTGAAGACCCGGCGCTATGAAGACATCTTGGCCGAGGTGGAGGCCTTCCTCGCCGCCCACCGCGAATGCGGCAGCCACGCCGGCGGCGTGCACCTGGAATTGAGCGCCCTGGACGTGACCGAATGCCTGGGCGGACCGGAGGCGCTGGCCGAGGAAGACCTGGGCCGCGCCTACCACAGCAGCTGCGACCCGCGGCTCAATCCGCGTCAGGCGCTGGCGCTGACAGACCGCTTGATCGCCGCGCTGACCCAGCCCTCGGGCGCGGCGGCGCGGCCGGCGCAAGACGTCGCCGCGCCGGAACCGCTGATCAATCTGGCCGAGCGCCTGGCCGCCAGCCGGCCGGACAGCGACCGGCTCTGCTTCGTCGGCCCCGGCTTCAGCCTCAGCTACCGCCAGCTCAACCGCGCGCTGCGCCGTCAGGCCGCCTGGCTGCAAACCGAAGGCGTGGCCGCCGGCGAGCGCGTGCTGATCGCGCTGGACGACGGCCCGGAGCTGGCGGTGGCCTTTTACGCCGCGCTGGCGGTGGGCGCGCTGCCGGTGGTGGCCAATCCGCGGCTGGACGCCGCCTCGCTCCACCACCTGCTGGCCGACGCCGCTCCGGCGCTGTGCCTGGGCCAGTCCTCGCAGATCGCGGTGTGGCCGGCCGCGGCCAAGCTGCGGCTGCTGGACGCCGGCGCTCATCTGGAATGGCTGGCCGGCGACAGCCCCGACGACGATTGGGACGATTTCGCGCGCCAGCCGGAAGACGCGCCGGCGCTGATCCAATACACCTCCGGCAGCACCGGCCAGGCCAAGGGCGTGGTGCACAGCGCCCGCTCCATGCTGGCGGTGTGCTCGCACTTCGCCGCCGGCCAGCTGCGGCTGGGCGCGGACGACGTGTTGTACTCGGTGCCCAAATCCTTCTTTGGCTACGGCATGGGCAACAGCCTGTTCTTCCCGCTGTATCTGGGCGCTTGCGGCGTGCTGGACGGCGCCTGGCCGTCGGCCGAACGCGTGGCCGGCGTGCTGCGCCAGTTCCGCCCCACCGTATTGTTCGCCGTGCCCACCCTGTACCGGCTGCTGCTGGAACACGGCCTGGAGCCGTCCGACGTGGCGATCCGGCTGGCCTTCTCCGCCGGCGCCCCGCTGTCCGCGCCTTTGGCGCGGCGCTGGCGTCAGCGTTTCGGCTTTGATCTGCACGACGGCATCGGCGCCACCGAAATGTGCCATGTGTTCGCCACCAGCTATCCGGACGCGCTGCGCGCCGGCAGCGTCGGCCGCATGTTGCCGGGCTGGGAGGCGCGCATCGTCGACGCCGACGGCCGGGACGCGCCGGCCGGCGAATGCGGGGTGCTGCTGGTCAAGGCGCCCAGCCGCGCGCTGGGCTACTGGCGGCGTCCGCAGGAGGAGCAAGAGCGCTTCCAGGACGGCTGGTATCGCACCGGCGACCTGTTCAGCCGCGACGAGCACGGCTATCTGAGCTTCCACGGCCGCGAGGACGACCGCTTCAAGGTGTTCGGCCGCTGGGTGGTGCCGGTGGAAATCGAAAACCTGCTGGCCGCGTTGCTGCCGGAATTGGGCGACGCCTACGTGGTGGCCGCGCCGGACCGCGACGGCGAAGCCCGCCCGGCGCTGATCCTGCGCGCCGGCGACGACAGCGAGGCGCTGGCGCGCCTGGTGCACGCCACGCTGGAAGCCCATCTAGAAAGCTATAAGCGCCCGGCGTTGGTGCTGGCGCTGGAGGAGATTCCGCTGAACAAGAACGGCAAGCCGGACCGGCGCGCGATGGCGCAGTTGGCCGCCCGGGAGCAGGCGGAGCGCAAGGAGGAAAAAGTATGCTGAGCGAAGAGGCGTTTCTGCGTTACGGCGACCACGGCTTCTGCCTGGCGCCGCTGTGGCGGACCCTGCCGCTGCCGGCGGGCGCGGACCCGCTGGCGCTGTACCAGGCGCTGGCCAACCAGGGCCAGGACTATCTGTTTGAAACCGGCCACTGGCGCGACGGCGCGTTTCAGCGCGCTTATTCGGTGATCGGCCTGCCCTGCCGCGAGCGGGTGGAACTGGACGAAGGCCGGCTGCGCCATTGGCGCGACGGCCAACTGCTGCGCGAACTGGAGTGCGAGGATCCGCTGGCGGAGCTGGCCAAGCTGCGGCAGGGCTGGACCGCGCCGCATTTCAGCGCCTTGCCGCCGTTTTCCGGCGGTCTGTTCGGCTATTTCGGCTTCGAAACCACCCGTTTGATCGAGCCGCGGCTGCGCCGCCAGCCGCGCAAACCCTCCGGGCTGGCGCTGCCGGACGCCTTGCAATGGCTGAGCCTGGACTTGCTGGTGTTGGACCACCAGCAGGCCAGCGTCTACTGCATCGTCCACGAATCCACCGAGGCGGCCGGTTACGCCCGCGGCCAACAGCGCTTGCTGCGGTTGTGCGAGCAAACCCGCGCGCTGCTGGCGGAGCCGTCCGCGCCGCCGCCGGCTTTCGCCGCGGACGCGACGGCGGACCCCGCCTTGGATTACGCCTTTGCGCGCGAGGACTTCCAGCAGGCGGTGGGCCGGATCAAGGACTACATCGCCGCCGGCGACGTGATGCAGGTGGTGTTGTCCCAGCGCATGAGCCAGCCCTTCGCCGCCGACGCGCCCACGCTGTACCGGGCCTTGTCCGGCCTGGGCGAAACCCCCTACCGCTATCTGCTCAATCTGGGCGACGCCCAGATCGTCGGCGCCTCGCCGGAAATGCTGTTCCGCCAGCAAGACGAGCGGATCACCAGCCGGCCCATGGCCGGCACCCGCCGGCGCGGCGCGGACGCGGCGGAAGACCAGGACTTGCGCCGCGAACTGCTGGCCGATCCCAAGGAAATCGCCGAACACATGATGCTGGTGGACCTGGCGCGCAACGACCTGGGCCGGCTGGCCGAGCTGGGCAGCGTGCAAGTGGACGAACTGCTGACCGTGGAGCCCTTCTCCCACGTCATGCACATCGTTTCCACCGTGTCCGGCAAGCTGCCGCAACAGGCGCAGGCGCTGGACGTGCTCAAGAGCACCTTCCCGGCCGGCACCCTCAGCGGCGCGTCCAAGGTGCGGGCGCTGGAAGTGATCGCCGAGCTGGAGCCGCATTCGCGCGGCGTCTACGGCGGCTCCATCGGCTATATCGGCTGGCGCGGCAACGCCGATCAGGCCATCACCATACGCACCGGCGTGCTGCAAGACGGCCGGCTGCACGTGCAGGCCGGTGCCGGCGTGGTGCAGGACTCGCTGGCCGAGCGCGAATGGCAGGAAACCCTGGAAAAAAGCCGGTTGATGCTGCTGGCGGCCAAGCTGGCCACGGCGGCGGCGCGGCAAGAGGAGGCGATATGCATTTGATGATCGATAACTACGATTCCTTCACCTACAACGTGGTGCAGTACCTGGGCATGCTGGGCGCCGACATCATGGTGAGGCGCAACGACGAGATCAGCCTGGAGGAGATGGAAGCGCTGCGGCCGCGCTCGCTGATCGTCTCGCCCGGACCCTGTTCGCCCGCCGAGGCCGGGGTGTCGCTGGCGGCGATCCGCCGCTTCGCCGGCCGCCTGCCCATCCTCGGCATCTGCCTGGGCCACCAGTGCATCGCCGCCGCCTTCGGCGCGCAAGTGCGCCGCGCCGACGAAGTGCTGCACGGCAAAGTGTCGCGCATCCATCACGACGGCGAGGGCCTGTTCGAAGGCCTGGCCGACGGCCTTAAGGTGGCGCGCTACCACTCGCTGGTGGCGGACGCGCTGCCGGAGGAACTGGTCGCCACCGCCTGGGCGCTGCGCGCCGACGGCGGCCGGGGCGAGATCATGGCGCTGCGCCACCGCAGCCTGCCCATCCACGGCCTGCAGTTCCATCCGGAATCGGTGCTGACCGAACAGGGGCTCAGCATGCTGGGCAATTATCTGCGGCTGGCGGAGCGCGCCGCGCAAGCGGAAACCGAAGCCGTCTGACCCACACAAGGGGCGGCGAGGGCCGCCCACGCCAAGAAAGCGACAAGATGCAAGACCCCCATTTTTCCAAGGCCTACCCGATACGCTTCTCCCACTGCGATCCGGCCGGCATCGTTTACTTCCCGCAATACCTGGTGCTGAGCAACTGGCTGGTGGAAGACTGGTTCACCGAAGGGCTGGGCATCAGCTTCGCCGACTTCATCGGCCCGCGCCGGCTGGGTCTGCCCATCGTCAAGCTGGACTGCGAATTCCTGCGCCCGTCCCGCCAGGGCGACCAACTGACGCTGCAGCTGCGCGTGGCGCGGCTGGGCGGCAGCTCGCTGACCCTGGACATCGAAGGCCACGCCAACGGCGAACTGCGGCTGCGCTGCCGCCAGGTGCTGGTGCACATCTCGCTGGACAGCGGCGCCGCCATCGACGCCCCGGCCGACGTGCGCGCCGCCTTGAGCGGCTTGCTGGAGGAGGCGGCGGCATGATGCAAATCCTGCAACCGCCGGAATGGGCGCGCCCGCGCGGCTACGCCAACGGCATCGCCGCGCGCGGCACCCTGGTGTTCACCTCCGGCCAACTGGGCTGGGACGCGGAAGAAAAGCTGGTGGGGCCGGGCTACGCCGAGCAGGCGACCCAGATCCTGAAGAACATCGTGGCGGTCCTGGCCGAGGCCGGCGCGCGGCCGGAGCACCTGGTGCGGCTGACCTGGTATGTGTCCGACCGCGACGCCTATTTCGCCGAGGCCCGGGAAGTGGGCCGCGCCTACCGGGAGCTGATCGGCCATTTTCCGGTGATGAGCGCGTTCCAGGTGGCGTCCTTGATGGTGCCGGGGGCCAAGGTGCAGATCGAGGCGACGGCGGTGATTCCGGATTGAGGCTTGCTGGGCCGGATGGGGCCCTTGGGCGACGCCCGCCAAGCCCCGCCGTTTTCAACGCCGTATCGACGACGCGCGGCGGATCGTAAACAGGTTCTCAGCCGCCCGACGGCAAGGACCGGCCTTCCAGGCATAGGCGCAGATTCCGCGCCTGTTGCGCGGCCTGCTCCGGCGTGGCCACGTTGGCGAAACCGAACAACAGCCCCTTGCCGCAATCCGCCTCCAGCGCCCGCGCCGACAGCGCGGCGATGCCGAAGCGTTCGCGCTTGGCGCGCTGCGCCAAGGCGATGTCGTCCTCCGAGCGATCCAGCCGCGCCAGCAAATGCAGGCCGCAGGCCGGCACGTCGAAACTCATCCGCTCGCCGAACGCCTGCCGCAGACTGGCGATCACCAGCTCGCGGCGCTGCGCGTAGGCGGAGCGCATCTTGCGCAGATGGCGGATGAAGTGGCCCTCCTGCATGAAATCCACCACCACCCCCTGATTCAACAGCGGGCAGCCGTCGTGCCAGGTGTGGCAGGCGGCGTTGAAGCGCGTCAGCAGGGGCTTGGGCACCACCAGATAGGCCAGGCGCAGCGCCGGGCTCAACACCTTGCTGAAGCTGCCGACGTAGAGCACGTTGTCGTTGGCTCCCAGGCTGGCCAGCGCCGGCTGCGGCCGGCCGTCGTAGCGGTATTCGCTGTCGTAATCGTCTTCGATGATGAAGGCGTTGTTGTGCTCGGCCCAGGCCAGCAGTTCCAGACGCCGCACCAGGGACAGCGACACTCCCAGCGGGCTTTGATGCGCCGGGGTCACCAGCGCGAAACGGGCGTGCGGCGCCCTCTCCTTGGCGACGGCCACCTGCATGCCGTCCCGGTCCACCGGCACCGGCACCAGCTCAGCGCCCATTTCCGCCATCAGGTGGCGGCTGGGCGGGAAGCAGGGATCTTCAATCCACACCTGGTCCAGCGGCCGCAACAAGGTGCGGCCGATCAAATTCAGCGCGCCGCGGTAGCCGGCGGTGATGAAGACCTGTTGCGGCGAGCAGTCCAGCCCGCGCGACAGGTGCAGATAGGCGGCGATGGCCTCGCGCAGCGGCCCGTAGCCGGCCGGCTGAGGGTAGGACAGAAAACGGTTTTGCAGCCGCAGCTGGCGGGTGTTCAGGCTGGCCCAAAGCTTGCGCGGGAACAGGTCCAGCGCCGGCAAGCCCAGTTGATAGGGCAGGGGCTGCCAGTCGGAGGCGGAATCGAACAAGGACAGGCTGGCCGGACGCGGCGCCGGCGCGTCCGCCGGGCGGGGCTGCTGCATGCGCACTTCCGCCAGCCGCGGCGACACCACGGTGCCGGCCTGGCCGCGCGCCTCCAGATAACCTTCGCCTATCAATAATTCGTAAGCCAATTCCACGGTATTGCGCGACACTTGCAGCTCGCCGGCCAGCGCGCGTATGGACGGCACCCGTTGTCCCGGCGTCAGGCTGCCCTGGCTGATGGCCTGGATGAAGCGTTGATACACTTGGCGGTACAGCGGCAGCGCGTCGTCCTGACTGGATAGCTCCGGGGCGGCAAGGCCGGCGCTCACGTCGGCGCTCCCGCGCGCGGACAGGGGGATAAGAAGGGGGCTTGCGGCAACTGAGGCATGGCGGCTTCCTGAAAGCGGTTTAGTTTGAAAGTCGATAGCCGTTGCAGAATCAATTCTGACATTTGCTGTCATCATTAAAAACAAAACAATATGCCTATGTCAAATTAAGATTCCGCGGCCGCGCCCTCAGACCGGGGAAACATCCGCCCGGCGCGGCGGTCAAGCATTAGACGCGACGAATTCATTGAGGCAAGGAGAGCAGTGTGTTGACCATGGGGTTTCTGAGCTGGTTGTTCGGCGATGAGAATCTGATGTCCCTGCTGGCGCAGAACTGGGCGCTGGGGGTGTGGATCGTGGCCGCCATCGTGTTTTGCGAAACCGGCCTGGTGGTCTTGCCCTTCCTGCCCGGCGACGGACTCCTGTTCGCCACCGGCGCCTTGCTGGGCGCGCAGGGCGTGTCGCCGTGGTGGCCGATGGGGCTGATCACGCTGGCGGCCATCCTGGGGGATTTGCTGAATTACAGCATCGGCCGTTCCGCCCTGGGGCAGACGCTGATCCGGCGCGGCTGGGTCAAGCCCCAGCATCTGGCCAAGACCCAGGCTTTTTTCGACCGCTACGGCGCGCCCACCATCACCATCGGCCGTTTCGTGCCCATCGTGCGCACGGTGGCGCCGTTTCTGGCCGGCTTGTCCGGCATGTGTCCGCGCCGCTTCGCCTGCTACAACGTGTTGGGCGCGGTGATCTGGTGCGGCGGGCTGGTGTCCATGGGCTACTGGCTGGGAGCGATTCCGTGGGTGCAGGACAATATGCTGTGGCTGGTGCTGGGCATGGTCGCGCTGCTCTTGCTGCCGCCCTTGTGGCAGTGGCGGCGCAGCCGCCGGAACGGCTGATTCCGGCTCAGCGCGGTCCGAGCAGCTGCTGCAGCGCGGCCGCCGCGGGCGCGCCCTGGACTTTTTGCAGCCGGCCCTGGGCGTCGCGGTAGAAGGAGGCCGGGGTGGCGAACACGCCGAAGCGCTCCATCAGCCGCTGGTTGACCGCCAGTTTGGCGCCGACGGCGGCCGGCGGCTTGGCCAGCGGCCGCACCGAATCGCCGGCTTCGTGGCGCGCCAGCGCGGCGGCCGGGTCCGGCGCGGCCAGGAGGGCGGCGGCCTTGGCCGGGCTGTCCTCGGCCAGCAGGCCCACCAGGATGTGGCGGATCTGGACCTTGCCGGCCTGGACCCAGGGCCGGGCGTCCCGCCAGAGCTGCCGGCAATACGGGCAGTTGGGATCGGTGAAGGTGTAGACCACGCGCGGGGCCCCGTCCTTGCCGTCGGCGATCCAGTGGCTGCTTTCCAACTGTCGCCACAGCGCGGCGCCGAACTGCCGGTCCAGCAGCTCGGGCTTCCATTTGTCGCCGCGGGCGTCGGTGACGTTGCCGACGATGGCCTGTCGGCCGTCCGGGGTCAGGTAGACGGCCTGCGGCCGGCCCAGGTAGAGCGCGGCGTAGCCGGTCAGGCCGGAGGGGCCGGGAAAGCTGCTCAGGACTTCATAGCCCTGGGCTTCCAGCGCCTGAATGGGCGCCGGCCAGGCTTGGGGCGGCGCGGCGTGGGCGCTCAGGCTCAGCCAGAGCGCCAGCGGCGCCAGGCCGCGGATCAGCGGTGCGTTCATGTTTATTCCTTGGAAGCGGGCGCGCCGCCCAGCAATTGCAGCTTGCTGGCCAGAGTGGCTTCGGACAGTTCGCCCAGATGTATGGTTTGCAATTGGCCGCGGGCGTCGAAAAACAGCGTGGTGGGCAGCGCCGCCGAGCCGTACTCCCGGCCCAGGGCGCCGGCCGGGTCCAGCAGCACATGCCGGAGCCGAAGCGGCTGCTTGTGGAAGAACTCGCGCACCGCGACTTCGTCCTCGCCCTGATTGGCGAAGACGAAGCGCACGTCGGTCCTTTGCCGCTGGGCGTCTTGCAGCAGCGGCATTTCCCGCAGGCAGGGCGGGCACCAGCTGGCCCAGAGATTGAGCACCATGGGCTTGCCGCCGGCCAGCGCCGGCAGCGAGGCCGGGGCGCCGTCCAGTTGCGGCAGCACGCGGGCGGACAGCGAGGCCTTGGTTCGCCCTTCTTGCAGCGCCGCGCCGCCGGCCCAGACCAGCGCGCCGCTCAGGATGGCGACGGCCAGCGGCCGGCGCAGCTCCGGCCGACGCCAGCCGCGCCACGCGGCCAGGGCGAGCGCGGCGGCGACGCCGGCCCAGGGCAGGAAGCCGCCGTCGCGCAGATCCAGCACCGCCAGCGGCCGCTGCGAGTACAGCGAAAACCAGTACAGCACGAAGCCGACGCGCGCGGCGACGAAGCCCCACAGCAGCATGTCGTTGAGGTGGGCCGCCACGCTGACGCGGCGGCCGCGGCCGGCGAGCAGGCCGACGCCGTGGGCGGCGAGCCAGGCGGCGGCGATGATGGCCAGGCTGACCGGAATGGCCAGCGGGCCAAGGTTGAAAGCAAGCATGGTTCAGTCCTGTGCCGCGCGGAGCGGGGTGGCGGAGGCTATTTTTTTAAACGTTTGAATAGACTGGGTCCTTTCCAAAAGATTCAGCGGGCCCGCCGCGCCTGGCTCAGGCGTTCGAGAAAGGCGTCCGGGCCCAGCGCGCCGACGATGCGCTGGGCGCGGCGCTCCTGGCCGTCCGGGCCGATCAGCAACAGCGTGGGCGGTCCTATCACCTGGCGCGAGGCCAGCAGCGCGGCGCTGTCCGGGCCGGATTCGGTCACATCGGGCCGCAGCAGCGTCATGCCGGCCAGCGCTTGTCGCACGAGGGGATCGCCAAACACCTTGTGCTCGATTTCCTTGCAGGCCACGCACCAGTCGGCGTAGTAGTCCACCAGCACCCAGCGGCCTTGGCGCGCGGCCTCGTCCAGGCCCTGTTGCAGCGCGCGGACATCGCGCACGGTGACGAAGCCGAGTTGTTCCATGTCGGTGGCGGGCGCGGCCGCGGAGGAGACGAAGGCGAGCGGCCGCAGCGGATCGCTTTGCCCGGCGGCCGCGCCGATCAGCATCGCCGCCGCCCACAGGCCCAGCAGCGCCGCCGCGCCGCGCAGCGTCCATTGGCCGGGGCTGGCGCGCCAGGGCCGGCTCAGCGTCAGCAGGCCGACGGCGACGGCGAACAGCCACGCGCCCCACAAGGCCAGGCTGGCCGCCGGGGGCAGCACGCGGTCGAGGAACCAGATGGCCATGCCCAGCAGCAGGAAGCCGAACACCGCTTTGACCCGGTTCATCCACAGGCCGGGACGCGGCAGCAGTTTGGCCCCCAGCGCGCCCACCAGCAAGAGCGGCACGCCCATGCCCAGGCCCATGGCCAGCAAGGCCAGGCCGCCTTTGAGCACGTCGCCGCTGTCGCTGATGTAGAGCAGGGCGCCGGCCAGCGGCGCGGTCATGCAGGGGCCCACCAGCAAGGCGGACAGCACGCCCATCGCCGCCGCGCCGCCCAGGGTGCCGCCGCGCTGGCGCTGGCTGGCCATGGCCAGCCGGTCGCGCAGCGCAGCCGGCAATTGCAGCTCGTAAACGCCGAACATGGCCAGCGCCAGCAGGATGAACAGCGCGGCGAACAGGCCCAGCGCCCACGGCGTTTGCAGCGCGGCCTGAAGATTGGCGCCCATGCTGGCGGCCAGCGCGCCCAGCGCCGCGTAGGTCAGCGCCATCGGCAGCACAAAGGCCAGCGCCAGGACCAGGCCGCGTCGCGGCGTGGCGCCGCTGCCGACGATCAGGCTGCTGAGAATGGGCACCATGGGCAGCACGCAGGGGGTGAAGGTCATCAGCAGGCCCAGGCCGAAGAAGGCCAGCAAGACCCAGCCGACGCCGGATTGCGCCAGCCGCGCCGCCAGCGCCTGGTCTTCGCCCAGGGCCGGCGCGGCGGGGGCCGTGCCGGCAAGCCCCGCCGTGGCGGTTTTAACGGCCTGGCCGCCGCCGGACAGTTCGACGACGCGATGCTGCGGCGGATAGCACAGCCCTGCTTCGGCGCAGCCCTGCCAGCTCAGCGCGAGGCGGCGCGCCTGGCCGGCCCGCACCAGCAGTTCCAGCCGCTGGTAATACACCTCGGATTCGCCAAAGAATTCATCATGGATGGTTTTGCCGGCCGGCATCGCCGGCGGCGGGACGCTGCCGGCGGGTTCGGCCGCGATCTTGATATTTTTGCGATACAAATAATAGCCGTCGCGGATGTCCCAGCGCAGGCGGACCTGGCCGTCGCCCAGCTCGCTGACGCTGAGGCGGAAGGCCTGTTCCGGCGGCAGAAAGCCGGTTTGCGCCTGGACGGCGGGCATCCAGAGGAAAAGCAGCAGCAACAGGCTGCGGAAAATAAGCGGCATTGCGGTCTCCATGGCGATGAATGCCCACAGCCTGGGCGCCGGGGATTAAGCCGCCGTTAACAATGGGATAATCCGTTGCCGGCAAGCTGGCGGCGACAAGGAGGCGGGAATGCGGGTGTTATTGGTGGAAGACAATGAGTTGATCGCGCTGGGCATCGTCGCCGGGCTGCGCGCCCACGGCCTGACGGTGGACGCGGTGGGCAGCGCGGCCCAGGCCGAGGCGGCGCTGGCGACGCTGGACGCCGATTTGATGATTCTGGACCTGGGGCTGCCGGACGAGGACGGCATGCGCTTGCTGGCGCGCTTGCGCGCGCGCGGCGCGGCGTTGCCGGTGCTGGTGTTGACCGCGCGCGACGCGGTGGAAGACCGGGTGGCCGGCCTGCGCGCCGGCGCGGACGATTATCTGCTCAAGCCCTTTGATCTGGACGAACTGGTGGCGAGGCTGCACGCCTTGCGCCGGCGCGCCGCCGGGCGTTGCGTGGACGTGATCGAGGACGGCCCGCTGCGGCTGGACCCGATGCGAGGCGAAGTCTGGCTGCACTGCCGGCCGGTGGCGCTGGCGCGCCGCGAACTGGCGCTGTTGGCGGCCTTGATGCAGGCGCGGGAGCGGATTCTCAGCGCCGAGCAGTTAAAAGACCGGCTCTACGATTACAGCGAGGAAATCGAAAGCAACGCCCTGAACGTGCACATCCACCATTTGCGGCGCAAGCTGGGGCCGGCGGTGGTGGAGACGGTGCGCGGCCTGGGCTACCGCTACGGCAGGGCCGGCGAATGAGCTTGCGTCTGCGCCTGCTGTTATGGATAGGGGTGTCGCTGTGCCTGCTGTGGGGCGGCGTGGCGGCCTGGACGCTGCATGATCTGGACCGGCAGATGCGGCTGACGCTGGACCGGCGGCTGGCGATGTCGGCGCAGATGGTGGCCGGCCTGATGGAACAATTGCCGGCGCCGCCGCCGCGCGCCATGCCGCGTTTCGAGGGCATAGGCGCCGGCATCGCGTGCCAGATTGTTTCCGTGCGCGGCGAGGTGCTGGCGCGCACGCCGGGCGCGCCGGATACCCGCGCGGACCCGGCGCCGGGCTATGCCGAGCAAACCCTGCGCGGCGAGCGCTGGCGCAGCTATACGGTGGTGGCCAACGGCTTGCGGGTGACCACGGCGGACCGGCTGACCGAACGCGAGGCGATGTTGACGGATATCCGCTGGGCCGCCGCCGTGCCCTTCATCGCGGCCCTGGCCGGCAGCCTGGTGGCCTTGTGGCTGGGCGTGAGCCGGGGGCTGCGGCCGCTGGAGCGGCTGCGCCGCGCCTTGGCGCGCCGCGCGCCGGAAGCGCTGGAGCCGGTGGCCACTCAGGGTTTGCCGCGCGATGTGCTGCCGCTGGCGGACAGCCTGAATCAGCTCTTGCAGCGCGTTGGCGAAGCGCTGCAACGCGAGCGGCGTCTGACCAGCGACGCCGCCCATGAGTTGCGCACCCCGCTGACGGCGATCAAGACGCATCTGCAAGTGGCGCGCATCACCCAGGGGCCGGACGCGGCGCAGGCGCTGGCCCACGCCGCCGAGGGGGCTGAACGCTTGCAGAACACCCTGGGGCAGTTGTTGATGCTGGCGCGGCTGGAAGGGGCTTTCGACTGGGAGGAAGGCCCTCCGGCCTGCGCCGACGAGGTGGCGCGGCTGGCGATGCGCGACGCGGAGCCCGCGCCGCCGCGGCGCATTGTCTGCGCTCCGCTGCCGGAGGCCGCGCTGGCCTTGCCCCAGGCGCTGGCGGCCACCGCGCTGCGCAATCTGCTGGACAACGCCTTGCGGTATTCGCCGCCGGACGCACCGGTGCGTTTGGAGGCTGCGCTGTGCGAGAAGGGCTTGCGCTTTGAAATCCGCGATCAGGGGCCGGGGCTGACGGCGGACCAGCGCGAACAGGCCGCGCAGCGCTTTTGGCGCGGGCGGCATGCCGGCGCCGGCAGCGGCCTGGGCCTGTCCATCGTCACCGCGATCGCCGGGCGCTTTGGCGGCCGTCTGGAACTGCTGGCCGGCGAGGAGGGCGGGCTATGCGCCGCCCTGACGCTGCCGGTGCTCAGAAGTTCTTCATAGCCTGCCGCGCTTCGCCGGACGCGGCGCGGCGAGCGCCCCTTTAAAAATGCGCATGCGCTCCTTGCGCATCCCGCTGTCTTTGCGGTTCCCGCCCTGGCGCGCTAGACCTTGAACAGGCTCTCAGGACGACGAATGCCGGAGCATGAACGGCGGCGCGGCCACCACGTCCGGCACGCTGCTGTTGACCGGGTTCCGCATCACTTTTTGCGCCACCAGCTTCAGCTCGTACATGATGCCGATGGCGGCGTCCAACTCCCGCGGCTGGCCGTTGAAGGTGCGGTCCAGCGCGGCCAGCAGGTTCTGGTAGGCCTGGTAGAACTGGGCGCCGCTGACGGCCGCGCCGCTGCCCGCCGGATAGTCTGACAGCGCGGCGTTGGGCAGCAGATTGAACACCCCGGTTTCGTCCAGCGGCACCGGCTCGCCGGTATAGGACCAGCCGGAGGGGCTGGAGTCGTCGCGAACCAGGCGCTTGCCGTAGTAGATCTCGCCAAACTTGAAATAATGGGCGTAGCCGCCGCCGGCTTCTTCCTTGGGGTTGATCCAGTCGTCCTCCACCTGCACGCCTTCGCCCTGGCGCACAATGGTGTCTATCACCGCGCGGGCGCTGGCCATGTCGTAGACCTTGCCGTCCGGACAGCCCGGCACCTCCTGCGGGAACCACTGGCTGACGTCCACCTGCTCGTCCAGCCGCGGCTGGGCGAAGCAGTCGTGACCGTGGTTTTCCAAATATTGCAGCCGCTCCAGGATGGCCTGGTAAAAGCGGCCGATGGAGTCGAAGCCGGGCTGGTTGTCGACCGAGGCCTGGGTCTCTCCGGGCAGGACGGCCTGGGTGTCCGGGCGTTCAATCTCCATGAACACTTCCTGAGCCTGCTGCCGGCTCAGCGCCTTGAGGGTGACGATCAGGCCGGTGTCCACGCACATCGGCAGCGGCCCCGGGTAGCTGAGTGCCCGGCCGTCTTCGATGACGCGCGGGTTGCCGCCGATGGCGATCAGGGTGTTGGCGGCCAGGGTCATGTGCAGCATTTCCTCCACCACCACGGATTGCACCAGCGCGCGCGCTTCCTGGTTCTGGCCGGGCTTGATGGAGAACAGCGCGGTCAGATAAGTGGGAATGGTGGACAGCTCCAGCCGCACCGCGCCGGCCAGCATGGTCCGCACATCGTTGATGTGCTCGGCCTGAAGCAGTTCGGCCATCAGTTCTTGACGTATCTTCAGCATGGCTTGGTTTCCTGGCTTGGTTTCCTTGAAAGAGGGGCGGTCTGGGCGCTCAGGCGTCGTTGCCCTTGCGGCTCTTGCTCGTGCTCAGAGAGCCGCGGGTGGCGGCGATGTCGGCCTCGCTGGGAGCCGCGCTCTGGCGCAGCGGGCAGCGCTTGCCGTACATCAGCTGGCGGTCGAAGGTTTTGCCGGTGCGGTCTATCACGTTCTGGAAATAGTTGATCAGCATGCGCCGCTTGCTGGCGGACAGGTCGCGCGTCACCGGCATCTGGTCCGGGTCTTCTATGGGCTTGTCGAACACGAAGCGCATGATGAAGGCGCTGGCGTCGGCCACCGCTTGCTTGGAAAAGTCGAACAGGCCCTGGCTCATCACCGGGTAGAGGTTGGCGTATTGCTGCAGGATGGGCTGCACGTCCTCCCAGCGCGGGTTGTCCAGGTCGATGTCCTGGCCCGGCTGCGGGAAGCTGCTGAAAACCACGACGGCGAAGTTGTCGAAGGGCTGTTGCAGCGCCGGATCGGAGCCGGCCAGATTGTAGTTGATGGTGAACAGCTGGCCGTCCATGTATTCGCGCGGGGTGCCGAAACTTTCCGGCCCGTGCAGGGTGACGGCGACCCGGCCGGCCTGATCGGTGACCGGTTCCGCCGGGCTGAAGCGGACGGCGGCGTTGGGCACGTTGTTGACCGGCAACAGCGCGCGCGGGGTGGTGCCCTGAGTCTTGTCGGTGGGGGTGTCGCCGTAGTCCAGCATGGGCGCGCCGGCCCAGAAGGCCAGCGCCGCGCCGGCCAGCGGCTGGCCGTAGCGCGCCGCGTAGAGATGGGTGTGCAGGTGGTTCTTGTCCGGGTGGTTGGGGTCCAGGCGGATGGCGAAGTCCTCGGCGCGGACCTCGTTGCCCAGCAGCGCTTCGCGCACGCAGACCACGGCGCGTCCCGCCGCGCCCACCGGCTGGACGATGGCCAGCGGCAAGGGCTGATTGGCCAGCCGCAGCTGCGCCTCGTTCAGCGGCACGGACTGGATGCCGGCCTGCTGGTCTTGCAGCGTCTGCGAGGTGTCCACGCCGGCGATGGCGGTGTAGTCGCCCGGCCCTATCTCCGCGTCCTGCGCCGTCCACTCATTGTGCAGGATCGCGTATTGCAGCGACGGCAGCGCCGTCACCTGATAACGGCTGTTCAGCGGCAGCGCGTTGCTCAGGTCCACTTGCAGGCTGGCGGTATCCTGATCCAGCCAGGAGGAGAAACAGCCGATGCCGTTCTGGCTGGCAAGATCGCTGCCCTGTTGCGTGGTGGGCATGAAGCGGCGGCCCAGGATGAAGGAGCGCGGCTGGCCGAGATAGGCCGGGCCGATGGCGCCGAGCACGGTGCCGTAGCCGAAGCCGGGGTCGCTGTAGGTGGTGCTGTAGCCGTAGGTGGTCAGCCGGATGGATAGCCGGTTCTGCTCGCTCAACTCGATCAGGCGGGCCAGCAGCGGGCTGTCGAAGCCGTCCAGATGCCACTGGATATTGGTGAGCACGGACTGAAAGACGGCGGAGGCGGCGCTGTCGCCCTGGCTGGCGGCGCGGGAGAACCACAGATCGCGGAAAGGGTTGCTCTGGTAGTCGGCGGTCATCAGCGGCGTGCCGTCCGGTTTGAGCAAGGACACCGCCAGGCCGTAGATGCTGGAGGCCAGCTGCCAGTCCGGGTCCAGGTCCACCATTTTGCCGGACGGCTTGCCGATGGCGTTGCCCACGCTGCAGGACAGCAGCGGGTCTTGCGCCGGATCGGTGATCAGAATGCCGCTGGGGCCGCGCAAGCTGCTCACCTGGCAGTTGGCGAAGCGCATGATGGCGGTGCCGGTGGGGTGCCACCAGCCGTTGTAGGTTTTGGTGCGCCCGTTGTCCCCCGCCTGCTGATATTCCTGAAAGCGCGGTTCGAAAGTGGCGTTGTCGTAATGGCGCGGATCGTTGTTGACGGTGGAGACGTCGGACTGGAACTGGCCGGAAAAGGCCAAGCGGGGGAACTGCAGATAGCTCATATGGGCTCCTTGCCGGCAGGAAAATCCGCTGACGGCTTTTGTAGGCGATTTAATTCCATCGGCATAGCGCGGGTATAGGCGGCGCTGGCCATAAGGGCAATGTTCTTTAGGCCAGGAGGGGGGCCGGGCCGGGGGCCGGAGGGAAAGGACAGGAGGCCGGCGCGTGTCCCGCGCCGGCCGGAGCCGGGCGCTTATTCCGCGCCCAGCGACATCGCGTGATTGAAGACATTGCCCGGGTCGTATTTGCGCTTGATCGCCGTCAGCTCCGGATACAGCGCGCCGTAATACAGCTCGCCCCAGCTATAGCCGGGCGTGCCCGGCTGAGCGCCGTTCAGCATGTCCACGTCCGGGTAGTTGATGTAGCAGCCTTCGTAGGGCGAATCCGGCAAGGCCGCCGAGGCCGGGTAGGGCGTGCCGTTGAAGCCGCCGGCGGCGTAGACGGCGTCGAAGAACTCGCGCATCCAGCGCACATGCTTGGCGTCGTTGGCCGGGTCGGTCCAGTAGCTCTGGTATTGCAGCTTCATCACCGAGGCGCGCTGCGGCACAGCGGTCTGGTTGTCGGCCGGATCGAAGCCGTTGTTGCCGGCGCCGCGGTGGTTGATCCCGCCGCCGTAGGAGTCCACTTGCAGCAGCGATTGGGAGAAGTCCAGATCGTGGGGATGGATGTTCAGATGCCGGTGGATCGCCTGGCACTCGGCCTGGCTGAAGTTCTGTTTCATATAGGCGGATTTGTACTTGCCGCGCTGATTGTTGCCGGAGCCGTTCAGCGTCTGGGTGGCGTACAGCCAGTCCATCGCCTGCGCGTGTTCCGGCAAGGGCGCGCTGTTTCTGGGCGGCGAGCGGTGCGGGATGTGGGGCAGATGGCCGCCGCCGGGCAGATAGGTGTTCAGCAATTGCGGCGAGGCCACTTGCGCGATGCGTTGGTAAAAATCATTGAACGGCGCGGTGTCGTTCAGCTTGCCGTTCCGGTCCGTGTACTGCACCACCAGCCCCAGTTTTTTGGCGCTGACATGGGTGAGTTTGAGCAGGCTGAACAGTCCGTAGCCTTCGGGTTCGCTGTCCGCCTCCCGCCAGTATTGGCCGTAGGTTTGCAACAAGTCGGTGAAGCGGCCCAGGTCTTTGAAATCGTTCCAGTCGAATTGCAGGAATTGCACGCCCACCTGCTGCGGCGCCGGCGGCAGATCGTCGAAGTAATAGCTGGTGATCAGGCCGACGTTGCCGCCGCCGGCGCCTTTGCACAGCTTGAGCAGGTCGGCGAATTCATTGTCGGCGCGGGCGTGGACCTTGCGCGCCTTGCCGCCGTCCGCCAGCAGAATGTCCACCGCGCTCAGCCAATCCACGGTCAGGCCTTGCAGCCGCGACAGCAGGCCGTAGCCGCCGCCGCTGATATGGCCGCCGGCGCCCACCGAGTAGCAAGAGCCGCCGGGCACGGTCTTGCCGGTGAGCTTGTACAGGCCGACATAGCCGTCCCAGTTCTGATTGCCGGCCAAGAGCTGAAAGCCGTAACGGCGGCCATCCGCCGTCACGTCGCGGCGCAGGCCGGAGAGCTGGCCGATGTCTATGATCAGGCCGCCGGGGTTGTTGCTGACGAAGCCCTCGTAGCAATGGCCGCCGCTGCGGATGGTGGGTTTGAGACGGTGGTCCAGCGCGTATTGCAAGGCGGCGGCGGCTTCGTTCTCGTCGCTGCAGACGACGATGCCGCCGGCGGCCTGGCCGGCCTCCGGCCAGCGCAGATTGAAGCCTTTTTTCAGCGTTTCGTAACGGGGGTCGTCCGGGGTGATGGCATTCAGGCCCATGGCGCTCTTCTCCTTGTGCGGCCGCGACGGCGGCTATGCGTTTTGAATGACATTGTTTTATAGACGAGCGGTGAGAGGGCGAGGCTGGCAAATGCTGAGCTTGGCCTTGGGGCGGGGGAGTCGCCTGGCTTCGACGGCCGTCGCGGCTGTCTTGGCCGCGTCGCGCGTCGACAATGACGGACTGGCGCTAGCCGATGTCGGCTTGGGGCGCGGGCAAGCCCTCGGCGGCTTCTTCAAACAGCCAGTCGCGCAAGGCCCGCGCCGCCGGCTGGTTGGCGTCGCGTTGCGCGACGCTCAGGTAATAGGCCTGGCGGAATGGCGCTTCGCCGCGCAGCGGCCGCGCCAGACGTCCGGCCAGCAAATCGTATTCCACGCACAGCGCCTGTCCCAGGGCGACGCCCTGTCCGTCTATCGCCGCCTGCAACAACATGGATTCATCCGAAAAGCTCAAGCTCGGCTGCGCCTTGAGATCCAGATCGATCTGGACGTGATCCAGCCATTGCCGCCAGCCGGCGAACTGCCGCTCGTGCAACAGCGTGCATTGCGCCAAATCCCGCGGCCGCCGCAGGCGCCGGGCCAAGTCGGGGCTGCAGACCGGAAAGAAGGCGGAGGAGGCGAAGGGCTCGGTGTTGAAGCGGGCCGGCCACGGCGGTCCCGTGCTGATGACGATATCGGCGGCGGAATATTCGGCCGCCGGCTCGGTATGGATTTCCACCGGCAGGCCGGGGTGCCGTTTCAAAAACCGGTACAGCCGGGGAATCAGCCATTTGCTGCCAAACAGGCGCGGCACATGGATATTCAAAGCCGGCACCGTCTGCAGCATCAATCCGTCCGTGGCTTGTTGCAGCGTGCGGAATGATTCTCTGATTCTGGGTAAATAATGCTCGCCCGCCGTGGTGAGTTTTAAACGATTGTTTTGGCGTTCGAATAAGGGCTGATTCAGAAATTGCTCCAGCTGTTTTATTTGATGGCTGACGGCCGCCTTGGTGACGAATAATTCTTCCGCGGCTCGGGTAAAACTCATATGTCGCGCGGCGGATTCAAAAACTCTCAAGGCATGCAGCGGTGGCAGGCGTTGGTACATGATTTCCCCTCGTGCAAATAAAATCCGCCAGATCCATTCGTTTAATAAAACTAAACCGATGTCAAATATAACTGTCTTGCGATAAAAAATTAGCTCATTAACAATATCACACAAGTCCATTATTTAAAGCGTGGAAATGATATTGACCATTGATGCCGGCACCACGAATACCCGCGCCACCTTATGGCGCGATTCAGTGCCGATTGCGCGCGCGGCGCAGCGGGTGGGGAGCCGGGATACGGCGATGACGGGCAGCCGGAACGCATTGCGGCGGGCGGTGAGGGAAACGCTGGCGCAGGCGTTGAGCCAGGCCAATGCCGACATCGACGAGCCAAGCCTGCTGCTGGCGACGGGAATGATCAGTTCGAATATGGGCCTGTTGGAGATTCCCCACCTGCTGGCGCCCGCCGGCCGCGAGGCCCTGGCCGCCGGGATGAGGGCCTGCGTGGTGCCTGAGGTGTGCGCGCGGCCGATCTGGTTTGTGCCCGGGGTGAAGAATCTGTCCGAGGACATCGGCCTGCACAACTGCGAGCGCATGGACATGATGCGCGGCGAAGAGGTCGAGGCGATGGCCTTGATCGACAGGCTGTCCATCCGCCAGCCGGCCATTCTGGCCATTCCCGGCTCGCATTCCAAATTCATCCATCTGGACGCGCGGCAGCGGATCGCCGGCTGCGTGACCACGCTGGCCGGCGAGCTCTTGCACGTGATTACCCACAACACCTTGCTGGCGGATGCGCTGGGCGGCTCGTTCGCCGCGGAGCTGGATGTGGAGATGTTGTTGGCCGGGGCCGAGCAGGCCAGCCGCATCGGCCTGGGCCGGGCCTGTTTCATGGTGCGCACGCTGGACCAGTTCACGGTGTACGACCACAACGCCAGAGCCAATTTCCTGTTGGGCGCGGTGCTGGGCGCGGACTTGCTGACCTTGAAAAACAGCCGCGCGCTGAATATGAGTCCGGGCACGCAATTCATCGCCACCGGCCGGCCGCTGCTGCGCGCGGCGCTGGGCTGCCTGGTGGCCGGCGATGAGTTCTTCTCCGGCAATGTGGCGATGGTGGACGAGGCGACGCAGGCGGATCTGGCCGGTCATGGAGCGATTTTGCTGGCGCGGACTCGGGGCTTGCTCTGAGAGCTTGTTCAAAGTCTCGCGGGCGGGGCGGTGGATTCAACAGGGAGCAAGAAATGGACAGCAAGCTGCCGCTGGTGGCGATTTTACGGGGCATCCGGCCGGAGGAGCTGGAGCTGCACGTGCCGGCCTTGATCGAGGCGGGCTTCGAGGCGGTGGAGATACCGCTGAATTCGGAGCGCTGGGAGGCCGGCATTCAGCTGGCGGCGCAGCGCTATGGCGATCAGGCGTTGATCGGCGCCGGCACCGTGCTGCGGCCGGAACAGGTGCGGCGCTTGGCCGAGCTGGGCTGCCGCTTGATCGTTACGCCCAACGTCGATGCCGAGGTGATCCGGCAGGGCCTGGCCGCGGGCATGCAATTGCTGCCGGGCTGCGCCACGGCCACCGAGGCTTTCGACGCCATCGCGGCCGGCGCGCGCCGGATCAAGCTGTTCCCCGCCGGCGCGCTGGGGCCGGCTTATGTGGCCGCCTTGCGGACGGTGCTGCCGGAAGCGGTGGACATCTACGCGGTGGGCGGAGTGAGACCGGAGACGCTGGCGGATTATCTACGCGCCGGCTGCCGGGGGGCGGGGCTGGGCGGCGAGTTGTATCGCGCCGGCCAGCCGCCGGAGAGGACGCGGGCGCAGGCGCGGGCTTTCGCCCGCGCTTATCGGGAGGCAATGGCGGGATAGGAGAGCAATATGCGATACGACTACTTGTTCAAGGGCGCCTTGGTGACGGACGGCAGCGGCGCGCCGGAGCGGCGGGCGGATGTCGGGGTGATAGGCGAACGCATCGCGGCGGTGGCCGCCGAGCTCGACGGCGACGCCGGGCAGCGCATCGACTGCGCCGGCCTGGTATTGGCGCCGGGCTTCATCGACGTTCACACCCATGACGACCTGGCGGTGATCCGGCGCCCGGACTACCTGGAAAAAACCTCGCAGGGCGTGACCAGCATCATCGTCGGGAACTGCGGACTCAGCGCGGTGGGCGCGGTGCTGGGCGACGAGGTGCCGGCGCCGATCAATCTGCTGGGCGAATTGGAGGATTTCCGCTATCCGGACCTGGCCAGCTACCGCGCCGCCATCGAAGCGGCGCGGCCCTCGGTCAACGTCGCCACCTTGATCGGCCACACCACCTTGCGGCACCGCTGCCTGGCGTCGCAGCAGGGGCCGGCGGACGAGGCCGGCATCGCCGCGATGCGCGAGCATTTGATCCTGGCGCTGGAGCAGGGCGCGCTGGGCTTGAGCACCGGCCTGTCCTATGACAGCGCGGCGCAGGCGTCCACCGAGGAAGTCTGCCGGCTGGCCGCGCCGCTGGCCGAATACCAGGGCGTCTACGCCACCCATATGCGCACCGAGTACGACGGAGTGCTGGAGGCGATGGAGGAAGCCTTCCTCATCGGCCGCAGCGCCAAGGTGCCGGTGCAGATCTCGCACCACAAATGCGCCGGGCTGAAAAACTGGGGACGCTCGGCGGAGACGCTGGCGCTGATCGACATCCGGCGCCTGGGGCAGGACATCAGCCTCGATTGCTACCCCTACCGCGCCGGCTCCTCCAATCTCGACCCCGGCCAGGTCACCGCCGACTACGACATCCTGATCACCTGGTCCGCGCCGCATCCGGAGATGGCGGGGAAAACCCTGCAACAGATCGCCGGCCTCTGGGCGTGCGACATCCACCAGGCGGCCGGCCGCCTGCTGCCCGCCGGCGCCATTTACTTCCAGATGGATGAGGACGATGTGCGGCGCATCCTGAGCCACCCGGCGGCGATGGTGGGCTCGGACGGCCTGCCCTGCGATCCCAATCCGCATCCGCGGCTGTGGGGGACTTTCCCCCGGGTGCTGGGCCATTACAGCCGGGACTTGCAACTGTTCCCGCTGTCCACCGCCGTCCACAAAATGACCGGCCTGCCGGCGCGGCGCTTCGCGCTGCGCGACCGGGGCTTGATCCGTGCCGGCTATTTCGCCGATCTGGTGCTGTTTGACTACCAGCGGATCGACGACGTCGCCAGCTTCCAGCAGCCGCGGCAGTCGGCGGCGGGCATTGAGCGGGTCTTCGTCAACGGGGTGCAAACCTATGCCCAGCAGCGGCTGAGCGGAGTCCGCGCCGGGCGGTTCTTGAGCAGAAGCCGTCAGGCTGCTTAGAGCGTGTTTACGCTCTAGCGAGCAAGAGCGAGGCAAGGCGAAAACGGCTGAGAAAGCGGAATGTGCATACGGTACATGAGCATTTCGAAGCGGTTTTCAACGCCCTTGTCTAACTATTCCGCCGACGCGCAGCAGATCGTAAACAGGCTCTTAGGGGGAGGCAGCATGATTAAACGTTATGGAGTAAGCGGCAGCGCCGGCACCGGCGGGCAAGCGCTGCCTTTCGCCGCGGCGGCGGCGGCGGACGGCTGGTTGTACGTGTCCGGACAAACCCCGATGCGGGACGGCGAAATCATCGCCGGCGGCATCGTGGAACAGTCGCGGCTGGCGATACAGAACTGCCTGGACATTGTGGCCGAGGCCGGCTTCGCGCCGGCGGACATCGTGCATATGCAGGTCTTTCTCAGCGACGCCCGTTATTTCCCCTCCTTCAACCGGGTGTTCCGTTCTTTCTTCGCCGAGCATCCACCGGCGCGGGTGTGCTGCGTGGCGGAGCTGGTGGTGGATTGCATGGTTGAGGTGGACATGAGGTGTTTTAACGCCAAGTTCAAATATTAAGTATTTTGCGCCAGGCGCGGCAGCGCGGCCGATGAAAAGGAGAGGGCGATGGCGAATAGCGATTTTCTGACGTGGTTTCTGATCTACGCCGCCGGCATGATGACGTTGGGCTGGTATGTGACCCGGCATCAGAAGACCGGCGAGGACTTCATCCTGGGCGGCCGCAAGATGCCGATGTTGCTGACGCTGGGCTCGACGGTGGGCACCATGGTGGGCACCGGCTCCAGCATCGGCGCGGTCAGCTTCGGTTACGCCAACGGCTGGGCCGGCATGTTGTATGGCGTTGGCGGCGCCACCGGCATCCTGTTGACGGCCTGGTGGTTCGCGCCGGTCCGAAACCTCCGCTTCATGACCATGAGCGAGGAGGTCTGCTACTACACCGGCGGCAGCAAGCTGGTCAAAAACCTGGTGGCCGTCATCATTTTCTGCGCCTCCCTGGGCTGGTTGGGCGCGCACATCCTGGGCGGCGGCCTGTACCTGGCCTGGGCTTCCGGCATCGATATCCGGGCGGCCAAGACCATCGTCGCCGTCGGCTTCGTGTTCTATGTCGGCATTGGCGGCTATAAGGCGGTGTCCTGGATCGACACCTTGCAGTCCATCGTGCTCTTCCTCGGCTTCATCGTGCTGGCGGTCCTATCGGTGCGCCATGTCGGCGGCTGGGAGACGGTGGTGAGCCGGACCGATCCGGCCGCGTTCACGCCCTTCGGCATCGGCAAGCTGGGCCTGCTGCCGGCCTTGTCGCTGGCCGCGGTGATCGGCGTGGGCGTGCTGGCCACGCCCTCCTACCGCCAGCGCATCTACGCCGCCGAATCCGCCAGCGTGATCCGCCAGTCCTTCATCATCACCGGCCTGCTGTATATGGGCTTTTCCTTCCTGCCGGCCATCATCGGCATGGCCACGCATGCGATGGAGCCCAATCTGGCCAATAGCAGCTTCGCCTTCCTGCACGCCACCACCGCCTTGCCGCAGGCGCTGGCCGTGGTGGTGCTGATCGCCGGCATGTCGGCCAATATGTCCTCCGGCAGCTCGGACGCGATTGCCGGGGTCTCCATCATCCTGCGCGATCTCTACGTCTGGATGCGTGGCCGGATGCCGCCGCCGGAGCGGGCGATTGCGCTGTCCTGGCTGTTCCTGCTGCTGGTGATCCTGCTGGCCTATCTCTTCGCGCTGACTTCCAACGACATCATCGGCTACATCACCAAGATGATCTCCATGGTGATGTCCGGCATGTTCGTCACCGTGCTGCTGGGCCGTTTCTGGCCGCGCTTCAATTGGCAGGGCTGCATCGCCGCGCTGCTGGGCGGCAGCCTCGCCTCGCTGGCCGTCATTCTGTCGCCGTCGTGGCTGGCGCGGCTGGGCAATCCGGTGATTCCCGCGGTGCTGCTCAGCCTGCTGCTGGCCGTTGTCGTCACCTGGCTGACGCCGGCGAGCGCGCGTTCCCGGGAGGAGGTGCTGGAGATGATTACGACTGAGCGTGAAAGCCATGGCTGAGAACCTGTTCAATGTCTGCTGCGCGTCGGCGGTACGGCGTTGAAAACAACTTCGAAATGCTCATGTACCACTTGTACATTCCGCTTTCTCAGCTGTTTTCGCCTTGTCTCGCTCTAGCTCGCGAGACTTTGAACAGGCTCTACGACTGGCGGATAGGGATACCAAGGAGAACAGGATGATGCTGAGCGAATTTGGAGCGGAGCCCGCGCGGCACAAGGCGGCGCTGATGTTCCGCGGAGAGGGCGGGGCCAATATCCTGCATGAGGACGCCTGCCTGCCGGCGCTGGTGATCAAGGAGGCCGCGCTGGACGGCAATATCCGCTGGATGCAAGGTTTCGCGGACGCGATGGGGGTTTCGCTGGCCCCGCACGGCAAGACCACGATGACGCCGGCGATTTTCCGGCGGCAATTGGCTGCCGGCGCCTGGGGGCTGGGCGTGGCCAGCCCATTTCAGGCCCAGGCGGCGGTGGCGGCCGGGGCCGAGAACGTGATCATCGCCAATCAATTGCTGGGCCGGGCGAATATGGAGCTGCTTGCCGCGCTGCTGCGGCAAGGGCGCGCCGCCCTCCATTGCTGCGTGGACAGCGTGGACAATGCGCGGCGGCTGTCGGACTTTTTCACCGCCCGGCAACTGCGGATGTCGGTCTTGCTGGAAATGGGCGCGCCCGGCGGGCGTTGCGGCTGCCGCACCGAGCGGCAGGCTTATGAACTGGCGGAACACATCGCCAAGCTGCCGGGCCTGGCGCTGGCCGGCGTGGCCTTCTACGAGGGCGTAATCCATGGCGACGACGAGCAGGCGGACATCGCGGCGATACAGGCGCTGATTCAGCGCGCGGTCGCGGTGTGCGGCACGCTGCTGCGCAACGGCGACTTCGCCGGCGCGCCGGAAGCGCTGCTGACCGGGGCCGGCTCGGTCTGGTTCGACATCGTCAGCCGGCAGCTGCGGGACGCCGGCCTGTCCGGGGTGCGTCATGTGATCCGCCCCGGCTGCTACGTGACGCAGGACCACGGCATCTATCGGCAGGCTTACGCCGCGCTGCAAGCGCGCGAGCCGCTGGCGGCGCGGCTGGACGGCGGGCTGTCCCCGACATTGGAGCTGTGCGCGCTGGTGCAGTCGCTGCCGGAGCCGGGCCTGGCCGTCGCGGGCTTGGGCAAGCGCGACGTGGCCTTCGACGCCGGCCTGCCGCAGCCGTTCGCGCAGTACCGCCAGGGGCGGCGCGTGGAATTCGCGCCCGGCGGCCTGCGCACCCGCGCCTTGATGGATCAGCACGCCTTGCTGGACCGCGGCCCCGGCCTGGACCTGCGGATAGGCGATTTGCTGGTGTTCGGCAGCTCCCACCCTTGCCTGAGCTTCGACAAATGGAAGCGCGTGCTCCTGGTGGACGAGGAGTACCGGGTGAGGGAGGAATGGGAGACGGTGTTCTGAAGCGGTTTATGTGCTGCTGAGCGGAAAACGCCTTGTCCCGCCCTGGCTCGCGAGACTTTGAACCGCGGCTAAGCGACGGGTAGGAAAATTTCAGCGCCTGACCCTAAGGCTTGGATAGGCTGGAAATTCTTTTCATTATAAATGACATTTGGATTTTGTTTTGCTACGCTCCCTGCCAAAATCAGGAGCGAGCGGACATGATCAAGCAATGGATGGGCCTGGCCCTGCTGTTGGGTGGCTTGGGCGGCGCGGCGCAGGCCGGCGAGGCGTTTGGCGCGCCGGGACTGACGGCGGTGCGCGGCCCGGCGGCCAAGTCTTTCGTGGGCGTGGCGACGGAGGGGCCGTCGCGGGTGTATTTCACCGGCTATCGCGGCGTGGTGTCCGAGGTGTTCTACCCGGCGGTGGACACCCAGGCGGCGGTGGATCTGCAATTCCTGGTGGGCGACGCCGGCGGCGGCTTTGTCGACGAGGAAAAGCGGCAGGACTACCGCGTGCAGCGGCTGCATCCGCGCAGCATGAGCTGGCAGGCGCAGACCGGCAACCCGGCCCATCACTGGCGCATCAGCAAGCGCATCTTCACCGATCCGGCGCGCGACGCGCTAATCCAGCGCGTCACCTTCAGCGCGCTGGACGGCCGCCGCGTTGGCGATTTCCGGCTTTATCTGCTGTTCAAACCCTATCTGGACAACGCCGGCGCCGGCAATAGCGCCGCCACCCTGGCGCGCGCCGGCGGCGGCGCGGCCTTGGCGGCCAGCCGCAATCAGCGCGCCTCGGCGCTGCTGAGCAGCCTGCCGTGGAAGACGCAGAACGGCCGCCGCATGCTGTCCAACGGTTTTGTCGGCCTCAGCGACGGCTGGACCGATCTGCTGGGTGGCGGCGCGGACAAGCGCATGGATTGGACTTTCGATTCCGCCGGCAACGGCAATGTGGCGCAGATGGGCTGGCTGGAACTGGGCGACCCGCGCGCGGCCAGCGTGTCCTTCGACGTGGTGCTGGGCTTCGGCGCCAGCCAGGGGCAAGCGCTGGACGCGGCCGAGGCGGCGCTGAGCGGTGACCTGGGCGCGGCGCAGCGGCGCTACGACGCCGGCTGGCAGGCTTACGCCGCCGGCCTGTCCGATCAGGGCGGCAGCGCCGACGACGGCTACTACCTGGCGGCGATGACGCTGAAAACCATGCAGGACAAGGCCAGCGGCGCGATGGTGGCCGGCCTGGGCACGCCGTGGGGCGCCAGCCAGGGCGACGCCAACGCCGGCGGCTACCACCTGGTGTGGCCGCGCGACCTGTTCAAGTTCGCCAACGCCCTGCTCACCGCCGGCGACCGCGCCACCGCCGCGCGGGTGACGGATTATCTGTTCAACACCCTGCAGCAGCGCCGCGACTGCGGCGCGGCGGAATACGACGCCGCCGGCTGCCCGGACGGCTTCAGCCGCAACGGCCGCTTTCCGCAAAACGCCTGGGTCAGCGGCGCGCAGTATTGGCAGGGCACCCAGATGGACGAGCAGGCCATGCCCATCCTGCTGGCCTGGCGCCAGGGGCCGGCGGTGTATTCGCCGCTGTGGCCGCGCATCAAGCTGGCCGCCGACTACATCCTGAGCGCCGGGCCGTGGACCTACCAGGAGCGCTGGGAGGAAAACAGCGGCTATTCGCCGTCCACGCTGGCGGCGCAGATCGCCGGCCTGGCCGCCGCCGCCGACATCGCCCGCGCCAACGGCGACGACGCCAGCGCCGCGCGCTATCTGTCCGCCGCCGATTACTGGCAGCAGAACGTGGACGCCTGGACCTTCACCCGCAGCGGCGGCTTTGGCGACGGCCGTTATTATCTGCGCCTCAATCCGTCCGCGCGCGCCGGCGGGGCCGGTCGCGCCGGCCAGGCGCCGACGCTGGGCCCGGACACGCCGCAGGCGCTGGAAGTGAAGAACGGCGGCGGCAGCCGCGACGCGCGCCGGGTGGTGGACGGCGGCTTCCTGGAACTGGTGCGCATGGGCGTGAAGCGCGCCGACGATCCGGCGGTGCTCGCCACGCTGGGCATTTACGACGCGGTGTTGGGCCAGCGCTTGGACCTGCCCGGCGCGCCGGTGCTGCCGGTCAACGCCTGGTTCCGCTACAACTTCGACGGCTACGGCGAACGCAACGACGGCGGCGATTTCGCCGGCAGCGGCGTGGGCCGGCTGTGGCCCATCTTCACCGCCGAGCGCGGCGTCTACGAGATTGCGCGCCAGGGCGGCGGCGCGGCCGGCCAGCCCTATCTGGCCGCCTTGAAGCAACTGGCCACGCCGGAGGGCATGCTGCCGGAACAGGTGTGGCCGCACAGCGCGGTGCTGCCGGACGGCTGGGCGGTGGAGACGCCGGCCGGCAACCGTGCCGGCACGCCCACCCGCTCGATCGCGCCGCTGAGTTGGGCGATGGGCGAGTACATCAGCCTGCTGGCCTCCATCCGCGCCGGACGCGTCGTCGATCTGCCGGAAGCCGCCTGCGCGCGTTATTACGCCTGCCGGGTGGAACCCAAGGCTGGAGAGGCGACGGTGGAGATCCAGGCCGCCGCCGATACCAGCTGGGGGCAGCAGCTGTATGTGACCGGCGCGGCGCGCGCGCTGGGCAATTGGAACACCGATCTGGGACTGCCGGCGGACGCGGCGGCCTACCCGCTGTGGAAGACCCGGGTCAATCTGCCGGCCGGCCAGCGCATCGAGTACAAGTACTACCGCAAGAACCCTGACGGCAGCGTGAGCTGGGAGCAGCGCGCCGGCAACCGGGTGTTGCAGGCGCCGGCCGGCGGGCTGACGCTGAGTGATCAGGTGAACTGGTAAGAACCTGTTTACGATCTGCTGCGCGTCGGCGATACGGCGTTGAAAACGAACTCAAAATGCTCATGTACCACGTGTACATTCCGCTTTTTCGCTCGTTTTCGCCTTGTCTCGCCCTAGCTCGCGAGATCGTAAACAGGTTCTAAGAGCCTGTTCAAAGCCTGCTGCGCGTCGTGAAGCGTTGCACGGTGAGTACGAGCTCAAAATGCTCATGTACCCCTCGTACATTCCGCTTTTTCGCTCGTTTTCGCCTTGTCTCGCTCTTGCTCGCGAGACTTTGAACAGGCTCCAATACGCTATTGATTTATTTGGAATATTGAAAGCAAATTTAATTACTTTTTGATATTAAACATGGCTTTTATAGTGTGCTGAGTCCCCCTTGTTCAGGAACTCGCCATGTCCATGTTCATCTCCCGCCGTTCCCTGCTGGCGCTCAGCCTCGCCAGCCTGTCCTTCCTCGCCTTGGCGGCACACGCCGCCGAGGCGCCCATCGTCATCGGCTACCAGACCGGGGTCGATCCCTCCAAAGTGGCCCAGGCCGACGGCTTGTATGAAAAAGCCATCGGCCGGCCGCTGCAGTGGCGCAAGTTCGAGAGCGGCGCGGAAGTGCTGGCCGCGCTGGCCTCCGGCGATGTGCATATCGCCGATCTGGGCTCCAGCCCGCTCAGCGCCGCCGCCACCCGCCAACTGCCGATCCAGACCTTTCTGATCGTCGCCGAGATCGGCAACTCCGAAGCGTTGGTGGCGCGCAAGGGCAGCGGCATCAAGACCCCGCAGGACCTGATCGGCAAAAAGGTGGCGGTGCCCTATGTCTCCACCACCCATTACAGCCTGCTGGCCGCGCTCAAGCACTGGAAGCTGGACCCGGCCAAGCTGTCCATCGTCAATCTGCGACCGTCCGAGATCAGCGCCGCCTGGCAGCGCGGCGACATCGACGCCGCCTATGTCTGGGACCCGGCCTTGAGCCAGGCGCTGAAAACCGGCTCGGTGTTGGTCAATTCCGAACAAGTGGGGCAGTGGGGCGCGCCCACTTTCGAAGCCTGGGTGGCGCGCAAGGATTTCGCCGCCGCCCAGCCGCAGGCGCTGGCCGCCTTCGCCAAGGTGACCTTGCAGGCCTTCGCCGATTACCGCGCCAAGCCGGCGGCCTGGAGCGCCGGCTCGCCGCAGGTGGCCAAGATCGCGCGGCTGACCGGGGCCGATCCGGCGCAGATTCCCGGCCTGCTGGCCGGCAGCCGCTTCCCGCTGGCGCAGGAGCAGCTGTCGCCGCGCTTGCTGGGCGGCGGCACCGCCAAGGCGCTGCGCGACACCGCCTTGTTCCTGAAGGAACAGAAGAAGGTGGAAGCGGTGCTGCCGGATTATCAAGCCTATGTCGAGCCGCGCTTCGTGCGGCTGGCGCAGCCGCGCTGAGCGCGAGGAGGCCGCGATGGCGAGCTTGATCGTGGAAAACGCCGGCGTCAGCTACGCCGGCCCGTCCGGCCCGGTGCAGGCGCTGGACCGGGTGTCGCTGGAGCTGCGTTCCGGCGAGATCGTGGTGGCCTTGGGGCCGTCCGGCTGCGGCAAGTCCACCTTGCTGGGGCTGATGGCCGGCTTCCAGACGCCCAGTCAGGGCCGGGTGCTGGCCAATGGCCGGCCGGTGCGCGGGCCGGGCGCGGATCGCGGCGTGGTGTTCCAGGACGACGCGCTGATGCCCTGGCTCAACGCCGAGGACAATGTCGCCTTCGGCCTGCGCCTGCGCGGGATGCCGCGCGAACAGCGGCGACTCGAGGCGCGCCGCATGCTGGGCTGGGTGGGGCTGGAAGCCTTCGCCGGCCACGCGCTTAGCCAGATGTCCGGCGGCATGCGTCAGCGCCTGGGCCTGGCGCGCGCGCTGGCGGCCGATCCCGACTTCCTGCTGCTGGACGAGCCCTTGGGCGCGCTGGACGCGCTGACCCGGGAAAAGATGCAGTCGCTGATCCTTAGCCTGTGGCAGCGCAGCGGCAAGGGCATCTTCCTGATCACCCACAGCATCGAGGAAGCGCTGTTCCTCGGCACCGAGCTCTTGGTGCTGACGCCGCGCCCCGGCCGCATCGCGCTACGGCAGAAACTGGGCTTCGCCCACCGCTACGCCGCCGGCGAATCGGCGCGCTCGATCAAGGCCGATCCCGCCTTCATCGCCATGCGCGAGCATTTGCTGGACTGGATTTTCCGCGCCGAGGAGGCCGACCATGCCGCCGCTTGAACTGACTGAATTGGGCCCGGCCGCGCAGGCCGAGCTGAGCGCGCCGCCGCCGGCCCATGCCCCCGCACCGCTCTCCGGCCGCTTCGCCGCTTGGCGTCGGCGCTGGCCCAGCGCGCTGTCCGTGGGCGGCCTGCTGCTGCTGTGGTGGGCGGCCAGCGCCGGCGGGCTGGTGTCGCCGTTATTCCTGCCCGGCCCGGCCCAGGTGGCGGCGCGGCTGGCGGACCTGGCCGTCAACGGCTTCATGGACGCCAGCCTGTGGCGTCACGCCGCCGCCAGCCTGGGCCGGGTGGGCCTGGCGCTATTGCTGGCCGCGGCCACCGCGGTGCCGCTGGGCATGCTGATGGGCCTGAGCCGGCGCGCGCATGCGGCGCTGGACCCGCTGATCGAGTTCTACCGGCCGGTGCCGCCCCTGGCCTATCTGCCCTTGATCGTGATCTGGTTCGGTATTGGCGAGGCCAGCAAGGTGCTGCTGATTTATCTCGCCATCTTCGCGCCGCTGGCCATCGCCACCGCCGCCGGCGTGCGCCGCGCGGACCCGGCGCGGCTGCAGGCGGCGCGCTCGCTGGGCGCCAGCCGCGGCCAGCTGCTGCGGCTGGTGGTGCTGCCCAGCGCGCTGCCGGAGATTCTGACCGGGCTGCGCATCGGCCTGGGCGTGGGCTGGTCCACCCTGGTGGCGGCGGAGCTGGTGGCCGCCACCCGCGGCCTGGGTTTCATGGTGCAGTCCGCCGCCCAGTTCCTGGTCACCGACGCGGTGATCGCCGGCATCCTGATCATCGCCTGGATCGCGCTGGCGCTGGAATTGGGGCTGCGTTGGGCGGAGCGGCGCTTCGCCGGCTGGGCCGCGCCGGAACGTTTTTGAGCGAGTTTTCGACTTTTTGGATTTGGTTTCCGCCGCGCGGATAAGGAGCACATTCATGAGCCTGCAACTGCAAGCCATCAGCCCGGCCCTGGGGGCCATTGTTTCCGGCGTCGATCTGAGCGCGCCGCTGTCCGGCGCCGAGCGCGACGCGATCGAGGCGGCGCTGTTGCGCCATCAGGTATTGTTCTTCGAGAACCAGCCGCTGACGCCGCGCCAGCAGCGCGACTTCGCCGCCCGCTTCGGCGATCTGCACCTGCATCCGGTCTACCCGACGGTGGCGGAGCAGCCGGAAATCATCGTGCTGGACACCCATGTCGACAATCTGCCGGACAACGACAACTGGCATACCGACGTCACCTTCATCGCCGCCCCGCCGCTGGGCGCGGTGCTGGCGGCGCGGCAGCTGCCGGACGTGGGCGGGGACACGCTGTGGAGCAGCAACAGCGCCGCTTACGACGCGCTGTCGCCGGCCTTGCGCGCGCTGCTGGACGGCCTCAGCGCCGAGCACAGCTTTATTCATTCCTTCCCGGAAAGCCGCTTCAAGGACACGCCGCAATACGCGCGCTGGCAACAGGCCAGCCGCGACCATCCGCCGGTGGTGCATCCGGTGGTGCGCACCCATCCGGTTACCGGCCGCAAGGGCCTGTTCGTCAACGAAGGCTTCACCACCCGCATCCTGGAACTGGCGCCGCGCGAGAGCGATGCCCTGCTGGCCCTGCTGTTCGCCCACGCCGCGCGGCCGGAATTCACCGTGCGCTGGCGCTGGAAGGAACACGACCTGGCGTTCTGGGACAACCGCGTGACCCAGCATTACGCGGTGGCGGATTACCTGCCGCAGCGGCGGGTGATGCACCGCGCCACCATCCTGGGCGACCGGCCGCGTTGAGCGCGGCGGAATGAGCAGGAAAAGGAAACCCGGCAATGCCGGGTTTTTTTTTACGGGGTCGTACAGCGTATATCTTCAAATGAAATGATATTGGCATCTTAATTTAACGGTTTTCGGGTAATATCCGTTCGCCATAAAAAGGCGGGCGGCGCGCCCGTCTCGGCATATCACAATCACAAGAGAAACCGTCATGAAGAAATTTACGCTTGCCCTGCTGTTGTCCGCCGCTTTCGCGCTGCCCAGCGCCCAAGCGCTGGCCTGGGGCCAGGAAGGCCACCGCGTCACCGGCTACGTCGCTCAGCAATTGTTGAGCCCCCAGGCCAAGGCCGCGGTCAATCAATTGATCCCCAACGCGGACTTCGCCCAGCTGGCCTTGTACATGGACCAGCACAAGCAGGAATTGAAACAGCAGCTGCCGGGCTCGGATCAATGGCATTACAACGACGAACCGGTGTGCGACGGCGTGGAAGAGGACGATTGTCCCAGCGGCAACTGCGCGTCCAATCAGATTGGGCGCTACAGCAAGGTGCTGGCCGACAAAACCGCGAGCAAGTCCGCCCGCGCCCAGGCGCTGACCTTCCTGCTCCACATGATCGGCGACATCCACCAGCCGCTGCACGCGGCCGACAACCACGACCGCGGGGGCAACGACGTCAAGACGCGGCTGGCCGGCAGCAACAAGACCGGCAATCTGCATTCGGTGTGGGACACCGCCCTGGTGCAGCAGGCCTTGAGCGGCGCCAACGAGCAGAGCTGGGCGACGCAGAACCTCAAGTACTACGCGCGCAATATCGCCGGCTGGCAGAGCGGGCAGGTCAATGACTGGATCAAGGAATCCAATCAGTACGCGCGCAGCGAGGTCTACGGCCCGCTGTCCAACTTCAGCTGCGGCCAAGCGCCCAGCGACGTGGCCTACCTGGACCGCACCTACCAGACCGCCGGCGCTCAGCTGGTCAAACAGCAGCTGGTCAAGGCCGGCGCGCGCATCGCCATGGTGATCAACCAGGCGCTGCAGTAAAACGGCGCGTCCGCGCTAGAATGGCGGCTCCGTCGTCACCGGAGCCGCCATGTCCATTCACGAGCTCAGCCTCAAGGGTTTCCGTTCCATCCGTCAGCTGCGGCTGGAGCTGGAGCCGCTCAACGTCGTCGTCGGGCCCAACGGCTGCGGCAAATCCAATCTCTACAAAGCGGTGCGCCTGCTGCACGAGGCCGCCTGCGGCCGCCTGTCCGCGGCGCTGGCGGAAGAGGGCGGCATTCAAAAGGCGATGTGGGCCGGCGGCCTGCGCCGCGGCGACCGCAAGGGCGAGCCCAAGCGCATGGCGCTGGCGGCGCGGCTGGCCGACTACGACTACGAATTGCAACTGGGCTACCCCGAGCCCAGCCGCAGCCTGTTCTCGCTGGACCCATTGGTGAAGGAGGAAACGCTGTGGCTGGCCGGCCAGGGCCGCCGCCCCTCGGCCCAGGTGCTGGAGCGGCGCAATCAGAGCGCCTTTCTCACCAGCGTGGACGGGGTCAGGACCACCTATCCCTTGGGCCTGCAGGCCGAGGAGTCGGTGTTCGGCCAATTGGCTGAGCCGCATCTTTATCCCGAGGTGTCGCAAGTGCGGGAGACGCTGCGGCGCTGGCGTTTCTACCATGAGTTCGCGGTGTGGCCCGGCTCGCCGCCGCGCGCGCCGCAAGTGGGCATCCGCTCGCCGGTGCTGGCGCACGACGGCGGCAACCTGGCGGCGGCCTTCCAGACCATTGTGGAGATCGGCGACGTCGAACTGCTGCACAGCGTGCTGGCCGACGCGTTTCCGGACAGCCGCTTCCAGACGGAGGCGCTGCATGGCCGTTTCCAGATGCTGATGCAGCGCGACGGCATTCTGCGGCCGCTGGAGGCGGCCGAATTGTCCGACGGCACCTTGCGTTTCCTATGCCTGGCGGTGGCCTTGCTCAGCCCGCGTCCGCCGGCCTTCATGGCCTTGAACGAGCCGGAAAACAGCCTGCACCCGGACTTGTTGCCGGCCTTGGCGCGGCTGATCGCCGAGGCCGGCCGCCACAGCCAGCTGTGGGTGACCAGCCATTCGCCGCGCTTGGCGGAGCTGATCGCGCGGCACCGGCCGCTGCGCCGTTTCATGCTGGCGCAGCGCGACGGCGAGACGGTGTTGGCGGACGGGGATTGAGCCGGGGCTGCGAGGCCGGTTCGGTATTTTCGGAAAGTGAAAATGGATGGATGCGAGGCGGAATATTTGCATGTAGAATCCCCGCCGCCATACCATTTAAATATAAGAAAGAACTTTCCGTGAAAAAACTATTTGCCGCTGCTTCTCTGTTGGCCCTGCTGTCCGGCTGCGCTTCCACCACGCTGGCCACGCCCGAGGCGGACGCTCAAGCCAAGCAGTTCAACGCCCAGCCGGCCAAGGCTCGCGTCTACATCTATCGCAACGAGGCGATGGGCGCCGCCGTGAAAATGAATGTTCTGGCCGACAACAAGGCCTTGGGCGACACCGTGGCCAAAACCTACATCATGGCCGATCTGGAGCCGGGTTCGCACACGCTGGTGGGCAAGGCCGAGAACGATTCCAGCCTGACCCTGGACATGGTGGCGGGCAAGATTTACTACGTTTGGCAGGAAGTGAAGATGGGCGTGCTGTACGCTCGCAACAAGCTGCAGAGCGTTGACGAGGCTGAAGGTCAAAAAGGGGTGAAAGAGTCCCAACTGGTGCAGTCGCCGCAATAAGACACGGCGGCGGCGCGGCGGAGCCCGCCGCGTTCCCAAAAAAAGCCCAAGCAAACGCTTGGGCTTTTTTCATGGCTCAGACCACGTGCTCAGACCGGTTGCAGAAACAGCGCCTGCTCCGCCGCACGGCGGCGGGCGAGGCCGGGCAGCACTTTGCCGCCGGCCTTGTTCCAGCGCGGAAACTGGGCGGCGGCGCCGGCGTAGTCGCGCTGATTGAGCAGGCGCAGCAGGGTGGAGTTCTGCAGCGAACCCAGGCCCAGGTTGTAGCTGAAGCTGAGCAGCGCGTCGAACTGGTTCTGGTTCAGCGGCACCTGGACCAGCCGGGAGACGCCGGTTTCGAAGCGGTTCAAATCGCGCGCCAGCAGCGCGTCGGCCTGGGCCTGGCTGATGACCAGACCCGGCGTCACGTCCGGACCGGTGTGGCCGTAGCCTATGGTCCAGACGCCCACCGCGTCCTGGTAGGCCTTGAGGCGCAGGCCTTCGAATTGCTGGATCAGTTTGACGCCGTTGGCGCTGATATTCATGTCGGGCTCCTGGGAAGGGCCCCCGGCGGACGCGGAGAAACGCTCGGAAGAATCTGAGGCGGGAGGAGAAGCGGGCGGGGGCGGGACCGGCCGCGCGGGGCGGTTCGGGTGCGTCGTTCCCATTATGCTCAGGGCCCGGAAACGGGCCGAGGCGACAGGCGTCAGTGGCGGGAAGGGGGCCGACTGCGGCTCCCCCACCCTAGGAGCGATTGCTCGTTATAGGTAGGGTGGGAGGAGCGTAGCGATACCCACGCGGAAATCCCATCGGGGGATGGCTTCGCGGAGCGCAGCGGACTTTGAAGCGGCTTTTAGTACACAAAGCGCTCGCGCAGGTCTTCCAGGTTCAGCTCTTTCAGAATCGCCTCCTGGCGTTCGCGCGCGCTGTTTTTGCGCTGGCCGGTGTACTTGGCGATGATCAGCTCGTTCTTCATCGAGTGTTCCCAGCCCACCAGCTCGGTGACGGTGAGCTGATAGCCGCGCGCTTCCAGTTGCAGGCAGCGCAGCACATTGGTCAGATGGCTGCCGAACTCGCGGGTGTGGATGGGGTGGCGCCACATTTCGGACAGCGGGGTCAGGCCGAAGCTCTGGTTTTTCTTCTGGCGCAGCACGCCGGCCACTTCCGCCTGGCAGCAGGGCACCAGCACGATGTAGCGCGCGTTCTTGGCCAGCGCGAAGCGGATGGCGTCGTCGGTGGCGGTGTTGCAGGCGTGCAGCGCGGTGATGATGTCCACCTGCTCCGGCAATTGCTCCGAGGTGATCGACTGCTCCACGCTCAGGTTCAAGAAGCCCATGCGTTCGAAGCCGAGGCGGGCGGCCAACTCTTGCGAGCGGCTGACCAGTTCCGGCCGGGTTTCGATGCCGTAGACGCTGCCGGCGGCCTTGTCCTTCAGGAACAGGTCGTAAAGGATGAAGCCCAGATAGGATTTGCCGGCGCCGTGGTCGGCCAGGCTCATCTCGCCTTTTTCCGCCAGCACGTCGGCCATCAGCGGCTCGATGAACTGGTACAGGTGGTAAACCTGTTTCAGCTTGCGGCGGGTGTCCTGGTTGATCTTGCCGTCGCGGGTCAGGATGTGCAGCTCTTTGAGCAGTTCCAGCGATTGCTGCGGTTTGATCTCGGGAATCAGGCTCATGGCGGCCTCCTGCGAAAAACGAATCGCCGGATTTTAGTCCAATTCGCGCCGGCGCGCTTGGGCGCTGGTTTCAATGCTCCTGTCTAACTGGCCGGCTGCGCGCTGATCCGCTCCAGCCAGCGCAGCATGTCCTGCTCCACTTCCACGCGGTTGGTTTCGTTCAGCATTTCGTGGCGGCCGCCGGGGTAGACCGTGGTCTGCACGTCGAGCAGGCCGGCCTCGCGGTAGCGGATTTCCAGTTGGCCCAGGCCCAGCTTGCCCAGGCTGACCGGGTCGCGGCTGCCGGCCAGCAGCCAGACCGGACAGCGGCGCGGCAGGCTGTCGCCGCTCGCCTCGCCGCGTTCCATGGCGATGATGCCGCCGAACAAATCTATCCACAGGCCGGGGCAGGGGTCGAAACCGCATAGCGGGTCCGCCAGGTATTTGTCCACTTCCGCCGGGTCGCGGCTCAGCCAGTCCATGCCGGTGCGGGCGGGCAGAAAGCCCAGGTTGAAGCTGCCGAAGACCAGCCGCGCCAGCAGCCGGCTGGGGCGTTCCGGGCTGCCGAAGCGGGCCACCAGCCGCGCCAGGCCGCGCAGCAGCCAGGCCAGCGGCCGCTGGCGGTAGCCGGTGGCGGACAGGATCAGGCCGGACAGCGCCGCGCCGTGGCGCAGGAAATAGGCGCGGGCGATGAAGGAGCCCATGCTGTGGCCGAACAGCGCCACCGGCAGGCCGGGATGGCGTTCCGCGGCGTGGCGGCGCAGGGTGTCCACGTCGGCCACCACCTTGTCCCAGCCGCTGTCGGCGGCGAAATGGCCGCGCAGCCGCGGCGCGGCGCCGTGGCCGCGATGGTCGTGGGCGTAGACGGCGTAGCCGGCGGCGCTCAGCGTTTGGGCGAAGCGGTGGTAGCGCACCGCGTATTCGCTCATGCCGTGGGAGATCAGCACCACGGCGCGCGGCGCGCCGTCCGGCAGCCAGCAGGCGGCGTGCAGGATTTCCCCGTCGTCGGCGTTCAGATGGAAGGTTTGCATGGTGTTGAGCCCTTTTATGGCCTGTTTTGACTGCGCCGCGGCATCAGGGTTGCGGCGAAGCGGCGGCTTCACAGCAGAACATGGCGCAAGGATGCTGGCAAGCGCTATCCAAATGTCCTGGCCTGTACGCCGCCATGGGGTGGGGGCCGTTTTGCTAGGCCTTCCCGGACGCGCCGCGCTTGACCAGACCAAGCTGGGTGGGCACCATGAGCCGCGTGCCGTTTCATACAGCGCGGCATCAGGAATGGAAGCCTGAATAGAATCGGGGGATATCATCCCAATGCCACGCTATAGCTGCGCCCATCAGGGCAGGTTATGGCAGGGAGGCCTTTGGCCTGCTGGCTCCGATTCGCCTGCCTTCCAACCCTGTCATATGCCTGCCCATCGTGATTGGAAGCGGGATGGCAGGCTCATTTTGGATCGGAGCCCGTCATGCCTCTATTGTCAGTTCTATCCCTGCTTTCCAAACCGCCTCCGCCCAAGGAGGCCGCTCAATCTCCAGCCGCTCTCCCAGCGGCCAGCCGTCTGATCAAGACCGTCAAACATCTGCAAGGTCTGCGTTCGGAAAATACCGCGCTTGCCGCCATCGATCCCGTTCTGATTCATTTAGCTCGTTGCTGCGAGCATTACGACGATATCGCCGAAGAGTTGCGTCAATGCAATGAGGCCTTGGGCGCGGTGCTGTTGATGCTGCGTCACACCGAAAACGCGCAAGTGCGCGGCAAGGCGCTGTGGGCCTTGCTGGAGCCTTTGCAGCAGCGTTTGCAGGGGGCGATGGAGAGGCTGGAGACGGTGACGTCTTAGAACCTGTTTACGATCCGTTGCGTGTCGCGAGCAAGGTCTTGTTTCGTTTTGGTTGGCGTGATCCTCAACCGCGGGTGCTGGTGGGTATCGCCTACGGCTCCACCCACCCTACGTGCGGTCGTTGGCCAGGGGTAGGGTGGGTGGAGCGCAGCGATACCCACGCGGCGGTCTTGAAGAGGTTTGGGGCGCTTCGGATAGGCGGTTTCCTGTGCGCCAAGCCAGGGCCAAAACACTGAACAGGTCGTGCACAGGCTTTTAGCGTGGCTACTCAGCCCTACTGATGCGCAGCGGATGGTGGACAGGCGCTCAGGCCAGCATGTGTTCCGGGTCGAAGTCCGGATTCAGCCGCGAGCTCAGCACGTGGTCGCGCCAGGCGCCGTTCAGATAGAGGTAGTTCTTGGCGTGGCCTTCGATCTCGAAGCCCAGCCGCTTGAGCAGGCCGGCGCTGCGCAGATTGTGCGGCTGGTAGTTGGCCTGGACCCGGTGCAGCTTGAGGGTGTCGAAGGCGCAGCGTATCACCGCTTCCAGCGCTTCGCGCATCAGGCCTTGGCCTTGGCAGTGCTGGTCCAGCCCATAGCCCAGGTGACAGGATTGGAAGGCGCCGCGGCTGATATTGCTGAGGCCGACGCTGCCGATCACCCGTTCCGGCTCGGCGTGCAGGGCCAGCAGGAAGCGGCCGCCGCGGCCTTCTTCCCAGTCGCGCGCGCGCTGGCGCAGCTGCATGGTCCAGTACAGCTCGGTGAAGAACATGTCGCCGGGCTTGGGGTCCCAGGGTTCGAAGTGCTGGCGGTTGCGGACGTGGAAATCCAGCATCGCGCGCGCCTGCGCCGGCTGAGCCGGCAACAGCAGCAGGCGCGGCGTGTTGAGGGTGGGCTGGGCGATGGGCATGCGGGGCGGTCAGGCGCTGGCGGGGAAGGCGATCTCGGCCGCCGCGCGCAGCAGGATGGGCACGCCGAAGCTGCCCAGCTTGGGCAGGGTGGCGTTTTCATGGGCGCGGATTTGGGCGGCGCTGGCGTGGTCCTTGTCGTGGGTGGTGTGCGCGTCGCTGGCCAGGATGATGGCGTAGCCGTGGGCCGCCGCGCTGCGGGTGGTGGTGTCGATGCAGAATTCGCTGGCGTAGCCGGCGATGACCAGTTGGCCGACGCCCCATTGTTGCAGTTGCTGATGCAGGCCGGTGCGCAGGAAGGAGTCCGGCGTGGTCTTGCGCAGGTAGTGGTCGTCCGGCTGGGCGTCCAGGCCGCGGGCCAGCTGCCATTCCGGCGAGCCGTGGATCAGCGGCGCGCTGGCGCGTTCGTGTTGAACCCAGACCACCGGCGTTCCGGCCGCGCGCGCGGCGGCGGCCAGTTGATTGAGGCGGGCGATGACGGCGTCGGCGTGGTCGGCGCGGGGTTCGTGGTCGAACATGCCGCTTTGCACATCGATGATCAGCAGGGCGGTTTTCATCGGGGTTTCCTGTCGCGGGATTGAGTCGCCAATGTCATATGAAACGCGGCAAAAAGCAAGCCCCGCCGGGGCGGGGCTTGGGTGGAAACTTGGAATCTGTTTACGATCTCGCGAGCTAAGGCGAGACAAGGCGAAAATGGCTGAAGAAGCGGAGTGTACATACGGTACATGAGCATTTCGAAACGGTTTTCAACGCCGTATCGCCGACGCGCAGCAGATCGTAAGCAGGTTCTCAGGCGGTCAGCCTGTCCAGCGCTTCCTTATACTTGGCCGCGGTCTTCTCGCGCACTTCCAGCGGCACCGTCGGCGCCGGCGCCTGCTTGTTCCAGCCGGAGGCTTCCAGCCAGTCGCGGACGAACTGCTTGTCGAAGGACGGCGGGTTGCCGCCCGGCGCGTAGCTGTCCGCCGGCCAGAAGCGGCTGGAGTCCGGGGTCAGCGCCTCGTCCATCAGCGTCAGCACGCCGTTCTCGTCCAGGCCGAACTCGAACTTGGTGTCGCAGATGATGATGCCGCGGCTGGCGGCGAATTCGGCGGCGGCGCGGTAGAGCTTGATCGCGGTGTCGCGCACCTGGGCGGCCAGCTCGGCGCCGACGATTTCCTCGCAGCGCTGGTAGCTGATGTTTTCGTCGTGGTCGCCCACCGCCGCCTTGGTGGACGGGGTGAAGATGGGCTCGGGCAGCTTGTCGGCCTCGCGCAGGCCGGCCGGCAGCGCCAGGCCGCAGACGGTGCCGCTCTGGCGGTATTCCTTCCAGCCGGAGCCGGCCAGGTAGCCGCGCACCACGGCTTCGATCGGCACCGGTTTCAGGCGCTTGGCCACCACGGCGCGGCCGGTCACTTGCGGCAGGTCGGCGGCGGAAACCACGTCTTCCGGCGCGTCGCCGGTCAGGTGGCAGGGCACCAGTTCCTTGAGCTTGTCGAACCAGAAGTTGGAGATGGCGGTGAGGATCTGGCCCTTGCCGGGAATGGGATCGTCCAGGATCACGTCGAAGGCGGACAGCCGGTCGGTGGCGATCATCAGCATGCGCTGGTCGTCGATCTCGTACAGGTCGCGGACCTTGCCGGAGTAGATTTTCTTCAAGCTGGTCAGTTGGGTGGTGTTGAGTCCGGTCATCGGAAATCCTCGGTGGAGCGGGCAATGTGTTTCAAGGCTTCGCGCCGGCTGAGCCCGGATAGCGGCGTGGCCGCGACAAAGGCGCGCACGGCGTCGGCGTCGGTGTAAGCGTATTCGCGCAAGGCCCAGCCTATGGCCTTGCGAATGAAGAATTCGGCGTCGCCGGCATTGGCGGCGCAGTAGCGGAACAGGCGTTCGGCGTCGGTGTCGGTTTTCCAGCGCAGCTGGTGCAGGATGGCGACGCGGCGCAGCCAGAAGTCGGCGTCGCCGCTGAGCGCGTCCATATCGTGTTGCAGATCGCGGTGTTGGCGCGCGAGCGTGCCGACCACCCAGGCGGCCAAGCCGTCCACGCAGTCCCACCAGGGCTTGGCGGCGGCCAAGGTCAGCAGCCGCGGCAGGCTGGCGGCCGGCAGTGCCTCGGCGCGCGCGGTCAGCAGGTCCACCGCCGCGTATTGGAATTCGCGTTCCGGCTGCCGCCACAGTTGTTCGGCCAGGTCCAGGCAGTATTCCGCGGTTTGGGTCTTGAGCGCGCGGATCCAGGGCGTGGACACCTTGCGGCGCGCCGGCGTGGGCACGCCGAGAAAGTTGAACTGCTCGCGCATATAGGCGCGCATCGGCGCGGCCTGTTCCGGGACGGCGACGGCGCTCAGTCCGGCGCGCAGCGCGGCGATGTCGGCGTTCATTCCGGCGCCTCGTCGAAGAAGCGCATGCCGGCGTAAGGGCGGGCGCGGCAGGCGGCCAGCCGCGAGGCCAGGCTGCCGACGTGCAGTTCCAGTTGATGGCCGTCCGGGTCCAGGAAGTAGAGCGAGTCGCCTTCGCTGCGGTTGTCCCGCCATTGGCGGACGCCGGCGGCGGCCAGGCGTTCGCGCCAGGCCGGGAAGTCGGCGGTGTCCACGCCGAAGGCGTAATGGGTGTAGCCGGGGGCTGGCGCGGCGGCCGGGTCCAAGGACAGGCACAGCCACAGGCTGTCCAGGCTCAGATAGCCGCCGCCGTCCCAGCGCGCATGGGGCTGGCAACCCAGGGTGAGGGCGTAGAAGTCCCAGGCGCGCTCCAGATCGCGCACCGCCAGGGTCAGGTGATTCAGTCCGTTCAGCTTCATGGCGGAAAAATGGCGAAACCCTGAGGTTTCGCCATGCGCTTACAAAGTGTCCTTCAAGGCCCGGGCTTGATCCAAGGCTTCGTCGGCCGTAGCCGCCATCACATTGAAGTGGCCCATCTTGCGGCCGGGGCGCGCGCTTTTCTTGCCGTACAGATGCAGTTGGGCGTTGGGCGCTTCCGCCAGCACGTCCCAATTGGGCTGGGCGCCGTTGTCCTTCCACACATCGCCCAGCAGATTGACCATCACCACCGGGCTGAGCAGCTCGGTGCGGCCCGGCAGCAGGCCGCACATTGCGCGCACCTGTTGCTGGAACTGGTCGGTCAGGCAGGCGGTGAGCGTGTAATGGCCGGAGTTGTGCGGCCGCGGCGCGATCTCGTTGACCACCAGGCTGTCGTCGGCCAGCACGAAGAATTCCACCGCCAGCACGCCAACGTAGTCCAGCGCCTCGGCCAGCCGCATCGCCATGGCTTGCGCTTCGGCCGCCAGCGCCGGCTTGATGCGCGCCGGCACGATGGATTCGTCCAGGATGCCGTCGGCGTGGATGTTCTCGGCCACCGGGAACACCGCGCTCTGAGTGGCGCTGACCCGGGTGACGATGGCGGATACTTCCAGCTGCAGGTCCAGCATTTTTTCCAGCACGCAGGCCTGTCCGCCCAGATTGGCGTAGGCGGCGCGCGCCTCGGCCGCGGTGCTCACCCGCACCTGACCTTTGCCGTCGTAGCCCAGACGTGCGGTTTTCAGGATGCCGGGCAGATAGGGCGAGAGTTCGACCTGGATGTCTTCCACGCTCTGGATGGCCAGATAGGGCGCGGTGGGCAGGCCGGCCTTGGCGATCCAGGCTTTTTCCACGATGCGGTCCTGGGCGATGGCGACGCAGTCGCCGGACGGGGACACGCGGGTGGTCTTGGCCAGCAGGCGCATCGCGTCGGCGTTGACGTTCTCGAATTCAGTGGTGACGGCGGCGCAGCTTTTGGCCAAGTCTTCCAGCGCGGCCGGATCGTTGAACGGCGCGCACAGGTGGCGGTCGGCGAAGTCCGCCGCCGGCGCGGCTTCGTCCGGGTCCAGCACGGTGACGCGGTAGCCCATGGTCTTGGCGGCGACGGCGAACATGCGGCCCAACTGGCCGCCGCCCAGGATGCCCAGCATCGCCGGGGGCAGGATGGCGGCCATTATTCGATCTCCGGCAGGGTCATCGCCAGCACGGTTTCTTCTTGCTTGCGGCGGAAGGCGACCAGTTGTTCCGCCAGTTCCGGGCGGGTGGCGGCCAGCATGGCCACGGCGAACAGCGCGGCGTTGGCGGCGCCGGCCTCGCCGATGGCGAAGGTGGCCACCGGGATGCCCTTGGGCATTTGCACGATGGAGAGCAGGGAATCCTCGCCGCGCAGGTATTTGGACGGCACCGGCACGCCCAGCACCGGCACATGGGTCTTGGCGGCCAGCATGCCCGGCAGGTGGGCGGCGCCGCCGGCGCCGGCGATGATGGCCTTCAGGCCGCGCTCGGCAGCGGTTTCTGCGTATTGGAACAGCAGGTCGGGAGTACGGTGGGCGGAGACGACGCGGGTTTCACAGGCGATGCCGAAGTCTTTGAGCACGCGGGCGGCGTTCTGCATGACTTCCCAATCGCTGTTGCTACCCATCACGATGCCGACTTCAATCATGGCGGAGAAGCTCGCTGGTTGAGGCTAAAGCCGGGATTTTACCCGATTGGGGCCTGCTGCCGTTATGGTTTTTTATTTTGACATCAAGGTACTTAGGGCATATCACATCAGCCGCGGATAAGTGAACAGAATCAGGTGCACAGCGTTGAAGGCGACATGGGCCAGCACCGCCCACAAGACCTGGCGGGTGGCGGCGTAGACCAGGCCGTAACCCAGGCCGGCCAGGGTGGCGAGCCCCACCCAGACCCAGCCGCCGGCGACGTGGACCAGGCCGAAGGCCACCGCGGCGGCCATTAGGGCGGGAAAGGGTTCGGTGCGCAACTCCAGCCAGCGTTGCAGGCCGGCGCGGAAGAAGGCTTCCTCCGCCAGCGAAACCAGGAAGAAGTTGGCGAACAGCCAGGGCAGCAGCCAATGCGGCCATTTCGGCGCCCAGGCGATGACGCCGGCCACGCTGGCCAGGCCCAGCACGACCAGCAGCAGCAGCGCGCCGACGCCGGCCGCCGCCGGGCCCCAGCGCCGTTCCACTTGCGGGCTGGCGGCCAGCACCATCAAGAGCAGCCAGCCGGCGGCGCCCTTGTCGTAACTCCAGTACAGCCGGTAGGGCGCGCTGTTCGGCGTGCTCAGGCCCTGCCACAGCAAGGGGTTGTCGAAGCCGGGCAAGGCGTGCAGCGCCAGCGCCAGCAGCAGCGCGATCCAGACCAGCCACAGCTCCGGCCGCCGGTAGTGGCGCGCGGCCAGGCTGACGGCGAGGGCGGCGAGGAGGGCCGCGGCGCCCAAGGGCTGCACCAGGCCGCAGGCGACGGCGACGCCGGCGCTGCTGAGCGCGGCCAGGCGGGAGGGCCAGCGCAGGCGCAGGCTTTCGGCCAGCAGGGCCAGGGCCAATAGGAGGAAGGCGGCAAGGGATAGGGAATCCGGCAGGGGCGGGGTGGGCAGAGGCATGGCGGGCTCGCGGCGGGATGGGTTTGGATACTGAATGATACCTAAGAACCTGTTTACGATCTGCTGCGCGTCGTGAGACGTGGCACGGTGAGTATGGCATTCAAAATGCTCGTGTACCGTGTGCGCATTCCGCTTTCCCCACCGCAACGCCATGTCATGTCTTGGTTCGCGAGATCGTAAGCGCGCCCTGAAAGCGTTGAGAAAAAAGCCGCCGCCGTCTGGTTTTGGGCCAGAGCCGCGGCGGCAGGCTCCCGGTGTGCAGGGAAAGGAAGCCGCAAGCGAACCGGCGGCCGGCGCCGGGGCGCCGACCGCCGGCCGGCTTAGTTGGCTTTGGCCGCGCGCACCGCCGCCGCCGCGTCGGTGATGCCGGCGGAGCAACCTTCGCAATCCGCCGCCGGTTGGCGGGCGGTCTTGATCAGGATGTTGCGCACCGCTTTCCAGTTGAGGCTGGGGTTGGAGGACAGCATCAGCGCCACCAGGCCGGCCACGTGGGGCGTGGCCATGGAGGTGCCCTGGAAGGCGGCGTAGCTGTCCGCGCCCGGCACGGTGGCGCCGCTGTTCAGCGTGGAGTAGATGCCGGGGTCGCCGCTGTTGAGATCGCCGCCCGGCGCGGTGACGGTGGTGATCGCGCCGTAGTTGGAGTAGGAGGCGATGCCGCCGGACTTGCCGTTGGAAGCGACGGTGATCACGCCGGGGCAGCTGGCCGGGTTGGTGTTGCGCACGTTCTTCATCGCGTTGCCGGCGGCCACCACCACCACGCCGTTGCGGGCGTTGACCTGCTGGATGGCGTCGCGGTAGGTGCGGCTGCACGGCTGGGCGCCGCCCAGCGACATGCTCAGCACCCGCGCCACATTGGCGTTGACCGGCGTGCCGGGCACGGTGGCGCCCACCGCCCACAGCATGGCGTCGGCGATGTCCGAGCTGGCGCCGCCGCATTGACCCAGCACGCGCAGCGGCAGCAGCTTGGATTTGGGCGCCACGCCGGTCAGGCCGTTGGCGTCGCCGGCGGCCGCGGCGATGGTGCCGGCCACGTGAGTGCCGTGCCAGCTGCTGTTGCCGGCGCGGCACAGGCTGCCATCGCTGTAATCGCCCTGATCCAGGCCGTTGTTGGTGCGCGCGTTTTGCACCGGTTGGCCGTTGCTGTCCAGCAGCGGGCTGCCGTCGGCATTGGTCTGCGCCACCGCCGGCAGGCGCGCGCGCTTGGGATCGGAGATGAAGTTGTAGCCCGGCTCCAGCAGATTGGGCTTGAGGTCGGCGTGCGGACGGTAGCCGGTGTCCAGCACCGCCACGGTGACGCCGGCGCCCAGCGACAGGTCCCAGGCGGCGGGCAGGTTCATCGCGCCCGGTTCGCCGGCGCTGGCCTGCATATCCCATTGCTTGGCCGCGTAGAGCGGGCTGCTGGGCAGGTAGTTGGGGCTCATGACGAAGTCCGGCTCGGCGTATTCCACCGCCGGGTCTTGCTGGATCTTGCGCGCCAGGGTCTGGGCTTCGGCCACGCTCATCGCCTTGCCGCTTTGATAGACGTAGGCGCCGGTGCCCATCTGGTGATGGAATTGCAGCGGGCTGCCGCTCAGTTGCTGCACGCGTTGGGTGCGGGCGGCGAAATCCGCCGGGCGGCTGGACGGGGCGCGGCCGCCGTTGGCGATGCGAGCCTGGGTCAGTTGCAGCTGGGAGACGCTGTGGTATTTGACGATGATGCCGGTGATGCCGGCGGCGGAGGGCGCCGCGGCGGCGATGTCGGCGCCGGCGCCGGCCAGCAGCGCGGCGGTCAGCAGGGACAGCGAGGTTTTGCGGTTCATGTGTTAGTGCTCCAATGCGGCGACGGCTTAGTTCTTGACGTAGGGGATGGCGGCGAGGCCGGCCGGGGCATTGCCGCCGGCGGACGGGCTGCCCCAGGCGACGAACTTGCCGTCCTTGGCCACGGCGAGGAAGCCGCCGAGCGGAGTGCTGTAAATGGCGCGGATATTGACCAGGCGCGAGCGGACGGCGGAGCTGTCGCCGCCGTGGGTGGGCGCGCCCCAGGTGACCACGCTGCCGTCGGCCTTCAAGGCGGCGAAGGCGTAGTCGTTGGCGAACACGGCCACCACATCGCGCAGGCGGTGCCGCACGGCGCTGCTGTCGCCGCCGCGCAGTTCGTCGCCCCAGGTCACCACGCTGCCGTCCTGACGCAGCGCGGCGAAGGCCAGTTCGGTAGAGGCGATGGCGCGCACGCGGTTGAGCTGGTGTTGCACGCCGCTGGCGTCGTTGCGGGCGCTGTCGCCCCAGGTGACCACGCTGCCGTCCTTGCGCAAGGCGGCGAAGGCGGTCTTGCTGGCGTAGAGTTTGGCCACGCCGGCCAGGTTGCCGGCCACCGGGCCGGTGTCGGCGCCGCGGTCGAAGTAGGCGCTGCCGATGGTGGCCACCGAGCCGTCCTGCTTCAGCGCGGCGAAGACGTTGAGGTTGGTCTGCACGGCGCTGACGCCGGCGGGCATGGGCTCGCTGCCGTCGTAGTAGTCGCTGGTCTGGCCGTCCCAGTTCAGGCCCCACACCACCACGCTGCCGTCTTTTTTCAGCGCGGCGAAGTTGTAATCGGTGGCGGCGATGCTGGCCACGTTGTTGAGTTTGGCGGCCAGCGGCGAGGCGTCGCCGCCGGAATTGGGGTCGCCGAAGGCGAGCACGCTGCCGTCCTTCTTCAGCACCGCCACCGCGCCCAGATTGTGGCTGACGCTGGTGACGTCCTTCAGCGCGGCCAGTCGCGCGGCGTCGAAGTAGGAGGAGATGGATTTGGAGCCGCCGCTGCCGTCGAAGGTGGTTTCGATATTGCCCCAGCTGGTGGCGCTGCCGTCGCCGTTGAGCGCGACGAAGCCGCGTTTGGTGGGCCACAGCTTGGCGATCTTGCCCAGCGGCGCCACCGGGGAGGTGGCGTCGGCGCTGCCTACGCCCACCGGGCCGGCGAAGCTGGCGCCGGAGCCGGCGCGGCCCCAGCCGACGACGGTGCCGTCGGCCTGCAGCGCGGCCATCGCGCGTTCATTGCCGGCCACCGCCACCACGTCCTTGGGTTGGGCGGGCAGGGCGGAGGTGTCGCCGCCCAGGCGGCGGCTGCCCCAGACCGCCAGCGTGCGGTCCGCCTTGAGCACGGCGAACACCGACGGCGCGCTGAACACGTTCTGCGGCACCAGGGTCTGGCTGGCGCTGGTCAGCGCGCAGCTGACGGTGGCGGTCAGCGGCTGGTCCGGCGCGCTGTCTTCGGCGCTGAAGCCGCGGGCGCCGTTGCTCCATTGCACGCGGGGCTGGCCCAGGCACAGGCCGCTGGGCACCGCGGTCAGCACGCCGCCGCGGTTGCCGAAGATGTCCACCGCCAGGCGGCCGCTGCCGCCATGATGGCTGGAGCCGTCGCCGGGCTGGCTGCCGCTGCCGTCGTCTTCGCAGCCGGACAGGCCGCCGATCAGCGCTACGCCCACGGCGATAGCGCCAAGCCGGAACCATTGGGTTCCGCTTGCTTGTGTGGTTCTCATCACGGGTAACTCCTTTGTAGATCTTGTCGTTTGTATTTTTATCCTGGGTTTAAACCCAGAACGAATATATTGTCATGCGATAAGCATGTTTGGTAGAGAAAACGCATGGATAAGGCAAGCGGGAGCGGAGGCGGCGGAGGGAGGGGGAGGCGGAGCGCTGCGCCATTTTGGTGCGGCGAGCGGATAACCATTGGTTATAATTATTTGTGTTTTAATTTTTTATTGAAAAATCAGCTATTTGCCGGCGACGGAAACGACGCGGAAGACAAAGCCAGCCGCGGCGGGCTGGCTTCAAAATGGGGCATGACGGCCGGAGGGGAGCCGGCCGGGGTGTTACATTTTTGCCAGTTGTTGGCGCGCTTTTTGGGCGGAATCCGTCTTGGGATACAGTTTGATCAGGCGTTTGTAAGTGGCTTTGGCCTGGTCCATCTGGCCTAGGTCGCGCTGGCAATTGCCGATATTGCGCAGGGCTTCCGGCGCGAAGTGGTTGTCCGGAAACTGCTCGACGAAGCGGCGATGGATGTCGATGGCGGCGTCGTATTGGCGCAGCGCGGTGTGGGATACGCCCAGCCAGTAAGTGGCTTCCGCCACTTGCGGCGCTTGCGGGTTTTGTTCGATGAAGCCGCGCAGCGCGTCGGCGGCCTTGGCGAAGTCGCGAGCGCGCAGCAGGTTCAGCGCCTTGTCGTAATCCGGGCTGGTGGCGGCGCCGCCGTCTGCGGAGCCGGAGGCCGCGTCGCCGTGCGTGGCGGGCATGGGCTTGGCGCCGCTGTTCTCCAGATGGCCCAGTCGGCCGTCCAGATCGTTGTACAGGTCATTCTGGCGCTTCTGCGTGGTTTGCAGATTGTAGTTCAGCACTTCCACGTCGCCGCGCAGCTTGGCCACTTCGGCCTTCATCGCTTCCAGCTGGCTGACCATTTCTAACAGCTTTTCATTGGAAAGCTTGCTTTCCACTTCATTGAGCCGGGTGGACGCCTGGCGGTTGACTTGGTCCAGCTGGCGGCGGGTTTCTTCCAGATCGCCGGTGGTGGCGCAGCCGGTGAGAACCAGCAAGAGCGCGCTGCAGAGGGTGAGCCGTTTCATGGTTGTCCCGGGATGTCCCGCCGTCCGGCCCGGAGGGGACGACGCTTGTAAGGTGGGTGGCAATGAATACAGCCGGATATCTTAACGGCAAGCGCGTGAAAACGCATCCGCCCGATGTCCGGCTGTAAAAGCCGGCCCTGAATCGGGCCGGCGGTTTGGGCTTAGTGGCCTTGGTACACGATGTCGGCGCGACGGTTCTCGGCGAAGTCCGCGTCGGTGTTGCCGGTGGCGCGCGGTTTTTCCTTGCCGAAGCTGACCGCTTCCAGCTGGCTTTCCTTGGCGCCCAGCACTTCCATCGCCTTTTTCACGCTTTCGGCGCGACGCTGACCCAGGGCCAGGTTGTATTCGCGGCTGCCGCGGGCGTCGGTGTTGCCCTGGATGATGACTTTTTTGTCAGCGTTCTGCTTCAGGTAGGCGGAGTGGGTTTCCACTACCGGCTTGCCGCTGGCGTCAACGGAGGAGGAGTCGAAGCCGAAGTAGACGCTGCGCTTGGCCAGCGGGCTGTTGGGATCGTTCAAGGGATCCACGGACACCTGGTTCTGGTTGCCGCTGCCAGTGTCCACCGGCGCGGTGGTCTGCGGCGTGGTGGGCTGCTGGGTGCCGGCGGTGGTGTCAGCCGGTTTGGTGCTGGCGCAGGCGGCCAGCAGGGTAACGGTGGCGGTGCCGAGGACGAGTTGTTTCCAGTTCATATCAATAGCTCCAATTAAGGACGATTAAATGGGCCCCAAGCCGGGTCCTGTACATCGCCGTTGATCACGGCCAATTTCACTTTGCTGCTGCCATCCGTGGTGGCGGCGTACAACACGCTCTTGCCGCCGGCGTCGCTGGCGTACAGCACCATGCGGCCGTTGGGGGCGAAGCTTGGGCGTTCGTTGTAGCCGCTGTCCGACAGCGCGCGGCTGTCGTTGGTGGCCAGGTCTTGCGCCATCACGCGGAAGTTGCCTCCCTCGCGACGGATGTAACTCAGGGTCTTGCCGTCCGGCGACACCTTGGGCGACACGTTGTAGCGTCCTTCCCAGGTGACGCGCTGGGCGTTGCCGCCATCGGCGGACACGCGGTAGATCTGCGGGCCGCCGGCGCGGTCGGAGACAAAGTACAAGCTGCCGCCGTCCGGGCTCCATGTGGGCTCGGTGTCGATGCCGCCGTTGTACATCAGCCTGCGCGCGCCGCCGCCGTTGGCGTTGATCACGTAAATCTGCGAATTGCCGCTGGTGGTCAGCACCACCGCCAGCTTGCCGCCGTCCGGGCTCCAGGCCGGCGCGGAATTGCTGCCCTTGAAGTTGGCGGCGGCGAAACGCTGGCCGGTGGCCAGGCTCTGCACCCAGACCACCGGCTTCTTGCTTTCAAACGACACATAGGCGATGCGTCCGCCGTCCGGGCTCCAGCTGGGGGAGATGATGGGCTCCCTGGAGCGCAGAATGGTCTGGGCGCGTCCGCCGTCCACGTCCGCCACTTGCAAGAGATAGCTGCCGCCGGTCTTCAGCACGTAAACGATGCGGGTGTTGAAGAAGCCTTTCTGGCCGGTGATCGCCTCGTAGATCATGTCGGCGATCGCGTGCGCCACCTGGCGTGTGCGGTCCGGGGTGACGGTGAATTCGCCGCCGGTCAGCTGCTTCTTCTGCGCGACGTCCATCAGCCGGAAACTGATTTTCAACTGTCCGCCGCTCGCCGCCTCCACTTTGCCGATGGCGACGGACTGCGCGCCGGCGGCCTGCCACAGCGGGTAGCGGATGTCGGCGGGCTCAAACGGCGTATTGGCCACGCCGGCGGCGTCCACCATGCGGAAGGCGCCGGAAATCGTCAGATCGTTCTTGATCACCGGGCTCAGGCCGCCCTGGGCGTTGGCTTCGTCCTTGAACGGCGCGATGGCGATGGCGTGGCGATTGGCCCCGCCGCCGACGATCTCGATGGTCATTTCCGCTTGCGCGCCGCCTGCGGCCATCAGGCCCAGCGTGACGAGCAGCATATTCAACAGAGTTTTGAAGCTGGACATTAGTTCCCTCGAATCAGTCTATCGGCATGAGGCGACGCCGCAGCCGGTCCATCATGGCTTGTGTTTGGTCCGCCTTATGACTTGGGCCGGAACTCCATCTTGAACTGTCGGTAGCCATCGTTGAAATTGGCGCCGGGCGGCAGCGCCGGGAAGGTTTTCGCTTCCCAGATCGCCCTTTGCACCGCGTCGTCGTAAGCTTTGCTGCCGCTGCTTTGCAGCAGCTGCACCCGGTTCACTTCCAGCGAGGGCAGCAGGCTGACCTGCAACACCACTTTGGGGTTGCCGCTCAGTTCCGGCGGCACTTGCACCAGCGGGGTGACTTTGGCCTTGACCCGGCTGATCCAGCCGGCTTTGGCCGTCGACGAGCCGTTGGCCGCGCCGCCGGCCACGCCGTTGGGCGAACCGGCCTGATCGCTGCGCGCATTGGCCTTGCCGCTGGTGCGCGGGCTGTCCAGGCTGGCCAACAGGTCGTCGGCTTCCGGGTTGTAGGTTTTGGACGGCTTGGGCTTGGCCTGCGGTTTGGCGGCCGGCGCCGGCGGCGCTTTGGCCTCCGGTTTTTTCTCGGCGGGCTTGTCCGCTTTTTTCGCTTCGGGCTTCTTCGCCGGTTCCGGCTTGGGCTCCGGTTTAGGCTCGGGCTTGGGTTCCGGCTTGAGCTTGGGCGGTTCCGGCGGTTTCTTGTCGCGGCCCAGGTTGACGTCGGCCGGCGGCTCGGCCACGGCGGGGCGCGGCGGTTCCGCCACCGGCGCGGGCTTGGGTTCGGCCACCGCGGCCGGCGCGGGCGGCGGCGGCGCGGTGGTCCACAGCTCCAGCGCCACCGGCGCCTGTTCCTGCAGGGTTTGGGAATGGAAGCCGCCCCACAGCAGCAGGCCGACCACGGCGACGTGCAGCAGTACCGAAACGATCAGCGACCAAGGACGCGGCGAGGTGGACACTGCGGCCATCATCCCTGCTTCTGCTGCTTGACCGTCAGCGCCACGCGCTTGACGCCGGCCTGGTGGAGTTTGTCGGCGATCTGCACCACTTCGGCGTACTTGAGGTTGGCGTCGGCGGAGATGGCCACCGGGCGTTCGGCCGCGCCCAAGGCCTGGATTTGCACCGCAAGATCGGCGACGGAGGCGACGTCGGTCTTGCGGTCGTTGTCTATCAGTTGGATCTTGCCCTGGGCGTCCACGGTCACTTCCAGCGGACGGGTGTCGATGCTGGCGGCCTGGGACACGCTGGGCACTTCGATCACGCCGGGCGTGAACATCGGCGCGGTCACCATGAAGATGACCAGCAGCACCAGCATCACGTCGATGTAAGGCACGACGTTCATCTGGTTCATCTGGCGGCGGGGACGGCGATTGAGCATGGAGCGTCTGTTAGCGTTGGCAAGCGGTCATGATACACCGGGCTCCGGTCTAGGTGTCCGGGGGAAGCGGATCAGACCGCGGCGGATCATGAAAAGTTCATGGCCGCGCCGGCCTGGGGGCGCTTAGAACGTGTTTACGATCTAGCGAGCTAAGGCGAGACAAGGCGAAAACAAGCGAAAAAGCGGAATGTACTCGTGGTACATGAGCACTGAGCTTGGTTTCAACGCCCATTTCTATCCAACCCGCCGACGCGCAGCAGATCGTAAACAGGTTCTTAGGCCAGCCGCGTGCACAGGGTCAGCCCGTCCCCCACCGGCAGCACGCACATGCGGATGCGCGGGTCGTGCTTCAGGCCGGCGTTGAAGTCGTGCATCAGATGCACGCCGGGCGGGTCTCCCGGCTTGGGCTCCACCACGCGGCCGGACAGGAAGATGTTGTCGATGGCGATCACGCCGCCGGGGCGCACCAGCTGCAGGCAGGCTTCGTAATAGTCGCGGTAGGCGGGTTTGTCCGCGTCGATGAAGGCCAGGTCGTACTGGCCGGCCTGGCCGGCGTCCAGCTGTTGGCGCAGGGTGGCGAGCGCCGGTTGCAGCACCAGTTCGATGCGCTCGGCGACGCCGGCGCGGGCCCAGTAGTCGCGGGCGATGGCGGTGAAGGTTTCGCTGACGTCGCAGGCCAGCGTGCGGCCGTCTTCCGGCATCGCCAGCGTCACCGCCAGCGCGCTGTAACCGGTGAATACGCCGATCTCCAGATAGCGCCGCGCGCCTATCAGCTGCGCCAGCCAGGCCATGAACTGGCCCTGTTCCGGCGCGATCTGCATTTTGGCCATGCGGTGGGTGGCGGTGAATTCGCGCAGATCGCGCATCACCGGGTGTTCGCTGAGGCTGATGTTCAGCAGGTAATCGTGCAAGGCGCCGTCTAGCGCCACGGTGCGGCTGGTCATGGGGTGTGCAGTGCAATCGGAAACGCCCGCGGCGCGGGCGTCGGGTCAGGCGGGGAGCCGGGCTTATTCCGGCTGGTAGACATAGGGCTGCTGCGGCACGCGGGATTCTTTCCAGCGTTTCTGGTCGTCGGCGTTCACTTGACGATCCCACAGGGTCAGGCGCAGGTCGCGGCGCTGGCTGTCCACTTCCGGATGCTCTTCCAGGAAGCCGTTGATGAATTGGGTGAAATCGGACTGATACATCGCATCGTTCCTTCTGGGGTGATGTCGTGATTTTAATCGATAAATCGCCGCGCAGTCAGCTTGAGCGCCCGCTTTACATTCTTTTTGACAACAGATTTCAAACTGTAACGTAAATCTGGTTGCGTCGGAGAAGCTTTGCTGCGATATTGCGTAAAAGATTTAAAGACATTTAAGCAAAATTTTAAACTGAAAAGGCGTTTTTGTTTAAGCAAATTAAACTTAACGGTTTATGTGATGCGAATTCGCAATGTGGACAGCTTGGTGCAGTTCTACCCCGAGACCTTGACCTATCTGCGGCTGCTGGCTCGGCTGACGCATTTGGCGATGGTGTTGGCGCCCGGCTGCGTTTTGCTGCTGCTTGAGCCGGTTTCGGCGGAGGCCCGCGGGCAGGCCGTGCAGGTCTTGCTGCTTGCCGGCGTCCTGGCCTTGCTGTCTTTTCAGGCCTTTGGCGTCTACGGCGGCGGCATGTTTCTGCGTCAGCTGCGTTTGCGGCCCTTGGCCGCGGCGTGCGCGCTGCTGTTTGCGGTCTTGTGGCTGGCGCGCGGGCTGTCGCCGGCGCTGGCGGCCTTGCCGGACCGGCTGTGGCCGGTCTGGTTCGCGGCGACGCTGACGCTCTTGCTGTCGCAGCGCTTGCTGGTGCATGTCTGGTGCCGCCGGCTGGTGCGCCGCGGCGTGGGCCTGCAACGCACGGTGATTCTGGGCTGTACCGCCAGCGGCCACTTGCTGGCCGGTTTCCTGCGGGAGAACGCGGACATCCGCGCTTGCGTGATTGGTTTTGTCGACGACCGCTCCGACCGTTTGCAGCACGCGATGGCCGGCCTGCCCTATTTGGGCGGCATGCAGCGGCTGGAGGCGATGGTGCGCGAGGGCGAGGTGCAGCAAATCCTGGTGGCGCTGCCCTGGGCGGCGGTCAAGCGGATGGGGGATTTGGTCAGCCTGCTGCGGCGCTTGCCGGTGACGGTGCTGCTGGCGCCGGACATGGCGGGCTTGCGGCACGCCCATCATCGGGTGAGCGCGGTGGCCGGGCTGCCCATGTTCAATATTTCCGAGCGGCCGCTCAAGGGCTGGTCGCCCTTGCTCAAGCGCTGCGAGGACGTGTTGCTGGCCGCTTGCGCGCTGACGCTGGCCGCGCCGCTGATGTTGTTGATCTCCGCGGCGATCAAGCTGGATTCGCCGGGGCCGGTGTTGTTCCGGCAGCGGCGCTACGGCTACAACAACCGCCTGATCGAGGTCTACAAATTCCGCTCCATGTACGTGGAGCAGGCCGACGCGGACGCCGAGGCGCAAACCACCCGCCGCGATCCGCGCGTGACCCGCGTCGGCCGTTTCATCCGCAAGACCAGCCTGGACGAGTTGCCGCAATTGCTCAATGTGCTGGGCGGCAGCATGTCCATGGTGGGGCCGCGTCCGCACGCCACCGCCACCAAGGCCGCCGGCGTCTTGTTCGAGGACGCGGTGGCGGAATATTCCGCCCGCCACCGGGTCAAGCCGGGCATTACCGGCTGGGCCCAGGTCAACGGCTACCGCGGCGAGACCGACACGCTGACCAAGATAGAGCGCCGAGTGGCGCACGATCTCGAATACATCGAGAACTGGTCGCTGTGGTTCGACGCCTACATCCTGATCCGCACCCTGCCGGCCGTGCTCTCGGCCGACGAAGCCTATTGAGGCCGCCATGCAAAGCCCAAGACCAGAACTGATTCCCTGCATCGTGTCCGGCGGCGCCGGCACCCGTTTGTGGCCGGTGTCCCGGCAAGCGTTTCCCAAGCCCTTCATCCGGCTGGCCGACGATCAGAGCCTGTTGCAGAAAGCCTTTCTGCGCGCCGCGCGCCTGCCGGGGGTGAAACGGGTGATGATCATCACCAATCAGCAGGCGCAGCTGCGCACCCTGGACGAATGCCGGGCGGTCAACGCCGGTGGACTGGCGCTGGAGCTGCTGCTGGAGCCGGAAGGGCGCAACACCGCGCCGGCGCTGGCCGCCGCCGCCGCGGACCTGCTGGAGCGCGAGCCGGAGGCCGATCCGCTGCTGCTGGCGTTGCCGGCGGATCATCTGATCGCCGACGAAGCCGCTTTCGCCGCCGCGGTGGAGAAGGCCGCGCGGCTGGCCGCCGCCGGCCGCATCGTCGTTTTCGGCCTGACGCCCAGCCGCGCGGAAACCGGCTTCGGCTATATCGAGGCCGGCGCGGCGATCGGCGCCGACGGCCAGGAGGTGGCGCGTTTCGTGGAAAAGCCGGACCGCGCCGCCGCCGAGAGCTATCTGGCTGGCGGCCGTCATCTGTGGAACAGCGGCATGTTCTGTTTTTCCGCCGCCGCGCTGTGCGCAGAGCTGGCCGAACACGCGCCCCAGGTGCTGGCGGCGGTGCGGGACTGCCTGGCGCACAGCCCGGCGTCCCCGCACGCGGACCACAGGCTGCGCGCGCTGGAGCATGAGCGCTTCGGCCGCTGCCCGGACATTTCCATCGACTACGCGGTGATGGAGCATACCCGCGCCGCGGCGGTGGTGCGCTGCGAGCTGGGCTGGAGCGATATCGGCAACTGGGACAGCCTGGCCGAGCAGTTCCCGGCTGACGCGGACGGCAACCGCGTCAGCGGCGACGCCTTGCTGCGGGACAGCCGGGATTGTTTCATCCAGAGCCGCGGCCGGCTGATCGCGATGCTGGGCGTGGACAATTTGGCGGTGGTGGACACCCCGGACGCCTTGTTGGTGGCCAAGCGCGAGCGCAGCCAGGACGTGAGGGAGCTGGCGCGGCGGCTGCAGGAGCAGAACCACCCGGCCTGGCGGCTGCACCTGAGCTCGCAGCGGCCCTGGGGCCATTACACCGTGCTGGCGGACAGCGAGCGCTACAAGATCAAGCGCATCGTGGTGAAGCCCGGCGCGGCGCTGTCCTTGCAGATGCATCATCACCGCAGCGAGCACTGGATCGTGGTCAGCGGCACGGCGATGGTGACCCACGGCCAAGAAGAGCGCTTGCTGCACACCAATGAATCCACCTTCATTCCCGCCGGCGAAACCCATAGATTGAGCAATCCCGGCCTGATCGACCTGGTGTTGATCGAGGTGCAGAGCGGCGAATACCTGGGCGAGGACGACATCGTGCGCTTCGCCGACGACTACGGCCGTTCGGAGACCGCGCCGTGAGCCGAACCGCGCTGATCCTGCCGGTGCGCAACGCCGGCCGCCATCTGGACCGGCTGCTGCCGGCGCTGGCGGCGCAAAGCCTGCGCCCGGACGAATGGCTGGTGCTGGACAGCGAGTCCAGCGACGGCAGCCGGGCGCGCCTGCTGGCCGCCGGCGCCAGCGTGGTGCCGGTGCGCGCCGCGGACTTCAATCACGGCGGCACCCGCCGGCTGGCCAGCGAGCTGACCGACGCCAAAGTGCTGATCTATCTGACCCAGGACGCCATTCCCGCCGGCCCCGACGCCCTGCGCCGCTTGCGCGACGCGCTGCTGGCGGAGGACGACATCGGCGTCGCCTACGGCCGTCAACTGCCGCAGCCGGACGCCGGCTTGCTGGGCGCGCACGCGCGCCGCTTCAATTATCCGCCGTTCAGCCGCACCAAGCGGCTGGCCGACGCCGCCGAGCTGGGCATCAAGACCTGTTTCAGCTCGGACTCCTTCGCCGCTTATCGCCGCGAGGCGCTGCGCGGGGTGGGCGGTTTCCCCGTGGACGTGATCGGCTCCGAAGACGCCCACGTCGCCGGCCGCATGCTGCTGGCCGGCTGGTCGGTGCGCTACGAAGCCGCCGCCTGCGTCCACCATTCCCACGATTACGGGCTGTGGGAGGAAATGCGCCGTTATTTCGACATCGGCGTGTTTTACGGCCGCGAGCGCTGGATCGCCGAACGCTTCGGCCGCGCCGGCGCGGAAGGGCGGCGCTTTGTGCGCTCGGAACTGGAGACGGTTCGCCGCGCCGGCCAGCCCTGGCGGCAGTCCGAAGTGCTGCTGCGCTGCGCGCTCAAGCTGGCCGGCTACCGGCTGGGCCATGTCGAACGCTGGCTGCCGCGCGCGCTCAAGCGCCGCCTCAGCATGTTCCCCGCTTACTGGAAATGAACGCGATGACCACCGCCAAGCTCGCCGCCGTCTTGTTGCCCGCCGTTCTGGGCGGACTGACGGCCTGTTCCACCCCCAGCACCATCGCGCTGCCAGACGCCAAGACCGTGGAAGCGCGGCGGCTGGCGCTGCGCGACATCAGCCAATTGCCGCCGCCGACGACGCGGGTGATGAACGGCGACACCCTGCGCATCGTCCGCGACGCGCAATCCCCGGCGGAAAAAGACGAGATGGCGCTGTTCTTCGTGCGCCCGGACGGCAGCTTTTCCTATCCCAACGCCGGCCTGGTCCGCGGCGGCGGCCGCACGCCGGAGGAGATAGGGGCGGAGATCACCGAGCGGCTGTCCGCGCTGTACCGCCAGCCGCAAGTCACCGTCAACATCGCCATCGCGCCGGGCAACCGCGTCTTCGTCGGCGGCGCGGTGCGCAATCCGTCCGCCTTCGAGCTGAGCGCCGCCGCCAGCATCGAACAGGCAGTGATAGGCGCCGGCGGCGTGCTGCCGTCCGCCGACAGCGAGCACGTGGCGCTGCTGCGCATGGACGAGACCGGCCTGTATCAGATTTATTTCACCGATCTGGCGCGGATGCTGGACCCGGCCGCCGGACGGCGCGGGGTGATGCTGCAGCGCGGCGACATCGTGTTCGTGCCCAAGTCCGCCATCGGCAAGGCGGTGGAAGGCGTGGACATGTACGTCAACCAGCTACTGCCCTTCTCCAAGGCGATAGGCATAGGACTGAATTACGACCTGGGCGGCAAGGGCAGCAACAACGTCAACATCCAGAACAACCCCACCATCAAGGCCGGCGGCTAGCCCCTGGTCCGCACCGGCGATAGCGATATGATAGAAATCCGCTCCTTCCGCGACCTGGCCCGCCTGTTCTTCATCTTCCGGCGCGAGTTCAAATGGGCCTTCGTCGCCACCGTGCTGGTGGCGGCGCTGGGCGCCTTCCTGCTGCCGGCCCGCTACGAATCCGAAGCGCGGCTGCTGGTCAAGCCCGGCCGCGACACCAGTACGTTGCCGATCGAATACGCCGACCGTCAGACGCTGGTGGCGCCCAGCACTCAGCGCGACCCCATCGTCGACGAGGAAAAGCTGCTGACCGGCCGCCCCATCATCCACCAAGTGGCCGACTACTACCTGAACGAGATGCGTTCTCCGCCGCCGCAAGGCTGGTGGAAAACCGTCAAGCATCGGCTAAAGCAGGCGGCCGGCGCTGTGCTGGACGGCGCGCGCGACGCGCTGGCCCTGATCGGGGTGGTGGAAACGCAGACGCCGCAGGAGCGGCTGGCCGCCAAGCTGGAAAAGCAATTCAGCGTCAGCCACCAAAGCGGCTCGGCGGTGATGGAAATCGCTTTCAGCTGGGGCGATCCGGCGGTGGCGCGGCAAGTGCTGAACAAATGGCTGGCGCTGTATATCGACGAGCGCAGCCGCGCGTTGGGGCGCAAAAGCCTGTACGCGTTTTACGAAACCGAAAGCGGCAAGCTGGCCGAGCAGATCGCCGGCTACAAGGAGCGGATCGGCCAGCAATTGCGCCAGATCGACGGCATCAGCTCCAAGGAGCGTCTGGACAGCCTCACCGACCAGCTCAACAAGTTGGAGGCGGCGCGCAGCGCCGATCAGGCGGAGTGGACGGCGATGCAGGGCGGCATCGCCAACGCCCAGGCCAGCGGCGGCAAGCTGCCGCGCGAAATCGTCAAGGAGCGCGAACTGAGCCTGAACCCGGCGCGGCAAGACCTCAAGCTCAAGCTCAACGGCCTGGAGCTGGAACGGCTGGACAAGCTCAAGACCTATCTGCCGGACGCGCCGCCCATCCGCGAACTGGATGAAAACATCGCCGCGCTTAAGAACTTGATCGCCCGGGAAAAAGACACGGTGCAGCGCTCGGAAAACCGCGCGCCCAGCGATCTCGTCAATCTGCTGGAGCGCGGCAAGTTGGAGCGCGGGATGCGCGCCGGCGAGCTGAAGGCCAAGGTGGCGGCTTACGACAAGGCCATCGCCGAGCTGAAGGACGAGCGCGCGCGCATTCTCGGCGTGGAGCCGGAGCTGTCGCGGCTGGAACGCAATCTGGCGGTGGCGGAAAAGAACTATCTGCTCTACCGCGACAGCCTGGAAAAAGCGCGCATAGACCGCGAGCTGGACAATAGCCGCATCAGCAATATCGCGGTGATAGAGCAGGCCACTTTCAGCCCGGCGCGAGTGTTTCCCAAGAGCCTGGCCATCCTGCTGGCCGCGGCGCCGGCCGGCCTGGCGGTAGGCCTGTTCGCGCTCTACCTGTGCTATCTGCTGGACCAGCGCATCCACGACGGCGGCGGCGTAGAGCGCCGTTTCGGCGTGCCGCTGTGGAGCACGCTGATGGAGTTGGAACCGGGGCGGACCCCGCCACCGGCCTTCGAGGCCAGCGTCTATCGCCTGTACAGCCAGTTGCCGGCCGACAAGCTGGCGCGGGACGGCCTGGTCATCGGCCTGGCGTCGTCGCGGCGCGGCGAGGGCGTCAGCTTCGTCGCCGGTCATTTTTTGCGGGTGCTGGCCGAGCGCGGCGTGCCGGCGCGGCTGGCCGCCGGGGACGCGCGCGTCGCCGCCGGCGAGGTGGCGCTGATCGAAGCGCCGGCGCTGCTCGACAATCAGCAGGCCTTCGTGCAGCTGAAGCGCGCCGATCTGATCTTGCTGGTGGTGGAGGCGCGCGCCTCCACGGTGCCGGTGGTGGAAAACGCGCTGGCCATCCTGGGCGCCGCGTTCGGACAGGTAGACGGCATTGTGCTCAACCGCCGCCGTTTTGAAATCCCCGCCGCCGTGTTGAGAGGCGCGGCGCGTTGGAAAGGAGAAGGCCGATGAAGATCGCCCTGCTGGCTCCGCTGCCGTCGGAGCAAAACGGCATCGCCGACTACGCCGACGCCTGGCGTCGGGCTTTGGAAGACGAAGGCGTCAGCGTCGTCTCCCCGCTGGACGGGCAGCCGCTGGCGCTCAACGCGCTGGAACTGTCCTGGCAGATGCAGAACGTGGACTGGCGGCGTTTCGATCTGGTGCACGCGGAACTGGGCGGCGGCCGCTGCGGCGAATTCATGGCGCTGGAGTGGTTGGCGCGCCATCAGCCGGGCTTGAGGCTGACGGCCACCGTCCATGATCCGGAACGCCTGGTCTGGCGGCCGCCCGGCTTGCCGCGGCGGCTGCCGCGCCCGTTGGCCCAGGCCGCGGCCTTGCTGGCCGCCCCGCTGACGCTGGCGCGCGAGCGGCGGCTGGCGCGGCGCTTGACCCGGCTGGTGACGCTGACGGCCACCGGCGCGGAAGGCCTGGCCCGGCGGATGCGCTTGCCGGACGGCCGGGTGTTCCACATTGCGCACGGTAATCGCGAAATCGCCGCCGAACCGCTGCCGGCCTTGCCGCCGCAGGGGCCGCTGCGGCTGCTGTACTTCGGCTACATCTACCAGGGCAAGGGCATAGAGGATGTGCTGGACGCGCTGGCCCTGCTGCAGCAAGAACCGGACACCCGGGACCGGGTGCGGCTGACCCTGGCGGGCGGCGTGGCCCCGGACGTCGCCTTCGGCCGCTCCGGCTCTTATCTGGAATCCCTGCGCCAGCAAGCCATCCTGCTGGGGCTGCACCGGGACATGCTGGAATGGCGGCCGGACCTGCCGGCCACCGACATCCCCGGCCTGATCCAGGCCCATCACGCCATGGTGCTGCCGTATCGGGAATCGTGGAAGCTGGCCTTGCTGGGCCGGATGTGCGGCGCCAGCGGCGCGCTGTCCTGGGCCGTGGCCTGCGGCCGCGGCGTGGTCTGTTCCGACGCGCGCGCGCTGGCCGAGGAGGCCTCCTTCGGCAACGGCGAGGTCTACGCCCGCGGGGACAGCGCGGCGCTGGCCCGGACCCTGATCAGCCTGCTGCGTCAGCCCGAGCGCTTGCGTCTGCACAGCGAACAGGCACGCAGCCTGGGGCGGGAACGCGCCTGGCCGCGCGTGGCGACGCAGTTTCTGCGCATGTTCCAGACCGCGCTGGGGGAGAGGGCGCATGGCTAGCGCGCGCGGCGCGGCGTGGCGGATGCTGGTCCTGGCGGCGGCGCTGACGTTGGCCGCGGCCGGCCCGCGCGCCGAAACCACCGAGCTGACCGCCGGCCGGCCGGTGGTGTGGCGCGACTTTCTCGGCGTCAACGCGCACTTCCTCTGGTTTACGCCGGAGCAATACCAGCGCCAGATGCAGCAGCTCAAATCGCTGGGCCTGAGCTGGGTGCGGGTGGACCTGCATTGGGACCGCCACGAACCCAAGGAAAACCAGTTCGTGTTCGCGCCGCTGGATCAGTTGGTGGACACGCTGAAGGCGCAGAAGCTCAAATCGGTGTTCTACCTGGTGGGATCGGCGCCCTTCGCCAGCAGCGTGCCGCCGCTGCTTGGTTCCAGCGACCAGTACCCGCCCAAGGACGACAAGGTGTTCGCCAAACGCATGGCCATGCTGGCCAAGCGCTATCCGGCGGTGGACGCCTGGCAGGTGTGGAACGAACCCAACCTGCCCGGCTTCTGGCGGCCGCTGCCCAGCCCGGAAGGTTACGGCCGTTTGTTGCAGGCCAGCGCGGAAGCGCTGCGCGCCGCGGCGCCGGGCAAGCCGGTGGTGATGGCCGGCATGGCTTATTACAGCCAGATGCCGGTGCGCGGCGGCCTGATGCTGGAGGAACTGGGCAAGAAGGGCACGCTGAATCTGAAAACCATCGTCGCCTACCATCCCTACAGCCAGCAGCCTGAGGGCGATGACCCTAAAACGCGGGACTTCGTGCTGCGCGCTCAGCAGATCAACGCCCGGCTGCGCCAGGTCAAGGCGCCGGGCATCTGGGCCACCGAATGGGGCTGGTCCAGCTACGCCGGCCCCAAGGAAGAGCAGGACATCATCGGCCGCGGCGGCCAGGCGGATTATTTACTGCGCCGGCTGGCGCTGATGAGCGCGCTGGACTACGACCGCGTCTTTCTGTTCGCGCTGTCCGATCTGGACCAGCGCGCCAGCGCGCGCGACCGCGGTTACGGCTTGCTGGATCTGAACGGCAAGCCCAAGCCCGCCTACAAGGCGCTGGCGCGCTTTCTCGCCATCACCGGCCCGCGGCTGGAGCCGGCGCCGCCGCCGCGCCTGGACGCCGCGCCGGACGGTTTGTACAGCATCGCCTGGCGCAAGCCGGACGGCGCGCGCCTGTGGATGTTCTGGAGCGCGAACGGCGGCGCGGCGCGCTTGCCCGGCGTCGCCCGCGCCACGCTGCGCCAGCCCTTGAGCGGAAGCAGCGCGGCCTTGAGCGCCGCCGGCGACAGCCTGAGCGTGGCGGTGAAGCCGCAGCTGCAAATCCTGGAGTGGCGAGAATGAAGCCGGCCTCTCTTTCCCTTGGCGGCTGCCCGCCGCTGCGCATTCTATGGACCCTGCCGTATCTGCCCTGGCCCACCACCAGCGGCGGCAAGCTGCGCCAGTTCCAGCTGCTGCGCGCCTTGGCGGCGCGCGGCCACCGCATCACCTTGCTGGTGCAGAGCAAGGAACCGGCCAGCGAGGCCTGCCGCCGCCAGCTGGAAGGCATTGTGGAACGGCTGATCGTGCTGCCGCGCCGGCCGCTGAAGCACCCGCTGACGCTATTGGCGGCGGCCTTGGGGCCCTACCCGATGCTGGCCAGCGTCAACGGCCTGTCGCCTGATCTGAGCCGCACTTTCGACGGCCTGCTGCGCCAGCGTTGGGACGTGGTGCAGATCGAGCACAGCTACGGCTTGCAGCCCTTCCTGGAAGCGCTGGACCGCCGCCGTCAGCCCTTTTTGCTGACCGAGCACAATGTCGAGTCCGAACTGGGCGCGGCCACCTATCAGCATCTGCCGCGCTGGTGCGCGCCCTTCGTCTGGTGGGACCGCTGGCGTTACCGGCGTTGGGCGGCCCTGGCGCTGAACGCCGCCGAGCGCGTCGCCGCCGTCACCTGGGAGGACGCCGCGGCGATGGCCCAGCACAGCGGCCGGCTGGTGGACGTGGTGATCAACGGCGTGGACGCCGACGCCTTCGCCGAAGTCCGCCCGGATTACGCCAGCCAGCGTCTGCTCTTCGTCGGCAATTTCGAATACCCGCCCAACCGCGACGCCGCCGTCTGGCTGGCGGCGGAAGTGATGCCTAGGCTGTGGCGGCGCTTGCCGCGGGCGCGGCTGGCGATATGCGGCTACGCGATGCCGGAGGACTGGGCGCGGCGCTGGCCGGACGCGCGGCTGGAGTGGCTGGGTTTCGTGCCGGAACTGCCGACGCAGCAGCGGCGCGCCGCGGCCTTCATCGCCGGACTGCGTCAGGGCGGCGGCTCCAAGCTCAAGGTGCTGGAGGCGCTGGCCGCCGGCCTGCCGCTGCTGAGCACGCCGCAGGGCGCGTCCGGGCTGGACCTGCGTCCCGACAGCGAATACCTGCGCGGCGACGACGCCGAGCAATTGGCGGAGGCGGCGGCCGCGCTGCTGAGCCGGCCGGAGCGCGCGGCCAGCCTGGGCGCGGCCGGGCGCGAATTCGTGCGGCGGCGGCACGATTGGGCCATCGCCGCCGACCAGCTGGAAACCTTGTACCGGGAGCTGAGACATGCGCATCGGAATTGACTACCGCCCGGTGACCGCCGCGCCGCGCTCCGGCATCGCGCGGCAAGTGCTGGCGCTGGAGGCCGCGCTGGCGGCGAGGCCGAACGTGGAAGTGCTGCGTTTCACCGCCTGTCCGGCCGACCATCCCCACCGGAGGCTGGCGGAATGCCCGGCGCGGCCCAGCCCGGCCGACGGGCTGCATCGCCCGCGCGAGCGTTGGCATTTCGAATGCCGCTTTTTGCCGCAGGCCATCCGCGCCCGGCGGCTGGATCTTTACATCGCCACCGCCAACACCGGGCTGCCGCCCTGGCGCGCGCCCGGCGGCGTGCGCTACGCCATGCTGTTGCACGATGTGTTCCAGCTGACCCTGGACAACTACCACGTCAGCCTGCTGCGCGCGCTGGCCTATCGCGTGATCGATTGGGCCGGCACCGCGCGCTCCCTGCAACGCGCCGACGCGGTCTGGACGCCGTCGCAATTCACCGCCGACGCCGCCGCGCGGCTGTTTCCGCGCCAGCGCGCCAAGCTGGCGCTGCTGCCCAACGCGGTGCCGCAGCCGGCGAGGCCGGCCGCGGAGCCGCCGGCCGGCTTGCCGGCGCGTTATTGGCTGGCGGTGGGCGCGCGCGAGCCGCGCAAGAATATGCCCTGGTTCGTCGAGCAATGGCGGAAAGCGCGTCAGCGCCAGCCGGACCTGCCGGCGCTGGCGCTGGTGGCGCGGCCGGAGGACCTGCCGGCGGAGCTGCGGCGGCTGGACGGCCTGATCTGGCTCAGCGATCTGGACGACGCCATGCTGAGCGCGGTGTACGCGGGGGCGGAACGGCTATGGCAGCCGTCCTACGCCGAAGGCTTCGGCCTGCCGGTGATCGAGGCGCTGGCGCAAGGCACGCCGGTGGCGGTGGCCACCGGCTCCGCGCTGGACGAGGTCGCGCCGCCGCAAGCGGCGCGTTTCGCCCCCAACGACGGCGGCGAGCTGCAAGCCTTGATGCACCGGCTGGCCGCGGCCGGGCCGGACGGCGATGTCGACGCCAACCGCGCCTGGGCGCGCCGCTACGATATGGACGCCTACCGCCGCCGCGTGGATCAACTGCTGGACAGGCTGCTGGCATGACGCCGCTGAATCGCGCGCTCGCCCTGAGCTGCGGGCTGTTGTTCGGCGGCCTGCTGGCCCTGCTCAGTCCGGCCGCCGCCGCGCTGGCGCTGGCCGCCGCCTGCGCCGGCGTCGCCGTGCTGCGCGCGCCCTTGCTGGGACTGGCGCTGTTCGGCCTCGCCGCCACCCTGGCGCCTTACGCCACGGTGCAACTGGGCGTGCGCGTCACCGTGTCCGAGGCCTTGCTGGGCCTGGCCTGGCTGGGGGCGCTGCCGCGGCTGGCCGTCGGCCTCCTGCAATGGCCGCGCGGCCGCGCCGAAGGGCTGCTGCTGTGGCTGATGGCCTTCAGCCTGCTGCCGTTTCTGGCGGGCCAGCTGATGGTGCAGGCCGACGGCAACGGCCCGGTCAACTGGGCGCGCTGGCTGCTCAATCTGTCCGCCTTGTTTCTGGCGCCGCTGCTGCTGCCGGACGAACGCAGCCGCGACCGCCTGATCGTGACGCTGCTGCTGGGCACGCTGGCCATGCTGCTGCTGTCCATCGGCTATTTCCTCAAGGACCGCGACGCCAACAGCTTCATCCCGGTGCTGGAAAAACTGCGCTACGCTCATCCGGAAGCGGTGCGCGACATCTTCTCCGCCAACTACACCCGCATGGCCTCGCCCTGGGTGCATCCCAATCTCACCGGCGGCGCGCTGGCGCTCTTCCTGCCGCTGGCCTTCTTCTACGGCCTGGCGCAGCGCGGCTGGCGGCGCTTGCTGGGCCTGACGGTGGCGCTGCTGGGCGCGGCCGGTCTGCTGTTCAGCATTTCGCGCGGGGCCATCGTCAGCCTGGCGCTGGTCTTGCTGTGGCTGAGCTGGCGGCGCGCGCCGCACGCCGGCCGCATCATCGGCCTGGCCGCGGCGCTGGGCCTGGCCCTGGTCTTGTTCTATCCGCCCTTGCAGGAACGCCTGGCCACCACCTTCTCCGCCAGCAACGCCAGTACGGAAATCCGCATGGACGAATACCGCCGCTTCCCCGACGCGATGCGCGCCTATCCGCTGGGCCTGGGTTTCAAAGTGGATCCGCCGCCGCCGGACAGCGGCCTGCTCGGCATCTCCAACCTCTGGCTCAATTACGTTTACAAGCTGGGCGCGCCCGGCATGCTGCTCTTCGTCGCCGTCACCGTGGCCTGGTGGCGCGAGGCGCGGCCGCGCGGCCCGCTGTCCGCGCTGGACCCGGAGCGCGCGATCTGGCTCGGCACCCTGTCCGGCTTGCTGGCGGCGCTGCTCACCGGCCTGTTCGACCACTACTACAGCTTCACCATGGTGCTGATCGGCCTGTTCTGGCTGCTGATGGGCGTCAATCTGCAAGCGGCGCGCCGGCTGGCCGGCCGCGGCGATCCGCTATTGAGCGCCGTCGCGCCCTCCGGCCCGAAAACCGTTGATCCGAAAGCGAAACCGCGATGAAACCCACCGATCTTCCCGCCGCGCCGGCGCTGACGCTGCGCCACCGCATTTACCACAGCAGCGCGCTGCGCGAGCGGCTGGACGGCTACGCCGCGCGTCTGGGCGCGCCGGCGGCGGAACTGGCCGCCGCCTACGACTGGATGCTGGCCAACAACGTGGCCTTCGAGGAGGGCGACGCTGCGGAACCGCGCGTGTCCATCGTCTCCGTCGACATGGAAAGCCGCATCCCGCACCCCTTGGCGAGCCGCTTCTACGCGCTCTTGCGCGACGAAGTGCCCACTCAGCTGGTGCCGCGCTACGGCCTCAACTGGGCCACTTTCAAGGACCGCTGGCTGCGCGCCTGGGAGCAGGGCTACAACATCCTGATCAACAAGCTGCCGTCCCACCACCTGCGGCTGGCCTGGCTGCGCCTGGGCGGCGCGCGCATCGGCAAGGGCTCCAGCGTGTGGCGCAACACCGAGGTGCTGGGCGTCAACAATCTGGTGATAGGCGCGGACAGCTGCGTGGCCTGGCACTGCCTGCTGGACGCGCGCGCCGGGCTGATCATCGGCGATCACGTCGCCATCGCCTCCTACGCTAAGATCATCGCCGGCAGTCACGACCTGAGCGCGCCGGAATTCTGGTCGGTGTCCGCGCCGGTCTATATCGACGACTACGCCTGGATCGCCACCGGCGCGCTGATCGGCCACGGCGCGCGCATCGGCCGCGGCGCGGTGGTCACCGCCAACACCGTGGTGGGCAAGGAAGTGGCGCCGTACAAGATCGTCGGCGGCAGCGGGGCCAAGCCCATGGGCGAGCGGCCGCGCGATCTCAACTACAAGGTGGGCGGCAAAGGGCTGTTCACCCTGTTCCACTAATGACACTGAGTCCATGTTCGGTCCCGCCGCGCTCTTGACCCTGGCCACGCTGGCCGGCCTGTTGGCCGGCTTCGCCCGCGAGTGGCTGCTGGTGGCCGCCTGGGGCGCCGGCGGCCGCAGCGACGCCTTTCTGGTGGCGATGTTCCTGCCGGAAGCCTTGCGCACCCTGCTGGCCGGCGGCTTGCTGTCCGCCGCGCTGCTGCCCTTGTGGCAAGCGCAGACGCCGGAGCGGCGCGGCGCCTGGCTGGCCGGCCAGCTGCGCCACTGGCTGGCCGCGGGCTTGGGTCTGGCGGCGCTGCTGAGCCTGGCCGCCCCGTGGCTGACGCGGGCGCTGGCCCCCGGCATCGGCGCCGCTCACGCGGAATCGGCCGCCGCCGCTTTGCGCTGGCTGGCCTGGCTGGCGCCCGGCCTGTTGGTCCAGGCGGTGCTGGCGGCGCCGTTGCAAGCGCAGGGCCGCTTCCTGCTGGCCGGACTGGGCTCGCTGCTGTTCAATCTGCCGGCGGCGCTCTACCTGTACTGGGCCGGGCCGGCCACGGCGGCGGCGACGCTGGCGCAATGCTTTCTGGCCGGCAGCGGGTTGATGGCGGCGGCGCTGCTGCCCGGCAACTGGCGGCTGGGCTGGCGGCCCTGGCTGCGCGCCGGCCGCGGCGATGTCCGGCAGGTCTGGCGGCGGTTGTGGCCGCTGCTGGCCAGCGGGGCCGCCAGCCAGGGCCTGGGCTTGTTGGAGCGCCTGGCCGCCTCGATGCTGGGCGAGGGGACGATTACCCTGCTGAATCTGGCGCGCAAGCTGATCAATCTGCCGCTGATCGCCTTGATGAGTTTGAACCAGGTTTTGTTGAGCAAGATGAGCGGCGCGCAGGACGCGGACCGGCTGCGGCTGCTGGACCGCGGCCTGGCCGCCTGCGGCCTGCTGACCCTGCCGGCGGCGGCCGGACTGATCGGCGCCGCGCCGGCGCTGGTGACGCTGCTGCTGCCGGCCGGCTTGGCCGCGAGCGAGCTGCCGCTGCTGCTGGCGCTGTACGCGCCGGGCATTGTGTTCGGCGCTTGGAACGCGCTGCTGGCGCGCTACTGCTACGCCGGGGGCGACACCCGCGGCCCGTTGGCGGTGGAACTGGCCGGCAGCGCGCTGAGCGCCGCGCTGTTGCTGACGCTGCCGCGCTGGCTGGGTCTGCCCGGCCTGGCCTTGTCCGCCTTGGCCGGGGTGTGCTTGACCGGCGCGCTGCTCGCCGTCCGGCTGGGCCAGGGCTTGCCGTCAAGGCTGGCGCGCCAGGGCCTGGCGGCGTGCGTGCCGCTGATCGTCGCCGGGCTTGTCTTGTTCCCGCTGCGCGGCTCCGGGCCGTGGCCGCAACTGGCGCTGGCCGCCTTGGCCGGAGTCGTGCTGCTGTTGGGGCTGGGCTGGCGTTTTAGAGCCGGTTCATGATCTTTTCTGATTTGAAGTATTGGCCAAAGCATTGAATCCGCTGCGCGGATGATGATTTAGGGCCGGTTCCGCCCGGCAAACGGAAAGGGAGATTTGCGCGGCCAAATCTCCCTTTACCCTAAAGGCCGCCCTGCAAGCCTGGCCTGCGGCTTCCCTCCGGGACCCGTCAGGCCCGAGGCGCGGCTGAACTCTCTACGTGCGAATCTTTGATTCGCTCAGTGATGGCGCGCTAACGTCGCGCTACTCGAACAGGCAGCCGCTTAAGACCTCGGGCCTGCCACCCGTCGGCAGGCTTGAAGGGAGTGGGGCGCGTCGAATACGAGGTTTCCAGTGTATCTACGCAACGCCTCAACGTACTTAACAAAGATCGTGAACAGGTTCTTAGGCGGAAATGGGCGAGCACAACTCCAACAGCAAGCCATCCGGACAACGCAAATGGGACACCGTCTGGCCCCAGGGCTTGAGCGAGGGCGCTTGCAGCTCAACGCCGCCGTGGCGCAAGGCCTGGGCGTGGGCGGCGGCCACGTCGTCGGTCGTCAGCGCGATCTCCATGCCCAGCGGCAGCGGCGAGGCGTCCGCCGCCACATAGCCTTCCGGCAGATTGCTGCGGCCCAGCGGGTGGGCGGCGAAAGCCAGCGTGGTGGCGCCGGTGTCCAGCTCGCCGTAATCGCCGGATTCGTGCAGGAAGCGGCGCTTCAGTCCAAAGGCGTTTTCAAAGAAGGCCAGCGAGGCGGCGACGTCGGAGACGTAGAGAATGGTGTAGGCGAATTGCATGGTTGGGCTCCTGATCAGGGTTTATTGCAGCTGCCGTAGCATGTCGGCGCATTGAACGATATGGGCGTACTCGCCGTCCAGATTGGCCAGCGCCATCGCGTGCACCTCGTCGGCGCTGCGCGGGGTGCCGGCGTAGTCCGCCTTGTCGAAAGCGAAGCAGGCGTCGGCGGCCACCAAGGTGTGGAAGCCGAGATTGCCGGCGCTGCGGGCGGTGGCCTCCACCGAGTTATTGGTGCTGACGCCGACGATGAGCAGTTGTTCGATGCCGCGCACGCGCAGCCAGCGTTCCAGGCCGCTGTGGGCGAAGGCGTCCGGCACGTTCTTTTCCATCACGTGTTCGCTGGCCAGCGGCGCCAGCGCCGGCTGGAATTCGACGCCGGGCTGGCCGGGCCAGAACGGCGACTCCGGGGTGCGGGAGATGTGGCGCACGTGGACCAGCGGCGCGCCGGCCTGGCGCCAGGCGTTCAGCAGTTGGGCGATATTGGCTTCGGCCTGGGGGTTGTTGCGCGGGCCGGCTTCGGGGCGGCTCATGCCTTGTTGCATGTCGATGATGATGAGGGCGGGGGCGGTGTGCATGGTGGGGATGCCGGGGTCATGGCGGGGATTTAGTGTAGCAGGGGAGGCGGGGGTGTTCGATAGATTGCTCTGTATTTGGAGAGGGTTGCTTTGTTGAATCTGCTTTCACGGAGAGATGTGTCCTCCTTTGATTGCGCTGTGATTTGTGAGGGCTTTTCTGTTGAGTCCGCTGCGCGGATGATGATTTAGGTGCCGCTTTCCGCGCGGCGAACGGGGAGGGGGCGGGCCGCCGCCCCCTTCCAGCCCCCCTCGTCCCCCAGGACGCGAAACCCCGAAGAAAAAGGGGCCTGCAAGGCGCGGCTGAACTCGCGATTTGCTAGCGTCAAATCGCTCAAACAAAGCAGCCGCTTAAAACCTTGCAGACCCCTTTTTCTCCGGCGCGCCCCGAGGGGACACTTGAGCGCTACACAAGGTGGTCTTTTTTGAATAAGAGAGGTGGTTTAGCGAAGTGGGTCATTTCTGTGAATAACTTGACCCCATTGCTCTTGTCTGTGGATAAGCCTAGCTCCCTAAAAGAAAGCATGTATCCGACGCGCCCCTGGTCCCTTCAAGCCTGCCGCCGGGTGGCAGGCCCGAGGTCTTAAGCGGCTGCCCTGTTTGAGCGATTTGACGTTAGCAAATCGCGGGTTCAGCCGCGCCTCGGGCCTGACGGGAACCGGCGGGAAGCCGTAGGCCAGGCTTGCAGGGCGGCCTTTGGGGTGAAGGGGAATTTGGCCGAGCAAATTCCCCTTCCTGCCTGCCGGGCAGCCCCGGCAATGAAAACCATCATCCGCGCAGCGGATTCAAAACCAGATCACTCAACAAGTAAGCCACGCTCAAGCAAACCAACCACCCCACCTTGACCCCAACCGCCCCCTCGGCAACAATCCCCACGTTGCCGCCCACACGCGGCACACGGGATTGGCGTCCCGTCGCTAGCATTACCCCCAGGCCTACGCAGCGTGCTGCGTGGGCTGCTTTGCCATGGCAGAGCCATTCGGCAGGTGCGTGGGAGGAGAGTGCCATGCACTCGCCGGTTTAATGCTAGCCCGGTACGCCAATCCGCTCACGCGCCTGCCAATACCTCAGCCTCACCCGGCAGGTGGTTTATCTTGTGTCACAGCAGGAGAAACACCATGCAACACCCTCAAAACTTCCCCCGTCGCCGCCGCTACAAACTGCACTCGCTGGAACAGCAGGAAGCCCTGCTTCCCTTTGTTCGTCTCTGCCCCGGCCGCACCTATCGGCATTACTGGCAAATGCCCACGCCCAGCAAGGATCTCCTCGCCGACCACGCCTACGGCCGCGAATGCGCGGCTCACCTGTTGCAATGGCTGAAGGACAATCGGGAATACGTCGGCAAAGGCCTGCTCAGCCGCGTGGCGCGCGACATCGATTTTGACGACCGCGCCGGACGCGGTCAGTGGATGGGTTTCTTCAACTATCTGGAAATCATGATGCTGCTGGGGGCCGACCGGGTCCGGGTTTACCGCCATGTAGACAGCCAACACCAGATCTACCTGGCGCTGGGACAACGCTTCAGCCTGGAAGCGCGCTTCCGCCGCATCCGCCTGCGAAACCGCTAAGCGTCTTGCGGTGGGTATCGCTGCGCTCCACCCACCCTACGGCGGAAGGTTTGGTCGGGGGTATTTGTAGGGTGGGAGGAGCCGATAGGCGATACCCACCAAAACCCGCCGTCAAGACCCAAGCATCAATCCCATCGCGTTGCCGCGTGGGTATCGCTGTGCTCCGCCCACCCTACGGCGGATGGTTTGCTTGGGTGGGAGGGTACCCTCCGCCGACACTGCCCAAGGACTCATCCGCCGCGTCCCCTCGCGCAAACCGCTTTAATCCCCCCGCAACTGCTCGCTGCCCACTCCACATTCCTGTTTCAAGAAGGCGTAACCGGCCGGCGTGATCCGCAAGGCGCGGCTGTCGCTGCGACGCTCGGTCAGGCCACGCTGTAAAAAGGCCTGGCACAAGGCCGCGCCCAGGCTGCCGGCGATGTGGTCGCGGCGCTCGCTCCAGTCCAGGCAGGCGCGCGCCAAGGGCCGGCGCGGGCGGGCGATGCCGGCCAGTTGAATGTCCAGCCGCGCCGCCAGCCAGTCCGCGCCAGCCGGCGTCACCGCGAACTCGCGCTCCTCGCGCCGTTGCAGCAGTTGCTGCTGTTGCAGGAAGTCGGCGACGGCGATGCCCAGCCGGCCGGCGAGGTGGTCGTAGCAGCTGCGCGCCAGGCGGATGTCGGCATTGCCCTTGGGGCGCACCGCGCTCCGGCTTTCGCCGGCGGCGGCGGACAGCGCTTCCAGCGCGTGGGCGATGGCCGGACTGGCCAGGCCGTAATAGCGGTGGCGGCCGCGTTGTTCCACCCGCACCGCCTGGCCGTGCAGCAACTTGGCCAGATGGTTGCTGGCCGCTTGCGGCGACAGGCCGGCGGCCTGGGCCAGATCGCTGGCCGGGTAGAGGCGGCCGTCTTGCAAGAGCAGCAGCATCAGCGCGCGGCCGGGGTCGGCCAGCAGGCTGGCCAGGCGGCTGATGTCGGGTATGCGGTCGTGCGGGGCTGCAAGCATGGTTCATCCTCGGCTGAAACTTTGGCGGATGCCGCCGGCTACGATAAACCCATCGTCAAGCTTGAACAAGGAGAGCGGGAATGGAGGATTTGCTGGGCTATCTGCATAGCCATTTTCTGAGCGAGCCGGCCTTGCTGGCGCGCAGCGGCTTGAGCCTGGACACCTTGCGCGCCTGGCAGCGGGCCGGCGCGGCGCCGTGGCCGTCCTACCGGCTGACGCTGAGCGGGGAGGCCGCATCCTGCATGGGCGCGGCGGCGCTGAGCGCGGAGTCGGCCTGGTATCCGCAGGGCATGTTGTGCTGGCTGGGCCAGGCGCTGGCCTTGGACGGGGATCCGGAGCGCCTGCGCGCCTGTTTCGGCCGGCAGTGGCGCACCGGGCTGGCGGCGCTGGAATTGCCGCCCGCGGAGGCGGAGCCGGATTGGGAGGCGGCGTGGGGGGATTTCCTGGCCGGCAGCTACGGGGTGTGCACCCGCGCCGGCTTGCCGGGGGAGATTGCGCAGAAGGAGGCGCTGGTGTCCTGGATCGACGCGCTGACCGAGCGGCAACGCCGGCCCGCTCTGGATCCGGCCCGACGCGAGCGCCTGGCCTGGGCGGTGACGGCGCTGGACGGGGTGGCGGCGCCGTTTGCGCCGCATGAGCGGGCGGCCAGCTCGCGCGCCCGCTGCGTGGAGCTGACGCGGCGGCTTTACCTGGCGGAGGGGGCATGAGCGCCTGGCCTTTGGACCCGCTGGCGGCGGTGACTCACGCCCATCCCTATCCCTATTACCGGGATCTGGCGCAGCGGCGGCCATTGTATTTTGACGCCGGCCTGGGCGTGTGGGTGGCGGCCGGCCACGCGGCGGCGCAGGCGGTGTTGGCCGCGCCGGAGTGTCGGGTGCGGCCGCTGGATCAGGCGGCGCCGCCGCAGTTGGGCGACGGCGGCTTGGCGCGCACGTTCTGTCTGTGGGCGCGGATGAGCGAGGCGCCGCGCCATCCGGCGCTGAAGGCGGCCTTGAGCCGGGCCTTGGCGACGGCGGTGGGCGCGGAGGCCGGGCGCTTGTCGGAAAGCCTGGCGCGGGACTGGCTGATGCGCGAGCCTTTGAACGGCGAGGTGCTGGACCGGATGGCGCAGGGCTTGCCGGTGCTGACGCTGGCCGGTTTGTTGGGCCTGCCTATGGCAGACGGGCCGGGCTTGGTTGCGGAGGTGGCGGCCCTGGCGCAAGCGCTGGCGGCGGATGCCGACGCCGAGACGCTGGCACGAGGGGAACAGGCTTTGGCGGCTTTACAGGTTCGGGTGGCGGAGGCTTTGCCGCGGTCCGACGGCCTCTTGGCGGAGTTGCGACGCGAGTGGACGGTGGAGGAGGCGGCGCTGACGGCGAATGTGATCGGCTTGCTGTTCCAGAGCCTGGACGCCGGCACCGGCCTTTTCGCCGCCGCGGTCTGGCATCAGGCCCAGGGCCGGCCGCTGGCGGCGGGCGCGGCGGCAGAATGGGAGTGGTTGGCCTTGCATGATCCGGTCTTGCACAACACTCGCCGTTTTGCCGCGCGGGATTGGCGTCACGGCGGCCAGACGGTGCCGGCCGGCGCTTCTATCTTGGTGGTGCTGGCCGCGGCGGCGCTGGACCCGGCCGGGCCGGGCGAGGCCTTGATGTTTGGAGCCGGCCGGCATGCCTGTCCGGGCCAGGCGCTGGCGATGGAGATCGCCCGCGGCGGCCTGGCGGCCTTGGCGGCGGCGCGGCCGGATTGGCAAGTTTTGACGGCGGCGGCGCGTTTTCGCCGGCTGCCCAACGCGCGGGTGCGCATCTATGGCGATAAAGGGAGAACGGAATGATTGCGGTGATTTTCGAGGTGGAGCTGGCCGAGGGCGGCCGGGACGGCTATCTGGGCTGGGCCGAGCGCCTGGGGCGGGAGCTGGCGACGGCGGACGGTTTCTTGTCCATCGAGCGCTTTGTCAGCCTGAACCGGCCGGACAAGATGCTGTCCTTGTCGTTCTGGCGCGATGAGGAGGCGGTGGCGGCCTGGCGGCGGCTGGAGCCGCACCGCGCGGCGCAGCGGCAGGGCCGGGAAGCCTTGTTCGCCGATTACCGGCTGCGGGTAGCGGCGGTGTTGCGGGATTATGGGATGTTCGAGCGGGCGCAAGCGCCCGATGGCGTCAGCCCTGGGCCGGGTTCAAGGCCTTGATCACGTAAAGATCAAAGCGGGTGGACTTGCCGTCCAGCACCGCGGACGGCTTCACGCCCTCGATGGCCGCGCCCAGCCGCGGCCGTTTCACCACCACGCGGTTCTTGGCCGCGGCGATGGCGGCTTGCAGCAGCGCGGCGCTGTCTAGGTCGTCGCCTATCACCTGCTGGAAAGCCTGCATGTCCTTCTTGGCGGCGGCGCTTTTCTTGTCGGTGTCCGGGAACATCGGATCGACGAAGACCACGTCCGGACGCTCGGCCTCGTTTAGCGAGGCCAGCCAGGCGATGGAGCTGGCGTGCACCAGATGCATGCGCGCGGCGATGTCGGCGGTGTCCGGGTGGCTGGCGGCGCGTTCCAGCGCGTCGGCCAGCAGCGCGGCGGCCACCGGCGAGCGCTCCACCAGGGTGACGCGGCAGCCCAGGCCGGCCAGCACGAAGCTGTCGCGGCCCAGTCCGGCGGTGGCGTCCACCACATAGGGCAGTTCCTTGGCGCCTTTCAGGCCTATGGCCTTGGCCACCGGCTGGCCGCGGCCGCCGCCCTGTTCGCGGCGATGCTTGGCCGCTCCCTCGACGAATTCCGCGTAAACCGCGCCGTGCTTGCCGGTGGTCAGCAGTTCCAGCCGTTCCGCGCCCAGTTCCAGCCAATAGCCTTGCTCCGGCCTTTGCTCCAGCAGCGGCAAAGCGAAGCGCTGGCTCAGCAGGCGGGCGGCGTCCAGGCGGTCGGGACGGGCGCAGTAGAGCGGGGTGGCGGGCATGGCAAATCCTCGGATGGGCGAACGGCGGACGAACGATACGGGATGGCGTGGGCGAGGGCAAGCCGGAGCTTGCTTTATATGTTGAACAAATATCACGCGTGCTACGTATTTGCACTTAGCTTACTTCGCGTGAGGAACAACTATTTTTTAAAGAGGGGCTTCTTCGCCGCGTTTGACAGCTTTTGTCAGTTTTTCGGCTGCCTGGTTTGTTAAGTTGTCGCGGCTAGTTTTAATTTGGAATTATTTTATTGTCATTTATTTTTGCTTTGATACAGGTTCTAATCCGCTGAGCAGCTTTTGGAATGCAGTCGCGGGCGGGGTTCGACCAGTGCTTTAAGCCGAAATGATCGGGAGAGCGTGATGAGTTGGTGGAAATCAGCGGGGCAATCGCAAGGCAGTGACAAGAAGACACCGGCTCTCAAGCGTTCTCGCCTGTTGTTGCAGGCTCTGGAGCCCAGGTTGATGTTCGACGGCGCGGCGGCCGTGACGGCCGCCGCCGCCTCGGCGCACGCGGACGCGCCGCTGCCGGCGGAGCGTCCGGCTCCGGCGGAGGCGCCGCGGTCCGTCGCGGTGGAGCGCTTGGCGGAGAAGGTGGCCGCGGCGCTGGCGCCGGCCGCGCCGCCCAAGCAGGTGGTGTTCGTCGAGTCCAACGTCGCCAATTACCAAAGCCTGCTGGCGCAAATGCCGGCCGGCATGGAGGTGGTGATGCTCAACGCCGGCAAGGACGGCCTGAGCCAGATCGCCGAATGGGCCAAAACCCATCACGGCTACGCCGCCATCCACATCATTTCCCACGGTCAGAGCGGGGATCTGATGCTGGGCAGCATGGAGTTGACCACCGCCAAGCTGGACAGCCGCCAGGCGGATCTGAAACTCGTAGGCCAATCGCTGACTGCCAACGGCGACATTTTGCTGTACGGCTGCGACATAGGCGCCGGCAGCAGCGGCGCCGCCTTCGTCAGCGCGCTGGCCCGCTATACCCAGGCCGATGTGGCGGCGTCCACCGACGCCACCGGCGCGGCGCGGCTGGGCGGCGATTGGACGCTGGAGCGCAACAGCGGCCATATCGACGTGGCCGACTTGCACTTTAGCTACGACGCCTTGCTGGCTCGGCCGGTAACGGGCACCACCGATTTCACCGCATCAGATGGCAACTCATACAACCCTTCCGGCAGCGTAGTGAGCGCCGGCAACGTCCAGGGCTGGGACTTCTCGCTGCAACTGGGTGCCACCAATAACGGCGGCCAAACCATTATTGTCGAAAAACCCGGCTCTGTGACCACGGAAACGGTGGACGGCTACAGCGACGGCACCATCCCCATCTCCTATTTCAGCGTCAAGTCCAATGACAACAGCCGCTTCACGCTGAATTCCATCGGCGTGGTGCTGAACGGCTACGATTCCGGCACCACCGGCGGCAATCTGCAGCTGGTCGGCTATATCAACGGCACCGCGGTCAGCGGCGCGACGCTGACGCTGAATGTGGGCGACGCCTTGCAGGGCAGCGGCGGCCTGGTGACCTTCACGGTGTCCGGCAACAGCGCTTTCCAGGGCATCGATTCCTTCCGGGTGCTGGCTGCCAACGGTCATACAGTGACCGGCATGATAGGCATAGGCGCCATCAACGCCATCAATTTCGGTTTCGCGCCGACGCTGACCGCCAGCGGCGGTTCCAGCGCTTACAGCAGCGGCACCGGCACTGCGGTGACGGTGGACAGCGGCATCACGCTGTCCGACTCCGACAGCAGCACCCAGGCCAGCGCCACGGTGTCCATCACCGGCAACTTCCACAGCGGCGAGGACGTGCTGGCCTTCACCAACAACGGCAGCACCATGGGCAACATCAGCGCCAGCTACAACAGCGGCACCGGGGTGCTGACGCTGACCTCCAGCGGCGCCACAGCCACGCTGGCGCAATGGCAGGCCGCCTTGCGCGCGGTCACCTATTCCGACAGCTCGCTGTCGCCCAACACCAGCTCCCGCACCATCAGCTTCGCCATCAACGACGGCGCGATCAACAGCAGCGCGGTGACCAAGACGGTGACGGTGGCGGCGGATTCCGCGCCGGTGATAGGCAATCTCAACGGCGACAACCCCACCTTCACCGAGAAGGGCGGCGCGGTGAAACTGGACGTGGGCACCGCGGTCACGGTGACGGACAGCGATACCCCCAACTTCAACAGCGGCAACCTGACCGTGCACATTTCCGCCAACGGCCAGAGCGGCCAGGATGTGCTGGGCGTGGACACCAGCGGCACGGTGTCCTTGTCCAGCGGCACCAGCGTGGGCAGCGTGGTGACGGTGGGCGGGGTGAGCATAGGCGTGATCGCCAGCAACGGCGACGGGGTGGGCGGCCATGATCTGATCGTCACCTTCAACAGCAACGCCACCCCGTCGCGGGTGGCCACTCTGCTGGCGGCGCTGACTTACAACAACAGCAGCAACGATCCCAACACCGCCACCCGCACCATCAACGTCAGCGTCAACGACGGCCGCGGCGGCACCGGCTCCAGCAATGTGACGGTGGCGGTGGCCGCGGTGAACGACGCGCCCACCGGCAGCGCCACCGCCTCCAATCCCACCTTTACGATGGGCGGCTCCGCGGTGACGGTGTTCAGCGGCGCCAGCGTCAGCGCCGTCGAATCCAGCCAGAGCGTGATCCTGCTGACGCTGACCGTGTCCGGCCTGCAAGACGGCAGCAGCGAAATCCTGTCCATAGACGGCAGCAATGTGGCGCTGACCAACGGCAACTCGGTCACCACCAGCGGCAACGGCCTGAGCGTCACCGTCTCGGTGTCCGGCGGCACCGCCACGGTGTCCATCAGCAGCAGCGGCGTTTCCGGCAGCACCGCGGCCAGCGTGATCAACGGCATCACCTATCGCGACAGCAACGGCAGCCCCTCCATCGGCAACCGGGTGGTGACGCTGACCAGCGTCAAGGACAACGGCGGCACCAGCAACGGCGGCGTGGACACCACCACGCTGGCCGTGGCGTCCACCGTCAGCGTGGCGGTGGTGCCGGTGGTGACCACCAGCGGCGGCAGCGCGGCCTTCACCGCCGGCGACAACACCGCGTCCACCCCGGTGGCGGTGGATTCCGGCATCACGGTGAGCAATAACGCCGGCCCCACGCTGGCCAGCGCCACGGTGTCCATCAGCGGCAATTTCCAGAGCGGGCAGGACGTGCTGGCCTTCACCAACGACGGCAGCACCATGGGCAATATCACCGCCAGCTACAACGCCGGCACCGGGGTGCTGACGCTGACCTCCAGCGGCGGCAGCGCCACGCTGGCGCAATGGCAGGCGGCCTTGCGCTCGGTCACTTACACCGACAGCGCGGTGACGCCCAACTCAGCCACCCGCACCGTCAGCTTCCAGGTCAACGACGGCAGCGCCAGCAGCGGCGTGGCCACGCGCACGGTGACGGTGACGGCCACGGATCAAACGCCTATCGCCACCGCCAGCGGCGGCAGCGCGGCCTTCACCGCCGGCGACAATACGGCTTCCACCCCGGTGGCGGTGGATACGGGCATCACGATCAGCGATCTGGACAACAGCACGCTGGCCAGCGCCACGGTGGCGATCAGCGGCAATTTCCAGAGCGGCCAGGACGTGCTGGCCTTCAGCAACACCAGCAGCAGCACCTTCGGCAACATCACCGCCAGTTATAACGCGGGCACCGGGGTGCTGACGCTGACCTCCAGCGGCGCGACGGCGACGCTGGCGCAATGGCAGGCGGCCTTGCGCGCGGTCACTTACACCGACACCGCGGTGACGCCCAACACCGCCACCCGCACCGTCAGCTTCCAGGTCAACGACGGCAGCAAGAACAGCGCGGCGGTGACCCGCGGCGTGACGGTGACGGCCACCGACCAAACGCCGATCGCCACCGCCAGCGGCGGCAGCGCGGCCTTCACCGCCGGGGACAACACGGCTTCCACGCCGGTGGCGGTGGATACGGGCATTACGATCAGCGATCTGGACAACAGCACGCTGGCCAGCGCAAGGGTGTCCATCACCGGCAACTTCCAGAGCGGCCAGGACGTGCTGGCCTTCAGCAACACCAATAGCGTCACCTTCGGCAACATCAGCGCCAGCTACAACAGCGGCACCGGGGTGCTGACGCTGACGTCCAGCGGCGCCACGGCCACGCTGGCGCAATGGCAGGCGGCCTTGCGCGCGGTCACCTACACCGACACCGCGGTGACGCCCAATACCGCCACCCGCACCATCAGTTTCAGCGTCAACGACGGTAGCAAGGACAGCGCGGCGACGACGCGTTCCGTCACCGTGGCGGCCACGGATCAAACGCCTGTCGCCACCACCACCGGCAGCGCCGGGGCCTATGTGGTGGGCGGCGCCGCCACGCCGGTGGACGGCGGTCTGACCGTGTCGGATCTGGACAACACCACCCTGGCCAGCGCCACGGTGGCGATTAGCGGCAACTTCCAAAGCGGCGAGGACGTGCTGGCCTTCACCAACAACGGCAGCACCATGGGCAATATCACGGCCAGTTACAACGCCGGCACCGGGGTGCTGACGCTGACGTCCAGCGGCGCCACGGCCACCTTGGCGCAATGGCAGGCGGCGCTGCGCGCGGTCACTTACATCGACACCGCCGGCTCGCCCAATACCGCCACCCGCACCGTCAGCTTCACCGTCAACGACGGGACCAAGAACAGCGCGGCGGTCACCCGCAACATAGCCTTGCAGCTGATGCCGCCCAGCGTCTCCGGCCTGACCAGCGGCACCGACACCGGCAGCAGCCATAGCGACGGCGTCACCAGCAACGCCACGCCCACGGTGACGGGCACCGGGATCGCCAACAGCCTTGTCATCATCTATGTGGACGGGGTGCCCATCGATAGCACGGTCGCGGACGGCAGCGGGGCCTGGAGTTACAGCTTTGTCTCCAGCCTGAGTTCCGGCGCGCACGCCATCACCGCCGTGGTCAGCAGCGGCGGCGTCAGCAGCGGCCAATCCAGCGCCTTCAACGTGGTGATAGACAATAGCGCGCCCGCGGCGCCGGCCGGCGTGGCTTTGAGCACGGGGACGGACACCGGCAGCAATCACGGCGACGGCATCACCGGCAACAACCGGCCCACGGTCACCGGCACGGCGGAAGCCAATAGCACGGTCACGGTGTATGTGGACGGCGCGGCGGTGGGCACGGCGACGGCGGACGGCAGCGGCGCGTGGAGCTACAGCCTTGGCAGCGCCTTGGCGGACGGCAATCACAGCATCCGCACCACCTCCACTGATCTGGCCGGCAACGCCAGCGGCCAATCGACGGCCTACATCATCACGGTGGACACCGTGGCGCCGGACAGCCCGGCCAATACCGGTCTGAGCCTGGCCACCGACAGCGGCTCCAGCAACCGCGACGGCATCACCAACGTCAACCGCCCCAGCGTCACCGGTCTGGCCGAGGCGGGCAGCAAGGTGGCCGTGTTCATCGACGGCGTGCAGGTGGGCACCGCCACCGCCGACGGCGGCGGCGTCTGGCTGTTCAATCTGAGCCAGGCGCTGGCGGACGGCAGCCACAGCGTGCGCGCCACGGCCACCGACGCGGCCGGCAACATCAGCGCGCAGTCGGCCTCGTTCACCGTTGTCGTGGACACCACCGTGCCGGCGCCGCAGTCCTTCACCCGCTTGGACCCGGCCTCCGGCGTCGCCGGCAGCCTGCGTTACGACCTAGTGTTGAACAAACCCATCGTCGGCCTGAGCGCCGGCGATCTGAGCGTGATCACCAGCGGCAGCGCCAGCGCCGGCATCGGCAATATCGTCCGCATCAGCGACAGCCACTACGTGGTGCAATTGACCGGGGTCAGCGGCGTGGGCTCGGTGGCGCTGGCGCTCAAATCCGGCGCGGCGGCGGACCTGGCCGGCAATGTGACCCAGCAGCAAACGGTGGCGCCGGCTTACCAGTTGCGCAGCGCAAGGACAGAGACGCCCCCGCCGATCCAGCCTGTGCCGCCGGCGAACGCGCCGCTGCCGCCCAACGCGGCGCCGGTCATCAATATCGCGCCCATCACGCCCAATATCGTGTTGGCCGCGGTGAGCGGCGCGGGCAACGGCGGCAACGGCCCGGGCTCCGCGCCGACGTCGCAAGGCCCGGCCGGCCCGCTGACGAGCAATCCCATCCAGCTCTCCTTCGGTCAGGATCGTTTCGCGCCGACGCCTAGCGAGCCGTTTGGACGCGGCAACGCCGGTCTGCCCTTCGTCTCCAATCTGGGCGGCACCGCCGGCGCGCCGCTGCAAGTGATGCCGGATCTGGGCGTGCGGCCGCTGGTGGCCGGACAGGGTTTCAACTTCAGCCTGCCGCCCGGCACCGTGATCACCCGCAATCCGGACGCGGTGCTGAACATCCAGGTGCGGCAGAGCAATGGCCAGCCGCTGCCGGCCTGGCTGAAGTTCGATCCGCAGACCGGTCGTTTCAGCGGCACGCCGCCAGCGGGCTGGAACCGTTCCTTGTCTCTGGAAGTGACGGTCAGCGACCAGAACGGCCACCGCGGCGTCACCCATATGCAGTTGAAAACCGGCGCGGGCGAGCAGGCGGCCGCGGCGACGGAAAAAGCAGCGGCGGCCGGCAAGCCGGCCCTGCACGAGCAGTTCCGCCAGCACGGCAAGCCCGCCTTCGATCAACAGATCGCCGGATGGCTGCAGGCGGAGGACGCGGTTTGACCGCAAGGTCCTAGCCGGCGAGCCACTAAACCAACAAACCGCACAGGGGACGATATGAAGAAAGCAACACAGGGGGGAGGGGCCGGCCGCGGCGTTTATTCAACGCTGGCCGCGCTGACGGCGCTGGCCTTGACCGGCTGCGCGGTCACGCCCGCGCCGATGAGCTTGAGCGACCGCCAGGCCACGCTGGCGGCGGACCGCCAGGCCATGTTCGGCAGCCAGGAGCCCTTGGCCGGGCCGGTGACCTTGCAAGAGGCGATGGCGCGCGCGCTGAAGTACAACCTGGATTACCGGGTCAAGCTGATGGAAGAGGCGATGGCGCAGCGCCAACTGGACTTGTCCAGCCTGGACATGCTGCCCAAGCTGGCGCTGGCGGCCGGCTACACCGCCCGCAACAAGGACAACGCGTCCTCGTCCCAGAACGTGGCCACCGGCGAACAATCGCTGGTGCCGTCTATCTCCTCGGAGAAGCGCAGCCATACCGCCGACCTTAATCTGAGCTGGAACGTGCTGGACTTCGGCGTCAGCTATTACACCGCCCAACAGCAGTCCGACCGCATGCTGATCCTGCAACAGCGCAAGCGCAAAGTGGCGCAGCAGCTGATGCAGCAAGTGCGCGAAGCCTGGTGGCAGGCGGTGGGCGCGCAGCAGCTGGAAGGCCGCATCGACGCGCTGCTGGCGGAAACCAACCGCGCGCTGGAAGACGCGCGGCAGGTGGAGAAGCAGAAACTGCGCGCGCCGCTGGAGGCGCTGAACTACCGTCGCCAACTGCTGGACGTGATCCGCCAGATGGGCATGATCCGCAACGCGCTGGCCCAGGCCAAGCCCAAGCTGGCCGCCATCATGAACGTGCCGCCCGGCACCGATTTCAAGGTGGCGGTGCCCGCAGGGCTGCCCACCCCGACGCTGGGCCTGAAGCTGGAGCAGATGGAAGAAATGGCCTTGCTGAACCGGCCGGAGCTGAACGAGGCGCGCTACAACGAACGCATCGGCGTCACCGAAACCCGCAAGGCCATCGCCAAGCTGCTGCCGGGCCTGGAATTCAGCATCGGACAGAACTACGACAGCAATAAATTCCTGGTCAACAATTCCTGGAGCGACGCCGGCCTGCGCATCAGCTGGAACCTGCTCAATCTGTTCAGCGCCGGGCCGATCACCAAGGCCGCCGACGCCCAGCTGCAAGTGGCCAAGACTCAGCGCATGGCGCTGAACATGGCGGTGCTGACCCAGGTGCACGTGGCCTACCTCGATCTCAAAGGCCGCTCGCGCCAGTTCGGGCTGGAACAAGAACTCAACGATGTGGAACAGCGCATCTACGTGCAGAACCGCAACGCCACCGACAGCGGCGTGCAAGGCCGCCTGCCGGCGATCCTGGCCGACGCCAACGCGGTGTTCTCCACGCTGAGGCTGTACCAGAGCTACGGCGATCTGCAAAACGCCTACGGCCAGATGGGTTCCAGCCTGGGGATGGACCCGTTGCCGGAAAGCACCGCCAGCTATGATCTGCCGGCTTTGGCCGCCGCCTTCAAGGGCGCGGAAACGCGTTGGCAGGGGCAGGTGGCGGGGAGCAAGCCATGAAGTTGACGGTTCTGAGGGCCGCGGCCTGCCTGCTGGCGGCCGCCTGCGCCCAGGCGGCCACGCCGCCGGCCAAGCCCAAGCCGCCGGCGGCACCGGTGACCAACGCCAGCGACGGCCGCATCCGCGTGCAGCTGATGGCGCGCAACGCCGTCACCCTGTCCGGCGAAGTGGCGGCCAAGATCGCGGCCTTGCCGGTGCCAGAGGGCGCCAGCTTCAGCAAGGGTCAGGCGCTGGTGCAGTTCGACTGCGGCAGCTATCGCGCCCAGCTGCGCAAATCCCAGGCTTCGCTGGAGGCCGCCAGCCAGCTGCTCAAGGTCAACAACCAATTGGCCAAGCTCAATTCCGCCGGCGCGCTGGACGTGGCCCAGGCCCAGGGCAAGGCCAAGGAAGCGGCCGCCGACGCCAGCTATATGCAGACCATAGTCGGCAAATGCGTGATCAGCGCGCCGTTCAACGGCCGCGTGGCGCGCCGCATCGCCGCCGTGCATCAATACGTCAGCCCCGGCAATCCGGTGCTGGACATCGTCGATTCCGGCTCGCTGGAACTGCGCATGCTGGTGCCGTCCAAATGGCTGGCCAAACTCAAGCCCGGCAGCAAGTTCACCGTGGCGGTGGACGAGCTGGGCGCCAGTTTCCCGGCCAGGATAGAACGCCTGGGCGCGCAGATCGATCCGGTCAGCCAGTCCATCCTCGCGGTGGGCGTCATCGAGGGCAACGGCGCCAGCCTGCTGCCGGGGATGAGCGGCTGGGCCAGCTTCAAGTAGGCCGTGCATGGGGCACGCCGATAGAAGCCGGGAACTGGCCGGCCTGCTGCAGCTGCTGCATCGCGGACGCGACGCGGTCAGCGCCGAGCAGCTGGGTTTCATCATCGTCAACGAAAGCCAGCAACTGCTGCCCTACCGCCAGTCGGCGGTCTGGCGCGAGGGCCTGCATCGCCACGTGACGGCGCTGTCCGGCCTGGCCGAGCTGGACCCCACCGCGCCCTATATGCAGTGGCTGTCCCGCCTGTTCCGCCATCTGGCGGAGTCCGGCGGGCCGGAAGTCGGGCAGGACAGCCGCTTGCTCGAGGCCGGCGACCTGCCCGCGGCGCTGGCCGAGGACTGGTCGTCCTGGCTGCCAGCCCACGCGCTGTGGCTGCGCCTGGGCGAGCAGGGCGCCTGGCTGTTGGCGCGGGAACTGCCGTGGAGCGACTACGAGCGCAAGCTGGCGGAAGAGCTGGCCCACGGCTACGGCCACGCGTTGCTGCGCTTCGCGCCCCGGCGCAACTGGCGGGAACTGGCGGGGCAATGGCTGCGGCCCGGCCGCAAGCAGCGGCGGCTGCTCATCGCCGCGCTGTTGCTGGCCTGCATGCCGATACGCCTCAGCGTGCTGGCGCGCGGCGAAGTGGCGCCGCAAAATCCGGTGCTGCTGCGCGCGCCGCTCAGCGGGGTGATAGATCGCATCCAGGTGCAGCCCAATCAGCGCGTCAAGGCCGGCGATCCCTTGTTCGATCTGGACGCCACCTCGCTGGCCGGCCAGTTCGCCATGGCCGCGCGCGAGCGCGACGCCGCGCAGGAAAGCTTCCGCGCCAGCGCCCAGCTGGCGGTCACCGACGACAAGGGCAAGCTGGCCATGGCGCAGGACCGCGCCAAGCTGGAAGAGAAAAGCATCGCGGCCGAATACACCGGACTGGAGCTGCAAAGGCTGCACGTCACCGCGCCCAGCGCCGGCGTGGTGGTGTTTTCCGACCGCAACGACTGGCAGGGCAAGGCGGTGACGGTGGGGGAAAAAGTGATGACGCTGGCCGACCCGGCTCACGTGGAACTGGCCGCCTGGCTGCCGGCGGCGGAAGCCATAGACGTGGCGCCCGGCGGCAAGATCACCCTTTATCCCAACGCTTCGCCCACCGAGTCCTACGACGCGGAAATCCTCCGCGTCGCCTACAAGGCGGAAGCGGTGGAGGGCGGCCTGCTCGCCTATCGGCTGCAAGCCCGCTTCGTCGGCGGCGATAAGCCGCGGCTGGGGCAGATGGGCACCGCCCGCGTCTACGGCGACTGGGTGCCGCTGATCTACTACGCGCTGCGCCGGCCGCTGACCGCCGCGCGGCAATGGCTGGGGTGGTGAGCATGAGATCTCCCGCCTTGCCCGCGCTGCGTCAGGAACTGACGCTGCATCCCGGCCCGGCGCTGGCCGACGGCGCGCCCAGCTGGACCCTGCACGACCCCTGCGCCCACCGCTTCTATCAACTGGGCTGGGCCAGTTTCGAAATCCTGTCGCGCTGGCCGCTGGGCACCGCCGAAGCGGTGCTGCAAGCCGTCAACGCCGAAACCACGCTGCAGTTGGGCGCCGAGGATATCGAGGCTGTGCTGCTCTTCCTGTCCCGCCATCAACTGCTGCAGGCCGCCAGCGCCGAGCAGAACGGTTGGCTGTGGCAGCTGCGCGAGGCCAACCGGCCCAGCCGCGCGATGTGGCTGTTGAAAAACTATCTGTTTTTCCGGGTGCCGCTGCTGCGGCCGGAAGCCCTGCTCAATCGCCTGCTGCCGTGGACCGGCTGGCTGTTCCATCCGCGCTTCTGGCTGGCGATGGGCGCGGTGCTGCTGCTGGCGCTGGCGCTGGTGTCGCGGCGCTGGGACGAGTTCACCCACACCTTCTCCGCCTACGGCGGTGTCAGCGCCGCCATCGGCATCGGCCTGTCGCTGAGTCTGGCCAAAATCCTGCACGAGATGGGCCATGCGCTGACCGCGCGCCATTTCGGTTGCCGGGTGCCGGCGATGGGGGTGGCCTTTCTGGTGATGATGCCGGTGCTCTACACCGACACCAACGACGCCTGGAAGCTGGATTCGCGCCGTCAGCGGCTGCTGATCGGCGGCGCCGGCATGCTGGCGGAACTGGTGCTGGCCGCCTGGGCCACCTTGTTGTGGAGTTTTTTGCCGGACGGGCCGCTGCGCGCCGGGGTCTTTCTGCTGGCCACCACCACCTGGCTGGCGACGCTGGCGATCAACGCCAGCCCCTTCATGCGCTTTGACGGCTATTTCCTGCTGGCGGACTACCTGGGCCTGCCCAATCTGCACAATCGCGCCTTCGCGCTGGCGCGCTGGCGGCTGCGCAAAACGCTGCTGGGCCTGGACGATCCGGTGCCGGAACATTTCCCGGACGCGCGGCGGCGCGGGCTGATCCTGTTCGCCTGGGCCACCTGGCTGTATCGGCTGGTGCTGTTTCTCTCCATCGCCTTCCTGGTCTACCACCTGTTCTTCAAGGCCCTGGGCATTCTGTTGCTGGCGGTGGAGCTGGGCTGGTTCATCGCCCGCCCCGTGGTCGGCGAACTGATGGTGTGGTGGCAGCGCCGCGCGGATCTGCGCTGGGGCCGCGAAACCCGCCGCAGCGCCGCGGCGCTGCTGATCCTGAGTTTGGCGCTGATTCTGCCGTGGCAGCGCGAAGTGGCCAGCCCGGCGGTGTTGGGCGCTTTGCAGTCGCAGGGCCTGTACGCGCCGGCGACGGGCGAGGTGGCGGAAGTTCTGGTGCGCGACGGCCAGCTGGTCAAGGCGGGGCAGATCATGGCCAGACTCAGCTCGCCGATGCTGGAGGCGCAGCTGGCGCTGGCGGACGCCCGTGAGCGCGACCTGGCCTGGCAGACCGCGCAGCAACCGTTCGATCTGGAGCTGCAACAGCGCGGACCGGCCTTGCGCAAGCAATGGCAGGTGGCGCAGGAACAGGTGGCCGCCTTGCGTCAGCAAATGGCCAGGCTCACGCTCGCCGCGCCGTTCGCCGGCCGCGTGGTGGACCTCAGCGACGCGCTGCGCGCCGGCACCGCGCTGGCCGAGGGCGAGCATCTGCTGGACGTGGTGGGGCCGGACGGGGTCAAGGGCGAAGCCTTTGTCGACGAGGCCGCGCTGAGCGGACTCAAGCCCGGCCATGTCGCCCGCTTCGTCGCCGACGGCGGGGAGTTCTGGAGCGTGGAATGCCGGCTGGGCCAGATCGACCGGCTTAATCTGCCGCTGCTGGATCAGGCCTTGTTGGCCTCCACCTACGGCGGCCCCATTCCCACCGAACAGCGCGACCGCGGCCTGGTGCCCTTGGCCGCCACTTTCCGCGTGCGGCTGGAGCGTTGCGAGCGAGGCGCGGCGCCGCTGCGGGAGCTGGCCGGCGTGGCGCGCTTGCGGGGGGAGCGCTACAGCTTGCTGGAACGCGGGTGGCGTCAGTTGTTGGCGGTGTTCCGTCGAGAGGCCGGATTGTAGACGCTGTTCGCGATCCGCTGGGGGCGGATAGCAAGCGGTCTGGAGACGCCTGGAAAGCTCATGCCTTCGGCGTAGACTGAACAGGCCTTAAGACCGGGTTTCGCCTGATTCGCAAGACCTTGCGCGCGCATGCGCGTAGAACGAAACGGGCGCGCCGCCGGCGCGCCCCATAACAGGTTTTGGAAAGGAGCCGTTCGCCATGTCCTCATTCTTGAACACGTCCTCGCTGGCCGAAGGCCTGCATCTGCGCCCGGCGCGACATCACGACGAGGCCTTCATTGCCGGCCTCTACCGCAGCGCCCGCCCGGACCTGCAATTGATAGACGGCGAGGAGGAACTGATCCGCACCGTGCAGGAGCAGCAATACCAGGTGCTGCAACGCGGCGCAGGCGACAACTACCCGGACGCGATGCACTTCGTCATCGAGAAAACCGGGGCCAACGTCGGCGTGGTGATGGTGGACTTCGGCCATAACGAGGTGCGCATCATCTTTCTGGCCATGGTGCCGGAAGCGCGCGGCCTGGGTTACGGCAAGGAGGTGCTGATGGGCTTGCAGCAGGCGGCCTGGCAAGTGCGCGCGCCGCTGGCGGTGGTGGTGTGGCACAGCAATGTGCAGGCGCGCCGGCTTTATCATCAATTGGGATTCGTGCTGGAAGAGGCCGGCGACATGGCGGACAAGCTGGTGTGGCGGCCCGAGCGCCATTCGCCGCAGGGCGAGGCGCGGGCGGGTTTGTAATATTTCGCCGGGCGCGCCGCCCGGCCGGAGTCTTCGTCCTTTTTATCCGTCCGCCGGCCGCCCACGGGCTGTCGGCGGGCCGGCTCAATTGAACGGCAGCTGGAAGTAGGCCAGCGCCGGATCGCGTCCGGCGGGAATCACCCGCCCTATCCACACCAGATCCAGCCGAATGGCGTCGCTGTGCTCGGTGGCGGGCAGCTCCAGCTGGCCCACCGCGTCCGCCAGCTCGGTGGCGCCCTCGGCGGCCAATTCCACCACGAAGGGGGTGCGCCGCGCGGTCTGATGCGGCGATTGCGCCTGCGGCCGCAGCTTGACGGCCTGCACTTGCAGCGCGATATCGGGATGTTGCGGGTTGCGGAAGATGCAGTGCTTGCCGAGCAGATGCATGAAGTCTTCGGCTTGAACGGTGGCGAGCATGGCGATGTCCCCTGAAGGCAACGGCCGCCGCCCCTGCGGCGGAGAGGCGGCCGGAAGCGGCGGTAGGCCGCGTATTGTGATTATGGACGAACCGGATACAGACCGTTGATAGCGATACAGAAATTCAGCGCCAGGAAGGGGTTGAGCACGCTGACCGGAGCGTTGCCGCCGGTCAGATCGGTATTGCCGGTGGCGGACAGGCCTTGCACCGACACGGGGTTGTTCAGCGCGGTGGACCAGATGGTGGCGAGGCCGGTGCCGGCGCCGGAAGCGCCCAGATAGGGGTTGCTGGAGCTGGGCGCGCTGGCCGGGGTGGCCGGCGTCGGCGTGCCGGCGGCGTGGAAGGTCACCGCCATGGAAGTGGCGGTATGGGAGTGCGCCGGCAGGTTGGCCACGCTGAGCGCCACGTTCTGGGTGCCGCCGAACTGTCCGGGGTTGTAGGCCGGCAGATTATAGGCGGGCTGCGCGGGGCCGGTGCCGATGGCCATGCGGCCGGTCAGGTTGGGCAGCTTGAAGTTTTGAGACGCGGTGCCGCCGTAGAGCGTGCCCAGCAGCGAGTACAAGGCTTCGTACTGCGATACCTGATAGGTCTGGCCCTGGCACAGCGCCCAGTCTTGCGGCGCGTAATTGAAGCCGTAGACCGTGATGGTGCCCATGTATGCGTCCATGTATTCCTCCTGCGAGTGAACCGTCTGGCGGCTGCCAGATGGAAAGTCATGTGAAAGAGAGGCAGGCTGCCGCGCTTGGGCGCCGCCTGGACCTGGCGAGGCGTCGCGGCGGCCGGGGGTTTCGAAAGCGCTTGTCCTAGGTGTAGTCCAGCGCTTCGTTAATGCAATACGCATTTGTACTTGTTATTTTTTCCCGTTTCATCTGCTATGGGTGCGTTCAGAGATCATAAAAAATACGATCGGCATGGTCTATTCGCTGCGCTTTAGTGAATGTATTTAATAGATTGCGGTGCCGCGGCATCGCCGCCTAAGATGCCTGCATGCCTGTCTTGATCGCTGTGTTGTGCGGCATCGCCGCGTGCGCCGTCTTGCCGGCCTTGCCCGCCGCGACGGCTTGCCTGGGCCTGGCGGCGGGCGCGGCGGCGCTGGCCGCCTGTCTGCCGTCGCGCGCTCGGCCTTGGGCGGCCCTGGCGCCGGCTTTTCTGCTGGGGCTGGGCTACGCCTCCTGGCGCGCCGACAGCCGAATGGCGCAGCAATTGCCGGCCGATTGGCAGCAACGGCCCATCATCTTCGTCGGCGAGGTGCGGGGCCTGCCGCAGCCCGGCGAGTACGGGACGCGCCTGACCATGGAGGTGGAGCGCACGCTGACGCCGGGCGTGGACTTGCCGCAAACGGTGAGGCTGACGGATTTTCGCCGGCGGGAGTGGCCGACGGGCAGCCGCTGGCGGGCCGAGGCCCGTTTCAAGCGCAGCCGCGGGCCGGCCAATCCCTTCGGTTTCGACGTCGAGCAATGGCAATGGTCGGAAGGCGTGCTGGCCAGCGGCTCGCTGGGCGCGGGCGAGCGTCGCTTGGAGGACGGCCGCGCGCCGCTGGCCTGGGTGGACCGCGCGCGCGCCGCCCTGGTGGCGCGCATCGAGCGGGTGCTGGGCGAGTCGCGCGAAGCGGCGCTGATCGCCGCGTTGACGGTGGGCGCGCAGCAACGCGTGGCGCGAGAGGATTGGCGGCTGTTCGCCGCCACCGGTCTGACGCATCTGATCTCGATCTCCGGCCTGCACATCACCATGCTGGCGGGCCTGGCCGCGGCGGCGCTGGCCTGGCTGGCGCGCAGGTTGCCGGCCTTTGGTCTTCCGCCGCGTTTGCTGATCGCCGGCGGGGCTTTTTTGACGGCGGCGGCCTATGCCTTGCTCGCCGGTTTTTCGGTGCCGACCCAACGCACCTTGTTCATGCTGGGCGTGGGGCTGGCCGCCTTATGCCTGCGGCGCGGCCTGTCGCCTTTCCGCATTTGGTGGCTGGCCCTGGCGGTGGTGTTGCTGATCGATCCTTTCTGCGTGCTGGCGCCCGGGGTCTGGCTGTCCTTCGGCCTGGTGGCGGCCTTGATGGCCAGCGCCATCGCCAGACGCCGCGCGCCGGGCAAGTGGCGGGCCGCCTTGGCCGGGCAGTGGGCGGCGGGCGTGTGCACGCTGGCGCCGCTGGTCTGGTGGTTCGGAGGCATTCCGCTGGTGTCGCCGCTGGCCAACGCGCTGGGCATTCCCTATGTATCGTTGCTGCTGACGCCGCTGGCCCTGGCCGCCGTCTTGCTGCCGCTGGAGTGGCCGCTGCATGGGGCGGCCTGGCTGGCGCGCGGCTTTTACTGGGGCGTGGAGAGGCTGGCGCAAGCGCCGGTCCTGCCCTTGGCCGGAACGCCCTTGCCGTTGTTCTTGTTGGCCTTGCTGGGCTCGGTGTGGCTGATCGCGCCGCGCGGCGTGCCCGGCCGGGGACTGGCGGCCTTGATGCTGCTGCCGATGTTGCTCTACCGGCCCCCGCCGCCGGCTGAGGGCGCGTTCCGCGCCACCATGCTGGACGTGGGCCAGGGTCTGTCGGTGCTGGTGCAGACCCGGAGTCGCGCCCTGTTGTTCGACACCGGCCCAGGCGGGGCCGAGAGAGTGGTGTTGCCGCAGCTGCGCGGCCTGGGGGTGAGGAGGCTGGACGGCCTGATGCTGTCGCATCGCCACGGCGATCACGACGGCGCGGCGGCGGAGCTGGCCGCCGCCATGCCGCCGGGCCGGGTATGGGCGGGGCAGCCGGAATCCTTGCCCGAGTTGGGCTTGAGCGGCGAAGGCTGCCGTCCGGGACAGAGCTGGGCGTGGGACGGGGTGCGTTTTGACGTGCTGGGGCCGTCGGAAAGCGTTCCGGCCAAGGACGCCAATGCGCGCAGCTGCATCTTGCGGGTGGCGGGCGCGAGCCATGCGCTGCTCTTGAGCGGCGATGCGCCTGAGGCGGCGGAGCGGACGCTGGCGGGCCGGTCGGACCTGCGCTTGCGCAGCACGGTGCTGGCCGCCGGCCATCATGGCAGCCGCACCGCCACCGGGGCGGCCTGGCTGGCGGCGGCGCGGCCGGAGGTGGTGTTGATCAGCGCCGGCTATCTGAACCGTTATCGCCATCCGCATCCGTCCGTGCTGAGGCGGGCGGAGGAGGCCGGCGCCGCGGTGCTGCGCACGGATCTGGACGGCGCCTTGACGCTGGAGTTCGGCGAAGGGGTGGAGTGGAGCTGTTGGCGCGACAGTCAGCGCCGTTACTGGCGCGAGCGCGGCGATTGCGGCGAGCCGCCGTGAGCCCGGGCGGGCCGGCTTGGGCGCGAACGGCGCGGCCGCTCCGCCTCAGCGCGGCCTTGAACCGCGTCTTATTCTCCGCTGTTGACGTGGGCGACCACGATATTGCCCCGGCCCTGGTAGTGCAGGCCGTCGAAGGACAGCTTGCGCGCGATCAGGATGCCGCGTCCATGACTGGACATCAGCGAGGCGGGCTCGGCGTTTTGGTAGTGCTCCCAGTCGAAGCCCGCGCCCATATCGCTGATGGTGAAGCGCATCTGTTCCGGTTCGCGGCTGAAGTCCACGCTGATCTGGCGCTGTCCCAGCACCGGGTCTTGCATGCGGCGGGCCAGCTCGGCCTCCCACTGGCCTTCGGCCATATAGTGGCTTTTCTCGTCGAAGCTGATGTCCAGATTGCCGTGCTCGATGGCGTTGACCAGCAGCTCGAACAGACCGGTGGCCACCCGCTCCGGATGGGCGCAGGTTTTGGCCAGCAGGGCGGTGACGGTCTGGGCCTCCTTATGGCTGCGGCAGCTGAAGGTGGCCTTGTTCAGGTGGCGCAGGGCGTCGACGTGAAGATTGGCCAGCTCGCGGAAGTGGGCGTAGCGGTCCCAGTGGCCTATCGCCGCCTCGACGATGGCCAGCAGCATGTCGCGGGAAAACGGCTTGGTCAGATAGTAGAAGGCGCCGGCCGCCAGCCCTTCTTGCACGCTGGAGGCTGCGCCCATGGCGGTTTGCATGATGACCGGCAAAAACTCCAGCCGCGGCTCGCTCTTGATGCGCTTGAGCACATCAAAGCCGCTGATGCCGGGCATCATCTTGTCCAGCAGCACGGTGGAGAAGGTTTCGCCTTCTCGCTGCAGGATGTCCAGCGCGGTCTCTCCGTCCTCGGCCTGGACCACTTCGTGGCCGGCGTCCTGCAGCAGCTCGGCCATCAGCTCCAGATTGAAGGGTTCGTCGTCAACGAGCAGTAGTTTGTGGGGCATGGTTGGGGTCCTCCGTGGCGCCGGCCTGCCCGGTGCGCGGAATGATGAAGGTGAACAGCGCGCCGCGTGTCGGCAAATTGCTGGCAAAGATGCGGCCATGGTGGGCGGAGATGATCTCGCGGCAAATGGCCAGCCCCAGGCCGGTGCCGCCTGCGCCGGTCTTGGTGCTGCTGCTCTGGATGAATTTGTCGAAAATGCTTTCCAGTTCGGACTCCGGCACGCCGGGGCCGGTGTCTTCCACGGTGACGAGGATGTTCTCGCCGTCGGCGTCCTGGCGCAGGCCGGCGTTGACGTAGATCTCGCCGCCGTGCGGACTGAACTTGATGGCGTTGGACAGCAGGTTGCGCATCACTTGGCCGATGCGGAAGGGGTCGATGTCGGCGTGCAGTTGCTCCGACGAGCAGTTCAGATAGATGCGGATGTCGTTGAGCGCGGCCAGCGGCGTCATTTCGTCGCAGATGTCGTGCAGGCATTGGCACAGATTGTTGCGGCTTATGGTGTATTCCATGCGGCCCACTTCCATCTTGGCCAGGTCGAGCAAATCGTTGAGCAGGGTCAGCAGCCGGTTGCCGCTGCTCTGGATGCGGCTGAAGTATTGCGCCATCTTGTCGTCGTGCTGCCCGCGCGAGCGGGCCTGGCCCATTTCGGTGAAGCCCAGGATGGCGTGCAGAGGCGTGCGCAGCTCGTGGGACATATTGGCCAGGAACTCCGTCTTGGCGCGGCTGTTTTCCTCGGCCAGCACCTTGGCGTGGCGCAGGGTTTCCTCCAGCGCGCGCTGGGCGGAAAAGTCCTGGTACAGCCAGATGGTGCCGAGCTTGGGCACTGAGGGGTTGATGGCCTTGCCGTACAGCCGGCACCAGAACAGCTTGCCGGTGCCGGTGCGCAGCCTTTGCTCGGTCTGCACCACCTTGCCGTCGTTGAGCAGGCTGTACAGCGCCTTGCCGGTGCGCTCCCATTGCTCAGGCGACTCAAAGAAGGGCAGGGTGCTGTGGCCGAGGACGACTTCCTCGCGCTGCTCGAACAGATCGAGAAAGGCGCGGTTCACCTGGAGCAGATTGCGGTCCACGATGTAGGCCATCGCCATCGGGCTGGCGTCCAGCAGCGCGGACAGCTGGCGGCTTTGCACTTCCACCTGCTCGGCCAGGCTGTTTTTCAGTTCGATCAGTGCCGCTTCCTGCTCCTTGCGGATGGAGATGTCGCGGCACACCACCACGTAGAACCAGTCGTCCGGCAAGGTGACCCGGCTGAGCGACAACTCCACCGGCAGCATATGCTCGTCGCTGCGGCGCAAGCTGGCCTCGAACGGCCGGCCCTCGTGCTCCTGGGCGATGTGTTCGAAGCTGCGCGCCGGATTGCGGTCGTACAGCTCGTCCAGCAGCTTGCCTATCGGCAGTTGCCGCACCATGTCCGCCGACTGGCCGATCAGCCGCACCGCCGCCGGATTGATCTGCAAGACCAGGCCCTGGTGGTCGATCAGGATGATGGCGTCGGAACTGGCTTGCAGAATGGCGCGCTGGCGCGCCTCGCTCTGCGCCAGCGCCTGCTCGGACATCACTCTGTCGTTGATCTGCTCGCGCAGCGTGCGCGTGTTCATTTCCAATTGCTGCTGGCTGCGCTTGAGCTGATCCTGCATCCGGCGCCGGGATTGGGCCTGCTGTTGCTGGAACCAGAACATCGCCAGCAAAAAACCGGCCGTGGTGGCCAGGATCGCCCAGTGGGTCAGCCGCATGCCGGGATTGGCCACGCCTTGCGGATAGGCGCCGAACAAGATCTCGTTGCCGCCCAGATTGTGGCGAATGGTGTACAAAGGCGGCGTGGAAGGCAGCGGCCGGGTGGGCTGGGAGTCCAGCAGCGGCGCGTCGGGTTGCTCCTGGGTCCAGGCGACGATGCGGACATGGCGCAGCGGGCTGGCGGTGCCGGGTTCGCGCTGGCTGTCCTGGATCAGCTTGTCCTTGCGCAGATTCAGCAGCAGCAGGGTGTTGTCGTCGTTCAGCCGCACGACGATGTCCAGACGGCTGCCGTTGCTGCCGGGCAGCGTGGTCGGCATCAGCACCGGCTGGGTACTGTGGCGCGCCAGGTCCATCTTGCGGCGGGCGTTGCCTACTCCCCCCAGGTCCAGACCTTGCGGCAAGGCGTTGCTGTCGTCCGGCAGGTAGCCGGACACCGGATAGTACAGCGGGCGGCGCGGGCTGGGCGCCAGATGGCGGTCCTGCAATACGCGTATGCTGTTGGCGATGCGGCTCTCGAACGCCTCGCGCTGTTCCGGGCGCACGTATTCGATGATGCCCAGACCGCCGAACGGCGTATCGTCGCGTATGGTGCTGCGCGCGAGCACGGCCAGCGAACGCGGCTGAGGGCTGTTGGCCAGGCTCTGCGCCAGCACGGCGGAGTGATCCAGCATCGCCTGCATCCGCACCCGCAGCAACTCGGCGCTCAATTCGCCCCAGTAATGCTGGCGATCGATGAGCTCGGCGCGTTCATCGTTGATCATCAGCCAGTATTCGGCGGACAGCAGGCCGACGCTCAGCAGGCCGCTGACCAGCAGCGAGCTCAGGCGATTCAAGGGGAGCCGCCTCCGCGCGAGCCGGCGGACGACGGGAGAGGGACGCTAGGCCGGCCGTCCATCCCGCGCCAGCTCCTGGTAAAGCGCTTCGAACTCGCGAGACAGTTTGTGGCGCGGGTCCAGGTACACCATGGGAAGCGCCGCATCGTGTGACTCCCGGATTTTCACGGATGAAGACAGCGGAGAGGACAACACCGGCAGGCCTTCTTGCTTGAGCTCCTCCACCAGGCGCACCGGCAAGCTGGCCCGCGCCTGGAACTGGTTGACCACGATGCCTTCGATGAACAACTCGGGATTGTGGTCGGCGCGGATTTCCTCGGTGTTCACTTTCAGGTTATAGAGGGCCTGGCGGGAAAAGGCATCGCAGTCGAAGGGAATCAGGCAGCGGTCAGCGGCGATCAGCGCCGAGCGGGTGAAGAAGTTCAAGGCCGGCGGAGTGTCGATCCAGATCTCGTCGAACCGGCCGCTCAAGCTGTCCAGCGCTTCCTTGAGTTTGAACATCTTGTAGCGCGCCTCCAGCTTGCCCATCAGCTCGGCAAGGTCCGGGTGCGAAGCCAGCAGACTGAGCCCGGTCAGTGGCGTGGCGCGGACAAAGTCCGCCGGTTCCTTGCTGAACATGGAAATGCTCAGCATCTGCTCGAACAGGCCGGCCAGCGACGGCGCGTCGTCCCGGGCGGCGGAACCCATCAGATAATGGCTGGCGTTGCCCTGCGGATCCAGGTCCACCAACAGCACCCGTTTGCCCTGTTTGGCGGCGACGGCGGCCAGATTGACGGTAATGGTGGACTTGCCCACCCCCCCTTTTTGATTGAAGACCACTCGTCGAATCGCTTGCATGGGCGCTCCAGGCATGGGGCCGGTTGGGCGGCGGGGCCGCTACGCAAAAAACGCCCGCTCGCGTTTTGGCGCGCCGCGGGACGCGGCCGCGAGCGAGCGGGCTGGGCGAAACGGGCTCAGAACCCGGGTTCGCCCTTGCATACCAGCAGCATCTGTTGATAGCTGGCCGAATTCTGCACTACCGGCATAGGTTTTATCTGAGCGTCATTATAGGTGAAGCTGGCGATCTGGCGGCCGTTCTCATCGAACAGCACCATGTCCAGCAGGCGGAAAGTGCGCTGCGAACAGTCTATCTGCCAAGTATTGATCGACACCTTGTGACGCGGCGTGGACAGGAAGTTTTCCTTCTTCAGATTGAAGATGGTCTTGCGGTCGCGAAAGCTGGCCACCTGGCCCTGCTTGCGGACAGACAGCTTGTCCAGCTCGTTCAGGATGTTGCCGTTGGGGGAAACCCCCAGGTTTTGCCAATCGGCGTTGGCCGGACTGGCCCCGGACTGAGCGGGCTTGCCGACGGTCGATGGGCTGGGTGCTTTGCTGGGGGCGCTGGCGCAGCCGCCGATCACTGCGGCCGCCAGCAGGACGGGCCAAATATTACGCATTAATGCCTCCAAGAAATCGTCGGTCAGTGTCGCACAGCCGGGGGAAGGCTCCAAGCGCCGGCGCGCGGAACGGCTTGCGCGGCGGTGGCTAGAGACGGGTGGCGGGCTGCCTTCGACAGTGTGGCGCCGCAAAAAATCCGCAATGCCATATAAGTATTTTTTTGCGAAAAAACGCCAAAAATAAATGGAAAAAAAGGAACTTCGCGAGTGTCCCACAGGTCCATGGTAGTGCGAGAGCATTTTTCCTCTTCGTTTCACATTGTCTCCATCCAACTTTATGGCCGCTGCACTCCAGCGGCCCTTTTTTTGCCCGTGGCTCCCGGGACGGGACGCTGCCGGCCACTTGCCGTACAATAGGCCCCTTCTCGCAAGAAGACGGCTTATGCAGGACGCGCTCTCCCTACTCAATAATATCTTCGGCTATCCCGAATTCCGCGGGCAGCAAGGGGAGATTGTCGATCACGTCGCCCAGGGCGGCCACGCGCTGGTGCTGATGCCCACCGGCGGTGGCAAGAGCCTCTGCTTTCAGATCCCCGCGTTGATGCGGCCGGGCGTCGCCATCGTGGTGTCGCCGCTGATCGCGCTGATGCAGGACCAGGTCGCCACCCTGGTGGAGCAGGGCGTGGCCGCCGCCTGTCTCAATTCCGCCACCCCGCTGGACGAGGCGCGCGACATCGCGCGCCAGGCGCGCGCCGGCTCGCTGGATCTTTTGTACGTGGCGCCGGAGCGCCTGCTGACCCCGCGTTTCCAAGAGTTTGTGTCGCAGCTGAACATCAGCCTGTTCGCCATCGACGAAGCGCATTGCGTCAGCCACTGGGGGCATGATTTCCGCCCGGAATACCAGCAATTGGGCTTTCTGGCCGAGCGCTTCCCGCTAGTGCCGCGTATCGCCCTGACCGCCACCGCCGACGAACAGACCCGCGCCGACATCATCCATTACCTGAAGCTGCAGGACGCGCGCGTCTTCCTGTCCAGCTTCGACCGGCCCAATCTGTTCTACCAAGTGGTGGAAAAGCACAACGCCAAAAAGCAGCTGCTCGACTTCATCCGCAACGAATACCCGGGCAGCGCCGGCATCGTTTACTGCCTGTCGCGCAAGCGCGTGGAAGACACCGCGCAATGGCTGTGCGACAACGGCATCCACGCCTTGCCCTACCACGCCGGCCTCAGTCATCAGCAGCGCGAGGCGAACCAGCGCGAATTCCTGCGCGACGAAGGCGTGGTCATGGTCGCCACCGTCGCCTTCGGCATGGGCATAGACAAGCCGGACGTGCGCTTCGTCGCCCATATCGACATGCCCAAGAGCCCGGAAAACTTTTATCAGGAATCCGGCCGCGCCGGCCGCGACGGCCTGCCCGCCGCCAGCTGGCTGTGCTATGGGCTCAACGACGTGGTGCAACTGCGGCAAATGATAGAAGGCGGGGAAATGGCCGAGCTGCAAAAGCAGGTGGAACTGGGCAAGCTCGAAGCCATGCTGGCCTTCTGCGAAGCCGCCTCCTGCCGCCGCCAGCACATCCTTGCGCATTTCAGCGAACAGAGCCGGCCTTGCGGCCATTGCGACAACTGTCTGCATCCGCCGATCACCTTCGACGCCACCGTGGCGGTGCAAAAGCTGCTGTCCTGCATCTACCGGGTGGAGCAGCGCTTCTCCGCCGGCCACGTGATCGACGTGCTGCTGGGCCGCGCCAATCAAAGCGTCGGTCATTACGGCCATGACAAGCTGTCTACCTTCGGCATCGGCCGCGACTACAACCAACGCGTTTGGCGCTCCATCATCCGCCAACTGGTGGCGCGCAAGCTGCTGCATGTCGACATCGCCCGCGGTCAGTCGCTGGTGTTGAGCGACGAATGCCGGGCCGTGCTCAAAGGCCAGGAAAAAGTCTATCTGCGGCCGCTGGCCGACGATAAGGCGACGCGCAGCAGCGCCAGCGCCGATCGCTGGCTGCGCACCGAGCGCGAAGAGCGGCTGTGGCAGGCGCTGCGCGGCTGGCGCCGGCAAATGGCGGACGAACACAATGTGCCGGCCTACGCGGTGTTCTCCGACCGCACCCTGCGCGACCTGGTGGAAAAGCATCCCAGCTCCCGCGCCGGCTTGGCCAAGGTGTATGGATTGGGCGAACTCAAGCTGGCGCGCTACGGCGAAGCGCTGCTTGAACTGCTGAGCGCGGCGGCGGCCGAAGCGGGTTGATCCGGCCGCTGTTTTTGTTTCCGGTCCGGCGGATCAAATCCGCTACAATCGATGCGAATAATATTGATTGATCTGGAGCGATAGATGGCAGTAAACCTCAAGCCCGTCAGCGGCGAACATCTCTTCCCCATTCCCGGCGTGGAGCTGAGCGTTGCCGCCGCCGGCATCAAGAAAGCCGGCCGCAACGACGTGCTGGTCATCCGTCTGGACAAAGGCAACACGGTTGCCGGCGTGTTCACCCAAAACCGCTTCTGCGCCGCGCCGGTGCAAATCTGCAAAAAGCATCTGGACGCCGGCGTGCAGATCCGCGCGCTGGTCGTCAACACCGGCAACGCCAACGCCGGCACCGGCGAACAAGGGCGCAGCGACGCGCTGCAAGTCTGCCGCAGGCTGGCCGATGAGCTTGGCTGCCAGCCGGAACAGATCCTGCCCTTTTCCACCGGCGTCATCCTGGAGCCGCTGCCGGTGGACAAGATCGCCGCGGCGCTGCCGCATCGGCAAGGCGCGGACTGGGCCGACGCCGCCCGCGCCATCATGACCACGGACACCGCGCCCAAGGCGGTCAGCGCCCGCCTGACGCTGGACGGTCATCCGGTCAACATCACCGGCATCTCCAAGGGTGCCGGCATGATTCATCCCAATATGGCCACCATGCTGGGCTTCATCGCCACCGACGCCGCCGTGACGCGTCCGGTGCTGCGTCAGCTGGTGAAGGAAGTGGCCGATGTTTCCTTCAATTGCATCTCGGTGGACGGCGACACCTCCACCAACGACAGCTTTATCCTGATCTCCACCGGCCAAAGCGGCGCTCCGTTGATCGATTCGCCGCAGCTGGCTGCTTATCAGGCGCTGAAGGCGGAGTTGATTCAAGTCGCCACGGCGCTGGCTCAGGCCATCGTCCGCGACGGCGAGGGCGCCACCAAGTTCATCACCGTCAAAGTTGAGGGCGGCCGCTCCTTCGAAGAGTGCAAGGACGTCGCTTACGCCATCGCGCGTTCCCCGCTGGTGAAAACCGCTTTCTTCGCTTCCGACCCAAACCTGGGGCGCCTGCTGTGCGCCATCGGCTACGCCGGGGTGCAGGACCTGGACGTCGATCGCCTGGAGCTGTATCTGGACGAGGTGCTGGTCGCCGTCAACGGCGGACGCAATCCTCTATATAAAGAAGAAGACGGCCAGCGCGTGATGGCCCAGCCGGAAATCCTGGTGCGGGTGAACCTGGGGCGCGGCGCGGCGGAAGCCACGGTTTGGACCTGCGACTTCTCTTATGACTATGTGAAGATCAATGCGGACTACCGCAGCTGAGCAAGGCGTTTTAGCCGTTTGGGCCGCTCCGTTCGCCGGAATGCCGGCCTCCTGCCCAGAAAAAGCCCCGTCAATCGGGGCTTTTTCGCATCCTGCGCGTTTCCTCCGCGCGGGCTTGTCGGAGCGTTGGAGAGAAATTGTTCAGGCTCGGAATGACAGCTTCTTTACAAATCAAAAGCTTGCCGGCGCTGCTTGCGAAATCTCCGTCTTTTTTCAAAATAGGTGTTGACGGAGCGAGGGCTGTAACGTATATTTCACCTCCTCAGCAGACAACGCAGCGGCG
>NZ_JAUCGS010000009.1:0-223264 GCF_059916605.1 Chromobacterium sp. CCUG 30098 | reverse complement strand
CGCTCAGCATCCCAGGCCCGGCCTCCATGCCCACCCCGGCTTACGACTTCCCCAGCGCCAAGGTGGTGGAGCCGCGCGATCACTTTTTCACCCTCAGCACCCCCTCCTCCGGCAAGCCGCATGCAGGCATGCCCTACACCATTACCGAACCGGATGGCGTCACCCATCGCGGCCTGACGGACAGCGGCGGCAAAACCCAAACCATCAAAAGCAGCTACGCCAAATCCCAACTCAAGATCGTGTTTGAGCCACAAGGAGAATAAGCATGGACTTCTGGATTACCGGCGAAGGCGTGACCCAGGCCGCCAGCCTGGCCAGCTACACCGCCATCCACTTCCCGCGCCAACTAAGCCGCGTCCGCCTCAAGCGAATTCCGTTCTGGGGCAAGGGTATCGCCCACAAGGGCGGGGCGCTTTGGGAAAAATCCCCCGGCCACTACTGGGTGGAAATTGACCACAACGATCCCGACACCAAGGAAAGCTACGGCTGGTATCCGGCAGAGAATATCACCGGCATGGAAAGCAAGAAGGATCAGCTCAGCGCGATGTGGGATGTTGAGGGCTGCATTAATGGTGACTCAAAGGCTCGACGCGCAGCTGACGAAGACAAAAACGATAACCCACAAGATGGTTCAGAGCCTAGAAGTGACTTTGCCGCAGGTAGGGGAATTGGCCACAAACCCTACCCCTACGACCCCAACCACGGCAATCCTAAAACCCGCAGCGTCCAGCCTCTCTACCTGGGCTTGACCGACCAACGCGCGGAGGCTGCGGTGATAGATGAAATCCGCGCCTTCGCCGCCGCTTACAAGAAACAATATGGCGGCCGCTGGAGTTATCGGCTGGACAGCTTCGGTGAAAACAACTGTCACACTTTCATCTGGCGCTTGCTGCACGACTGCCAGCTGATTGATCTGGAATTGCTCAACGCCGACATCGACCCCCACTTCGAAAAGCTGCGCGGTCTGGTGCTGAAAGAAACCGCCAAGGGTGCGGCCTATGGCGGGGCAGGCATTGCTGTGGCAGCCGTCACCAGCGCCGCGCGCCGGCTCATCAAGCCCGACTATGCCGACACATTGGCTGAGCGCACCACAATGACGCGCGACGAGCTGAAGCGACGGAACTGGTTATGAAAGCTTGGCAAAAAGCCTCACTGATCGGCGTACTGCTGCTCATGCTGCTGCCTATGGCGCTGTTCATCTACCAAGTCCATCACACCCCGCTCGCCCAACAACTATTTAACTGGATACTCCCCATGAGCCTTAACTACACCACTGATTCCAACGGCGAGCGCCTGCGCATCAATACGCCCTACTACGTCCGCGAATGGCCACGTACATTCGATACAGATTATTTCGATGGCGAAATCCTGGCACTGACGGCAGCGGAGCAATATAGCAGTACCACCCAAGTAGCCATCAATCAAGATCAAAAAATCGCCTACCGGCTTACCCGAGGTTCCAAACGGGAACCCTATACCGGCCCCATCGACTACGAACGCTTCGACATCAAAGTCAACGGCATCTATTTCTTCGGCCTGGATGCGGATGGCCAGATCAACCGGCTGTTGAACATAGAGCAAGGACTATTGGAGCCGGCTTACATCAAAGCCAACATCCATGTCGCCAAAATTCGTTCCGCCGAGATAGTTACTCGCACCCGTATTGGTAAGATCATGATGAGTTACTGGGAGTCCAACCGTGCATTGAAACAAATAGCAGGTTTTCGGGTACAGCCCAATGGTTACAAAAAAACCTGGCTAGTCAACTACCCCGAACAAAATAGAAAACAAACAAACCATACAACCTTTTCCCAAGCCAAAACCGAACCCTTCCTCGCCGACATCCCCCTTAAAATCCTCGGCATCAAGACTGATGGCCGCTACCTGCTCAGCGTCCTACCCGATGACAGCGCCGGCTTCCCCCGCCCAGAACTCGATGCGCTGGCAGACCAGCGTCACATCGAACTCTGGGTAAAAGATGGCCAGGTCTATCGCGCAACGCTGACCACCTATGTCGTCACTGGCGAGAAATGGACCTTCTACAACGATAAAGGCAATTTAGAACGGCGTAACGGCTACGACATCGAGAATGGCCGCAAGGTGGAGTGGGCGCAAAAGCTCGACCGAACCATAGGCCAGCGCGGTGGCGAATGGGTGCCTCCGAGGCCGCAAGATGAGCAGGACGATTAAGCCCGTGCGTACCTGGCAAAAAGCCTCACTGATCGGCGTACTGCTGCTCATGTTGCTGGGCCTGCTTGGCTATCACATTCAACAATACCCAGCCGTCCGATGGCTGGTTTTATGGATACTCCCCATGAGCCTCACCTACACCACTGATTCCAACGGCGAGCGCCTGCACGTCGATACCCCCTACTACGTCCGAGAATGGCCACGTACCTTCTCCACCAATTATTTCGATGGTGAAATTCTGAGTTTTGAGGCAGCGGAACTCAGTGATGGCGTTGCCCAGATTGCCATTAATCAAAACCAAAAAATCGCCTATAGACAGAGCCGTATTTCAAAACGAGAACCTTATACCGGCCCCATCGACTATGAGCGCTTCGGCATCAAGGTCAACGGCATCTATTTCTTCGGCCTGGATGCGGATGGACAGCTCAACCAACTGCTGAACGTAGAGCAAGCGCTATTGGAACCGGTCTACATCAAGGCTGACATCTTTGTTGCCGAGGTCCGCTCAGCAGAAAAAGTCACTCGGACCCGTATAGGCCGTGCCCAGATGAATTACTGGGAATCAAGCGGCTCTCTCAAAGAGATCAAGGGCTTTCGGATTTGGCCAACGGGCCGCAAACGTGCTTGGCTTGCCACCTTTACCGAGCGGGGCCGGGATGACACCGATCACACCATTGATTATGAGGCCCAAGCCGAACCCTTCATCGCCGACATCCCCCTTAAAATCCTCGGCATCAAGGCCGATGGCCGCTATCTGCTCGGCGTTCTGCCCGATGGCAGCGCCGGCTTCCCTCGCCCGGAACGGGATGTACTGGAAGAACAGCGCCACATCGAACTGTGGGTACAAGAGGGCAAGGTCCACTCTGCCATGCGAACCACCTATGTCATCAAAAGAGAAGCATGGATCAGCAATGACAAGGACGGCAAATACCTCAAGCGCTGGGGCTACGACATCGAGAATGGCCGCAAGGTGGAATGGCAGCAAAAGTTCGACCGAACCGTAGGCCAACGCGGCGGCGAATGGATGCCGCCCCGGCCGCAAGACGCGGAAGAGGACTGAGGCTCTACCCACCCACGCCATGCCAAACAAAGAAACCGCAACGCGTCCGCTAGCGGACGCGCGGCAGGAACAGCTCGGCCAGCATGCAGCGGCAGCTGCCGCCGCCCACCGCCTCTATGGTGGGAATGGGGTTGACCACCGGCTGCCCGTGGCGCTCCAGCGTTCTTTGCTGCGCCGGCGTGAAGCCGTTCCAGGCCTGCTCCGACATCGCGATCAGCGGCTGGCCGCCGGCGCCGCGCAGTTGCAGGATATTGCCGCAGAAGCTGCGCTCCACCTGGGCCAGGCTGATGTCGATCACCTCGTGATGTTCGCTCAGCGCGCTCAGCACTTGCCGCCGCTGCTCCGGCCGGTGCAGGCTTTCGGAGCAGATCACCGCGAAGCCCTCGCCCACGCTCATCATCACATTGGTGTGGTAGATGGGCACGCCGCGGCTGTCCACGGTGTCGAACAGGTGCACCGCTTCCAGGCCGCGCCGGCGCGCGTAACGGTAGAGCGCGCCCGGATGGCAGCGCTGCGAGCGCGCCGCGTACACGCGCTTGCGCGGATGGTCGAACACCATCACCCCGGTGCCTTCCAGGATCAGCTCCTCTTCCAGCGGATGGCCGGCCCACACCACTTGCTCCACCTCGTAGCCGTGGCTTAGCAGTAATTGGCACAGTTCCTCCACCCGCCGTTCCCGGCGGCGGTTCAGCGTGTGCATCGGGTAGACGTGCAGGCTGCCATCCACGCTGGTGCTGAACCAGTTGTTGGGAAACACCGCGTCCGGCGTTGGATAGCCGTCCGGACTTTTTTCCAGCACCAGCACTTCGACGCCGCGGTCGCGCAGCCGCTGCGCCATGGCGTCGAATTCCGCCAGCGCCCGCGCGGTGACCTGGGCCGGCGGCAGTTGCAGCCGGTGCTGGAACACATTGTCGGCGCCGGTTTGTTCATTGAAGGCGAAATCGTGAGGGCGCACCATCACGACGGCGCGGGCCAATTGGCCTTGTCTGGCGCGGAGCCAGATGGGCTCCAGGTTTTCTTGCGCCGGCGCGTCGGCGGCGGCGATGGCTTGGACTTGCATGGTGGGCGGCTCTTGGGTGGGGGTTCGCATGGCCGCCCGCGGGCGGCAAATCATTCTACTGACAGTACGCGTTGCGGCCATGCCGGAAACATGACGCGAACGTTCAAGCAAGCGACACGCGCGCGCCGGCGTCGGCCCGGCCCAGAATGCGGCACAGCTCCATGCCGGCCTGGGCGTAGCGCAGCGGGTGGCTGACGTAGAGCAGCCCCGCCGCCGGGCTGAGCACCGGGACGACCCGGTTTTCCAGCGGGTCGATCAGCTCCAGCAGCGGCTGGCCGCGCTCCACTTCCGCGCCGACCGCGCAATGGCGCAGCACCAGGCCGGGCGCGGGCGCGCTCACGCTGGTCATGCCGCGCCAGGTCCATGGCGCGGGCACCGGCGGCGGCAAGGCCGGCGCTGCGCCGGCGATGTGGCCGCGGCTTTGCAGATAGGCGTACAAAGCCTCGGCGTCCCGCCGCGCCTGGCCGTGGTCCAGATCGCCCTGCCCGCGCAGTTCCACCGTGGCGGCCACGCAGCCCAGCGGCAGCGGATGCGCCGGCCCCAGTTCGCCGGCCAGCCGCCACCAGCTCTGGCCGCAGGATTCCTCGAAAGTCGTGCCGCCCGGCGCCTCGTTCAAGACCGCCGCGGCCACGCCCAGATAGCGCGCCAGCGGCTCCAGCGCCGGCCAGAACGGCGCGTCGGCGTACACGTGCAGCAGCGCCTGGCTGTCGCAATGCAGGTCCAGCACCAGGTCGCTGTCCAGCGCCAGCCGGCTCAGGGCAAGGCGCAGCGCCTCCAGTTCCGTGACCGGGGTTTGCGCGTCCAGCGCGGCGCGCATCCGGGCGCGCACCGTCCGCAGATTGGCGGCGGCGTCATCGCCAAGGCCGGCCTCCAGGCCGGGGCGCAGCAGCGGGTGGAAATCGGTGAAGCGGCGGTTGAAGTTCTCGCCGCTGCGCAGTTCGAAACGCCCGGGCTGCTGCTGCAACAGCGCCTGGGCCAGCCCGATGGGATTGGCCGCCGGCACCAGCACGATTTCGCCGCGCAGCAGGCCGGCCGCTTCGGCCTGGTCCAGCAGCCGGCGCAGATGGTGGATCACCAGCATGCCGGGCAGTTCGTCCGCGTGCAGGCTGGCCTGCAAATAGGCCTTGGGCCCGGCGCCGCGCCGGCCGTAATGCAGGCTCAAGAGTTCGCGCCGCATGCCTATGCTGGCCTGCGGCAACACCTGGGTGACGAGCTCCATAAAACGCCCTCCCTTTCCATGTCATTGAAATATCAAAACCACGCTGGACGCGCCGCCTTGACACTGTCGGCGCCTGAGGCTCAAATCATCAGGCAGCCCATCCATCCTGAAACCCGCCATGAACGACAAGAAACCCAGCCTGGACCGTATCGACCTGAAAATCCTCGCCGCTTTGCAAGCCGACGGCCGCATGTCCTTTCAACGTTTGTCCGAGCAGGTCAACCTGACGCCTCGGCCCTGCCTGGAGCGCGTGCGCCGGCTGGAAAAAGCCGGCGTGATCCGCGGCTACCGCGCCGTGGTGCAGCTGCCGGAACCGGCCTACCCCGTCATCGTGGTGGCCCAGGTGGCGCTGGCCGATCACGCGCTGTCGCAGCAGGCCTTCATCAAGGAACTGCAACGCAGCGAGGCGGTGCTGGACGCCTGGCTGGTGGCCGGCAGCTTCGATTTCCAGGTGCGCGTCGGCTGTCGCGACATCCAGCAATACCGCGAGCTGGCCGAGCAATGGCTGAACAGCGCCGCCTTCAAGATCGACAAGATCATCACCATCACCGAGCTGCAGGAGATCAAGCGCAGCGCCGGCGCGCTAGGCTGAGCGCGGCCGCAGGAACTTCAGCCAGCGGCGTTCCGCCTGACGAAAGCCCGCCAGCAGCGCGAAGGTGCAGCCCAGGTAGATCGCCGCCGCCATCAGGAAGGGGAAAAACGGCGCGTAGGTGGCCGCGTACAAGGCGCGCGCCACGCCGGTGACGTCCAAGAGCGTGACCGTGGACGACAAGGCGGTGGCGTGCAGCAAAAACACCATTTCATTGCTCAGCACCGGTATCGAGCGCCGCAGCGCGCCGGGCAGGACGATGCGGCGAATGACCTGCGCCCGCGACATGCCGAAGGCCTCCGCCGCCATGATTTCCTCGCGCGGGTAGCCGGCGAGCGCGCCGGACAGGATTTCCTGCGCGTAAGCGGCGGTGTTCAACACATAGGCGAGGATGGCGCAGAAAGTGGCGTCGCGGAACAGCAGCCAGAACGGGTCTTCCGCCTGCCAGCCTTCTATCACCCAGCTGAATTGCGACACGCCGTAATAGATCAGCATCAGCTGCATGAACAAGGGCGTGCCGCGGAAGAAATAGCTGAAGGCGGCCACCGCCCAGCGCAGCGGCGCCGGGCCGTAGACCCTGAGCAGCGCCAGCAGCACCGCCAGCAACATGCCCAGGCCGCCGGACACCAGGAACAGCTTGGCGGTGAGCGCCAGCCCGCTCCATTGGCCGCCCTCTCCCCATAGATAGCTGGGCAAGGCGCGCAGGATTTCGTCTAGCGTCATCGTTTTCCCCTCAAAGCAGGCCGCGGCTGTAACGCAGCCTCAGCCAGCGGAACGCCCCGCCGGAGGCGGCGGTGAACAGCAAATAGACCAGGCAGACCAGGAAATAGAACAGGAAAGGCATTTGGGTGGCGCGGCCGGCCTGCTCGGCGAGCCAGGCCATGTCCTCCAGGCCGATCAGCGACACCAGCACCGCCGACTTCATCAGCGCCAGCCAGTTGTTGTTGATGCCGGGCAAGGCGTGGCGCAGCATCTGCGGAAACAGGATGCGCCGAAACAGCCGCCACGGCCGCATGCCGTAGGCGACGCCGGCCTCCAACTGGCCGCGCGGCACCGCCAGGAAGGCGCTGCGGAAGGTTTCGGTGTAATAGGCGCCGAAGATGAAGCCTATGGTCAGCACCCCGGCCAGGAATTTGTCGAACTCCACCGCCGGCAGCCCCAAGGCCGCCAGCAGCAGATTGAAGACTTTCTCGCCGCCGTAGAACAGCAGCAGCATCATCACCAGCTCCGGAATGCCGCGGATCACCGTGGTGTAGGCGATGGACGCCGCCCGCAGCCAGCGCGGCCCGAACAGCTTGACGCAGGCGTTGGCGAGGCCGAACAGCAGGGCCAGCCCCAGCGCGGCCAGCGCCACGCGCAGGCTGAGCCAGGCCCCGCTCAGCAACAGGGGCAGATAGGACGCCACCATGGCCGCCCTCCTTGGGGAAGCGGCCGGCGGGCGCCGGCCGGGGGTGGATAGGGATGGAAGCCGTGCGCGCGCCGCGACACGCAGCAGACGATGAACAGGTGCTTAGTGGTAGATATCGAAGCCGAAGTACTTCTTGCGTATCCCCTCGTACACCCCGTTGGCGCGGATGGCGGCGATGGCGCGGTTGATCGCCGCCTTCAGTTCCGGATCGTTCTTGCGCACCGCGACGGCCACCGGATTGGACTCGCCCAGCTTGGGGCCGGCGAAGGCGAACTGCCGGCCGCGCTCGGTGCGCAGAAAGCTGGTCTCGGCCTGGATATTGTCTTGCAAGGCGGCGTCGATGCGGCCGGAGGCCAGGTCCAGGTAGACATTGTCCTGGTTGGCGTAGGTGACGATCTTGACCTTGCCGCCGCCCCAATTGGCCTTGGCGTACTGCTCGTGCACCGAACCGGACTGCACGCCCACGGTCTTGCCGGCCAGCGACTGCGGCGTGGGCCGCAGCGGGCTGCCCTTGCGCGCCACCAGCTGCGAGGCGGACGCGTAGTATTTGTCGCTGAAATCCACCTGCTTCCGCCGCTCCGCCGTCACGTTCAGCGAGGCGATGACGGCGTCGAACTTATTGGCGTTGAGCGCGGCTATCATGCTGTCGAACGGCTGCTTGACGAAGACGCAGCGGGCCTTGAGTTCGGCGCAGACGGCTTTGGCGATGTCCGGATCGAAGCCGGTGATCTCGCCATTGGGCGCCAGCACGTCGAAGGGTGGGTAGCCGCCGTCCACGCCCCAGCGGATTTGCTGGATGTCCTTGGCCAGCGACGGGCCGGCGCTCAGCGCCAGCAAGAGCGCGATGCTGATGGTTTTCATCTGGTTTCTCCTTGAGAGCCTGTTCCTCGCCGGCTCAGCGTCGGCGACAGGTTCTGAATCTTCCCGGCTCTGCGGCCGGTGGCGAATGGAACGGTTTTTCAGAAGCGCAGGGACATGCAGGTCAAGCCCCCGTCCATCTTGCGGATTTCGCTGGTGTCGGTCTCGATGATGGGCAGGCCCAGCGTCTTCAGCTTGCGCAGGGTGTCCGGGTAGCCGCTGGGCGTGATCAGGGTGTCGTTGATCCACAGGGTGTTGCCGGCGTATTCCTCGTCCCTGGCCAGCACGATCTGCTGATAGCCGCGGAATACCGGATCGTCGGCGCGGTCTTCGGACAGGATCAGCGTGTTGCGGCCCACGTAGTTGACGATGGATTTCAAATGCAGGCCGGCGCTGACTTCCACCGCGGTGACGACATAGCCGAACTTTTCCACCGCGGCGGCGAACTGGCTGACCCCGGCCTCGTTGGTGCGGCTGGTCAGGCCCACGAAGAAGCGCTTGTCTATCATCAGCACGTCGCCGCCGTCCATGCGCGCGTCGCCGTCCATCCACACCGCGTGACGGAAGCGGGACACCAGGGGCGCGATGCTGCGCACCTCGCCGCGGCGGGACGGCGCGCCGGGTTGGGTGAGCACCGCCAGTTCCGGCATCAGCACCGCGGTGTCTTCAACGAAATGGGCGTCGGGATAATCGGGCTGGGCCGGCAGCGTGCTGACGGTCAGGCCCAGGCTCAGCAGAATGTCCACGTAGTCGCGGAACTGGGCGCGGGTCAGCGCCGGGTCCGGCGCGCCGATATCGGCGGTGGTCAGGCCGCCGGCCACGGTGTCGGCCGGCAAACGGGTGATCGCGTGGGTGAAATGCATGGGCAGGCTCCTTGGTCGGGCGGCCCGGCAAGCGAATGATTGCCGGGGACGGCGCGGGGCCGTTCTCGCTCGAACCATTCTAGGCAGCGCCCCTTGCGGGTGTCGGCCGTATGCGGCGGCCGGCACAGCCGGTTTCGGCTGTTTTCCGGCCCGATACAGCCGTTTGCGCGGCCCGCCGCGGGGGGCGGCGGCGGCAGGATTTTGCTAAACTATCCCAACTACCAGTCGTCCAAAACCGGTATTTGCTTGAAATTGAGCATATCCATGCACAGGCGAGCCCATATGCCGTATATCAAACTCTCCATCCTCCTCGTTTTCGCGCTCTGTACCGTCTACATCCACTATCGCGGCCGCCAACGTCTGGGTTTCTGGCGGCAGTTGACCGATCACTCCACCTTCATGGCGCCGATCAACTGCTTCTGCTACTTGTTCTCCACCTTGCCGGCCCGCCCCTATTTGCCCTTGCAACAGTTTCCGGAATTGCGGACGCTGAACGACAACTGGCAGCGCATCCGCACCGAGGCGCTGGCCCTGTCCGACGGCGGCGCGATCAAGGCCTCCGACCGTTACGACGATCTGGGCTTCAATTCCTTCTTCAAAACCGGCTGGAAGCGCTTCTATCTCAAGTGGTACGACCAGCCGCACCCGTCCGCGGCCAAGCTGTGTCCGTACACCACCGCCTTGCTGGAGGGCATTCCCACGGTGAAGGCGGCGATGTTCGCCAGCCTGCCGCCGGGCAGCCGCCTGGTGCGCCACCGCGACCCCTTCGCAGGATCGGTCCGCTTCCACCTGGGTCTGTCCACGCCGCAAAGCGAGGCCTGCTACATCGAGGTGGACGGCGAGCGCTATAGCTGGCGCGACGGCGAGGCGGTGCTGTTCGACGAAACCTATTTGCACCACGCCGAAAACGCCACCAAGCACCAGCGCATCATCCTGTTCTGCGATATCGAACGGCCGATGCGCTTCCGGCTCGCCGCCTGGTTCAACCGCCGGCTCAGCCGCCTGCTGCTGGGCGCCGCCAGCGCCCCCAATCAGGACGGGGACCGCACCGGCGCGCTCAACCGCCTGTTCCGCTATGTGCAGGCGGTGCGGCTGTTCGGCAAGCGCATCAAGGCGCAGAGCCGCCTCGGCTATTACGCGCTGAAATGGCTGTTGTTCGGCGGCTTGTTGCTGGGCTGGCTGCTGAGTTGAGCCGCCCTATAAACTGAAGAAGGCCCGCGCATTGTCCGCCAGCAGCCGCCGGCGGACCTCGGCGTCCGCCACCGTCTCGCGGACCAGGCCGCCCACCGTCTGCTCGCCCAGCGGAAAGGGCGCGTCCGAGCCCAGCATCACCCGCTCCGCGCCCATGGTGGCGATCAATAGCCGCAACGCGCCGGGATCGAACACCGCGGAATCCACGTAAAACCGGTCCAGATAGCTGGACGGCCGCCATGGACAGTCTTCGCGCACGATGTCGCGCTGCTCCCAGGCGTTGTCCACCCGGCCCAATAGATAGGCGAAGCTGCCGCCGCCGTGGGCGAAGCAGATTTTCAGGCTGGCCGGCAGGCGTTCGAAAGCGCCGGACAGGATGAGCGACAGGATGGCCAGCTGGGTTTCCGCCGGCATCGACACCAGCCAGGGCAGCATCCAGCGCTTCATCCGCGCGCCGGCGCCCATCATGTCCCATGGATGCACCAGCAGCGGGATGTTCTCGGCCGCGCAATGGCTGAGAAACGTCAGCAGGCCCGCGTCGTCCAGATCCCGCTCGCCAACGTGGTTGCCGATCTGCACGCCGATGTGGCCGGCGTCGCGGGCGCGGCTGGCTTCGCGGCAGGCGGCGTCCACGTCCTGCAAGGGCACTTGCGCCAGCACTTTCAAGCGTTGCGGCGCGATGGCCGCCATGTCCAGCGCGCGGTCGTTCATCAACTGCGCCCAAGGCAAGGCGCGTTCTATCGGCGCGGCGTAGGCGAACATCACCGGCGTCGCGCACATGATCTGGATGTCTATGCCCTGCTCGTCCAGCCAGGCCAGCCGGCGCGCGCCGTCCCAAAGCGCGTCGTGCACCGGCCGGAACGGCTGCTCGCCCACCATGATCTGCCCGTTGCGGCCGGAGGTCTCCAGCCAGGGCCCGCGCCGCGGGTCCAGCCGGGCCGCCTCGGCCTGGCTGATCCGCGGGAAGAAATGGGAGTGGATGTCTATCATGGCTGCGTTTCTCGGTTAATTAAGCTTGCTTCAAGAATCGGTTCCCGTCTTGCGAGCTAGGGCGGGAACGCGGCGGTCATGGAACGGGCGCTCAATGACGGGAACGCTGCCGCAACTCGTGCCAGGCGGCGTAATCCTTGCCGGGGTGGACGGTGCCGCAATGGCGGCAGCGGCGCTCGTCCTCGCTCAAGGCGTAAAACAGCTGATAGGCCTTGGGCAGATCGTCCACCAGGCTTTCCAGCTGCTTGGAGAAACGCCAGATCTCGGCGGCGCAGACCGGGCAGTACCATTGCAGGCTGTCGTACTGGCCGACCGGCCGCGGCTTCTCCACCAACAGGCATAGGCCGGGCTCGGGCCGTTGCGGCGAGTGGATGACGTGGGCCGGCAACAGGAAGGCGTCGCCTTCGCGCAGCTCGATGCGATCGAAGCGCCCGCGGTCCCATATCTCCAGATAGGCGTTGCCCTGGATCTGGTAGAAGATTTCCTCGGTGGGGTTGTCGTGAAAATCGGTGCGGGTATTCGGCCCGCCCACCATATTGATGATGTAGTCGCCGTCCGACCAAACGGCCGCATTGCACACCGGCGGCTTGAGCAGACCCTGGTTGCGCTGCGCCCAGTCCAGCAGATTGAGCGGCATGCCGTATTGCAGTTCCATCTCCTCTCTCCTTCTCTTGTGCTTGATTACACCTAAAAGAACCTACTCGCCGCCGTAAACACGTTCTACAGCGGCTTGTAGGCGATCGCCTTGATCTCAATGCGCAAATGCGGATGCGGCAGCTGATGCACCGCCACCGTGGTCCGCGTCGGCCCTTCCTCGTCGAAGTAGTCGGCGTAAACCCGGTTGTATGCGGCGAAATCGTTCATATCCACCAGGTAGGCGCTGATTTCAACCACATCGGCCAGCCCGGCGCCGGCCGTGGCCAGGATGTCGCGGATATTCTCGATCACCGCCCGGGTTTGCAAGGCGATGTCCAGCCGCGTCGCGCCCATGGCGTCGGCCTCGGCGCCGGCGATGCTGTTGTCCGGCCGCCGCGAACTGGTGCCGGAGACAAAGAGGAAGTCCCCGGCCCGCTTCAAGTGCGGAAAGCGGCCGCGCGGCGCGGCCTTGCCGCTGACGGTGGTGGCTTGGGTGCTCATCAGGCGCTCCCTTCGGTTTCAAACTCGCAGCGGCCCAGGCCGGCGATCTCCACGCCAACGTGCACGCCGGCGCGCAAGGGTTCGGCCGCGGTGGCCGCGCCGGCCAGCAGCAAGGAGCCGGCCGGCAGCGTGCGCCCTTCCGCGTGCAGCAGCGCGGACACTTCCATCAGCGCGCGCAGCGGCTGGCCCAGGATGGCGGCGCTGCTGCCCAGCTGCACCGGCCGGCCGTTGAAGCGCAGCGTCACGCCCAGATTGTCCAGCGGCGTGTCCGGCGGGCTCCGCGGGCCGACGACGAAATGGGACGATGAGCAGTTGTCCGCCACCACGTCCTCCAGGCTGAAACGGAAGTCGCGGTAGCGCGAATCGATGATTTCCAGCGCCGGCGCCACGCCGGCCAGCGCCAGCCCGGCCTCGGCCAGGGACAGCGGCCGCGAGATCTCCTGCGCGGTGATGAAGGCGATTTCCGGCTCCACCCGCGGATGGATCAGGCGGCCCAGCGCCAGCTCGCCGCCGTCCGCCAGCTGCATGGCGTCGGTCAGCTCGCCCCAGATCAGCGCGTCCACGCCCATTTGCACGCGCTTGGCCCGGCTGGTGAAGCCCAGCTTCAAGCCCAGCGCGCGCTCGCCGCGTTGCTGGCGCAGCGCGATGCCGGCCTGCTGGATGCGATAGGCCTGCGCCAGATCGAAAGGCCGCCGCGCGCTCAGTTGATCGACGGCTTCGCCGGTTTGGGTCGCGATGTCCAGTTCGCGGGCGCAGTTTTGAACAAAGTCCGTCATGCCGCGCCTCCTTTGGCCTTGAGCAAGTCCAGCGCCACGTCGACTATCATGTCCTCCTGCCCGCCCACCATGCGGCGGCGTCCCACTTCCAGCAGGATGTCCAGGGTTTTCAAGCCGTATTGCGCCGCCGCCGTTTCCGCATGGCGCAGAAAGCTGGAGTAGACGCCGGCGTAGCCCAGCGCCAGCGTCTCGCGGTCCACCCGCACCGGGCGGTCCTGGGTGGGCCGCACCAGATCGTCGGCGGCGTCCATCAGCCGGATCAGCTCGCAGCCGTGGTTCCAGCCCAGGCGCTCGGCGGCGGCGATGAACACTTCCAGCGGCGCGTTGCCGGCGCCGGCGCCCTGGCCGGCCAGCGAGGCGTCGACGCGGCGGCAGCCTTCTTCCACCGCCACAATGCTGTTGGCCACGCCCAGGGACAGATTGTGATGGGCGTGGATGCCGGTTTCCGTCTCCGGCCGCAGCACGTCGCGCAAGGCGCGGAAGCGGTCGCGCACCTGCTGCATCAGCAGAGCGCCGCCGGAATCCACCACGTAGACGCAATGGGCGCCGTAACTTTCCATCAGCTTGGCCTGCTCGGCCAATCGCTGCGGCGTGGTCATGTGCGACATCATCAGAAAGCCGACGGCGTCCATGCCCAGTTCCCGCGCGTAGCCGATGTGCTGTCTGGCGATGTCGGCCTCGGTGCAGTGGGTGGCGATGCGCGCAATGCGCGCGCCGGCGTCGTAGGCCTCGCGCAAGGCGCGCACGGTGGCGATGCCGGGCAGCAGCAAGGTGGCGATCTTGCTGTTGCGCACGGATTCGGCCGCCGCGGCGATCCACTCCACGTCGCTATGGGCGCCGAAGCCGTAGTTGAAGCTGGAACCCTCCAAGCCATCGCCGTGCGCCACCTCGATGGAGTCCACCCCGGCCGCGTCCAGCGCCGCGGCGATGGCGCGCACCTGGGCCAGCGAATAACGGTGACGGACCGCGTGCGAGCCGTCGCGCAGGGTCACGTCGGAAATATACAGTTTGTCCATGCCGGGCTCCTCAGGCTTGCAGCAGGCGGGCGGCGACGCGTTCGCCGCAGGCCATCGCCGCCGATGTCATGATGTCCAGATTGCCGGCGTAGGCCGGCAGATAGTGGGCCGCGCCTTCCACCTCGATGAAGACGGACACCTTGAGCCCGCCGCTCCGCGCCAGTTCCGGATAGGCCGTCAGCGCTTCCGCCGGCAGCGCCTCGAACTGCACCTCCTGCTTCAGCCGGTAGCCGGGCACATAGGCGCTGACCTTGTCCGCCATCGCGGCCACCGAGCGGGCGATGGCGTCCCGGTCCGCCGGCGCGGTCAGGCAAAACACCGTGTCCCGCATCATCAGCGGCGGCTCCGCCGGGTTCAGGATGATGATGGCCTTGCCGCTGCGCGCGCCGCCGACGCCGACAATCGCCTGGGCGGTGGTTTCGGTGAATTCGTCGATATTGGCGCGCGTGCCGGGGCCGGCGGATTTGCTGGCGATGGAGGCGACGATTTCGCCGTAGAACACCGGCGTCGCCGCGGCCACCGCGGCCACGATGGGAATGGTGGCCTGGCCGCCGCAGGTGACCATATTGATATTGGGCGCGTCCAGATGCGCGTCCAGGTTCACCGCCGGCACCACATGGGGGCCGATGGCGGCGGGCGTCAGGTCTATCACCCGGACGCCGCGCGGCCGCAGCAGCTGTTCGTGACGCGCGTGGGCGCCGGCCGAGGTGGCGTCGAACACCAGGCGGATGTCGGCGGCGCCGGGCATGGCCAACAGCCCTTCCACGCCCTGGTGGCTGGTGGCCAGGCCCAGGCGGCGCGCGCGGGCCAGGCCGTCGGAATCCGGATCGATGCCTATCATGGCGGCCAATTCCAGCTGCTGGCCGTGACGCAGTAGTTTGACCATCAGATCGCAACCGATATTGCCGGAACCGATGATGGCCGCTTTGACGCGAGCGGGATGGCTCATGAGGATGCTCCCTGAAGTGGGGCGAAGCGGGCCGACACTTCGCCCAGGCCCTGGATGCGGGCGGTGAACACGTCGCCGGCGCGCGCCGGCGCCATCGGCCCCAAAGCGCCGGTCAGCACGATGTCGCCGGCCTTGAGCGGCTCGCCGCGCCGCGCCATCGTGTCCGCCAGCCACAGCGCGGCCAATAAGGGATTGCCGAGACAGGCCGCGCCGGCGCCCACCGAGACCGGCTCGCCGCGCAGCTCCAGCGTCATGCCGCAGCCGAGCAGATCGACGTCGGCCAGCCGCCGCGGCCGGTTGCCCAGCACGAAGAGGCCGCTGGACGCGTTGTCGGCGATGGTGTCGCTGATGCGGATATCCCAGCCGGCGATGCGGCTGTCCACGATCTCCAGCGCCGGCAAGACCGCGTCCACCGCCCGGAACAGATCGGCCAGCGTATGTTTGTCATGGTCCAGATCGCGCCCCAGCAGCAGCGCCACTTCCGCCTCTATCTTGGGCTGCAGCAGCCGCCGGCTGTCGATCTCCTCGCCGTCGCACACCGCCATGTCGGCGAACAGGCGGCCGAAATCCGGCTGCGCCACGCCCAGCTGCCGCTGCACCGCGGCCGAGGTCAGGCCGATCTTGCTGCCCACCAGCCGCCGGCCCTGGGCCTGCGCATGCCGGACATTCAGCGTTTGCACCTGATAGGCGGCGTCGACGTCTCCCTCGCCGAGCAGGCCGCGCACCGGCGCGCAGGGCTGGCCGGCGTCGGCGGCGCGACGCAGCTGCTCGGCGGCGGCTTGCAATGCGGATGGTGGAACTGGGCTCAAGGCGTTCTCCTTATTCAAGCGCTCCGGCGCGGACCAAACCGCGCCGTATCAGTGGGACGCGTTCAGTCTATGGAGCGCGGCGATAAGGAGAAAATGAATATCCGGGCTTCTGCTATTCCCTAAAGTTATGCCATAGTCTTCTGCCGCGCCGTCCCAACCGCACAGGAGCGCCGATGGACCCTCTCACGCCCTTTTCCGTTCACGATATGGTGTTGAACCGGCTCAAGCTGCGGCCGCTCTTGGTGTTCGACCGGGTGCTGCGCTGCCAGTCCATCGCCCGCGCCGCGCGCGAGCTGCACCTGACCCAGCCGGCGGTGACCAAGGCGATACGCGAGCTGGAGCAGCAGCTGGACACCGCGCTCTTCCTGCGCGGCAACCGCGGCGTGACACCCACCGAATACGGGCTGCTGCTGGGCGAGCGCGTCAAGGCGGTGATCGCCGAGTTGCGCTATCTGACCGACGAGATCAACGCCTTCAAGGGCGGCATTTGCGGCCATGTCATCATCGGCACCCAGATCTCCGCCAGCGCCAGCCTGCTGCCGCAGGCCATCCTGCGGCTGAAGGCCCACGCGCCCAAGCTGCTGGTCACCGTGCGCGAGGGACCGCAGGATTATCTGTTCCCGGCGCTGGCCGCCGGCGAACTGGACCTGGTGGTGGGCCGCCTGCCGGACCCGGAAGCGCCGCTCACCCGTAAGCTGCCCTTGCGCCACCAGCCGCTCTATCTGAACCGGCTGTGCATCGTGGCCGGCGGCCACCATCCGCTGCTGGCCGCGCCGCCGTCCAGCCTCGCCGAACTGCGCGACTGGCCGTGGATTCTGCCGCCGCCGGATTCGCCGGCCCGCCTGGTGGCCGAGCAGTTCTTCCACGACGCCGGCCTCCCGCTGCCGGACAATCTGCTGGAATCGCTGTCCTTGCTGACCAATGTCAATCTGCTGGTGGATTCGGACTGCCTGGGCCTGATGCCGCGGCTGGCGGCGCGCCGCTTCGCCGCCGCCAAGCTGCTGGCGGTGCTGCCGCTGGACGAGGTGGGGCCGCCCACCGCCGTCGGCTACTCGGTGCGCGCCGACAAGCCGCTGACGCCGGCGGCCCGGCAGATGATAGACAGCCTGAAACTGGCCGCCGCCGCGCTGGACGCGGCGGATCAGGTATAAACGCGCGGAATAGCAAGACTCGATTTATTCATTTTCGCGCCCAAGGCCGCCTTTCCTACACTCGCCAATATTGCGTCGCCCCTTAAGAACGTGTTTACGATCTCGCGAGCTAAGGCGAGACAAGGCGAAAACGGTTGAGACAGCGGAGTGTACAGACGGTGCATGAGCATTTCGAAACCATTTTCAACGCCGTATCGCCGACGCGCAGCAGATCGTAAACAGGTTCTAAGACCGCGGCGTCCACCCCCGTTGACGAGGATAGAAACCATGAGCCGCCCCGCCCTGCTGCCGCTGTACATCAATGGCCGATTCGAAGAGGAAGGCCAGCGCTTCGACAATATCAGCCCGGTGGACGGCCGGCTGTTGAACCAGGCGGTAGAAGCCGACGCCGCCCAGGTGGCCCGCGCCGTCCAGGCCGCCAGCAACGCGCTGCAAGGGCCCTGGGGCCGCTATAGCGCGCCGGAGCGCGCCGCGCTGCTGCACAAGGTGGCCGACGGCATCCAGGCGCGTTTCGACGACTTCGTCGCCGCCGAGGTGGCCGACACCGGCCGGCCGCTGCACCTGGCGCGCACGCTGGACCTGCCGCGCGCCATCGCCAATTTCCGGACCTTCGCCGATCTCGCCGTCGCCCAGGTGGGCGACTGCTGCGAAACGCCGCAGGCCGACGGCGGCCTGCTGTTCAACTACACCGTGCGCAAGCCGCTGGGCGTGGTGGCGGTGATCGCGCCGTGGAACCTGCCGCTATTGCTGCTGACCTGGAAGCTGGGCCCCGCGCTGGCGATGGGCAATACCGTGGTGTGCAAGCCCTCCGAGGAAACCCCGTCGTCGGCCGCCCTGCTGGCCGAGGTGATGGACGCGGCCGGCGTTCCCGCCGGCGTGTTCAATCTGGTGCACGGCTTCGGCCCCGGCTCGGCCGGGGAACACCTGACCCGCGCGCCGCAAATCAGCGCCGTGTCCTTCACCGGCGAATCGCGCACCGGCAGCGCCATCATGAAGGCGGTGGCCGACGGCGTGAAGGACATCTCCTTCGAGCTGGGCGGCAAGAACGCCGCCGTGGTGTTCGCCGACGCCGACTTCGACGCGGCGGTGGCCGGGGTGGCCAGATCGTCCTTCTTCAATACCGGGCAGGTCTGCCTGTGCACCGAGCGGGTCTATGTGGAGCGCCCTATCTTCGATCGCTTCGTCGCCGCGCTGAAAACCCGCGCCGAGGGCCTGAAACTGGGCTATCCGGACGAGGACGGCGTGGACCTGGGCCCGCTGGTGTCGCGCCAGCACCGCGAGAAGGTGCTGTCTTATTTCGCGCTGGCGCGCGAGGAAGGCGCGGTGGTGGTCTCCGGCGGCGAAACGCCGCAGTTCGGCGACGCGCGCGATCAAGGCGCTTATGTGCGCCCGACGATCTGGACCGGCCTGCCTGACCACGCCCGCTGCGTGCGCGAGGAAATCTTCGGCCCGGTCTGCCACATCGCGCCCTTCGACGACGATGAGGAGATCCTGCGCCGCGTCAACGACAGTCCCTACGGCCTGGCCTGCGCCTTGTGGACCCAGCGGCTGGACCGCGCCCACAGGCTGGCGCGGCGCGTCCAGGTCGGCATCGTCTGGGTCAACGCCTGGTACGCGCGCGATCTGCGCACCCCCTTCGGCGGCAGCAAGCTGTCCGGCCTCGGCCGCGAAGGCGGCCGCCATTCGCTGGATTTCTACTCCGACATCAGCAATGTCTGCGTCAAGCTGTGACGCGCCGGGAGAACGCCGCCATGTCCGCCGCCCTGGATGTTGACCGCTTCATCGACCAAAGCCGCCTGGGACCCTTTCACGCCGTCTTGCTGACGCTGTGCTTTCTGGTCATGTTCGCCGACGGCTACGACCTGGCGGCCCTGTCCTACATCGCGCCCGCGCTGATGGAGCAATGGGGGCTGAGCAAGCCGCAGCTGGGCCAGGCGCTCAGCGCCGCCCTGTTCGGCCTGGCCGGCGGCGCCTTGCTGGGCGGGCCGCTGGCCGACCGCCTGGGCCGCAAGCCCGCGGTGATCGCGTCGACGCTGCTGTTCGGCTTCGGCAGCCTGCTGACCGCGGCGGCGGACTCGCTGAACGCGCTCACCGTCTACCGCCTGTTCACCGGCGTCGGCCTGGGCGCGGCGCTGCCCAACACCATCACCCTGCTGTCCGAATACAGCCCGGCGCGACGCCGGGCGCTGCTGGTCAGCGCCATGCTGTGCGGCTTTCCGCTGGGCGCCGGCGCCGGAGGCCTGTGCGCCGGCTGGCTGATTCCCTCTTACGGCTGGCGCGCGCCGCTGTGGCTGGGCGGCGTGTTCCCGCTGCTGCTGGCGCTGGCGCTATACCGCTGGCTGCCGGAGTCGGTGCGCTATCTGGCGGCGCGCCGGTGCTCAGTCAACGAGATTAAAACGCGGCTGCGCCGCCTCGCCGCCACGCCGGAACTGGAGCAAGCCGTCGCTTTCCGCCTGGGCGACGACGGCGACGCGCCGCGCGCCGGCCTGCGCGCGGTGCTGAGCCGGCCCTTGACGGCCGGCACCTTGCTGCTCTGGCTCAGCTGCTTCATGAGCATGTTGATCTATTACCTGGTGGTGAACTGGATGCCGCTGCTGTTGAAGGAAGCCGGCCTCTCGCTGAGCCGCTTCGCCTGGATCAGCGCGCTGTTTCCGCTGGGCGGCGGCGTCGGCTCCATTCTGCTGGGCTGGTGGATGGGCCGCGCCGAGCCGCACCGCCTGCTGGCGGCCAACTTCGCCGTCGCCGGCCTGCTGGCCTGGGCGATAGGCGCCGCCGTCGCCCAGGGCGAGCAAGGCGGACAGCTGGGCTTGCTGGTGTTCTGCATGGGCTTCGCCTCCGGCGGCGGGCAATCGGCGCTGGCCTCGCTGTCCGCCGCCTTTTATCCAACCCGCTGCCGCGCCAGCGGAGTGGGCGGCATGTACGGCGTCGGCCGCGGCGGCGCCATCTTCGGAGTCTTGGCCGGCGCCGAACTGATGCGTCAGCAGGTGCGCCCGGACTGGATTTTCAGCATGCTGCTGTTGCCGGCCGCGCTCATCGCCGTCGCCCTCTTGTTCAAACGGCGAAGCTACGCCCCAGGCCCGGCCCGCGAGACTTGAACGGGCCCTACTCGGCCGGCGCCGCGCCGCCGGCCTTCAAGTCCTCCTCGTTGAAACTCATTTCCATCATCTCCCCGGCGGCGTCCCGGCACCCCACCGCGAAATCGGGCCGTTCCGGGCTCTTGCTCCCCGGATGAATCCGGACGGAGACCACCTCCATGCAGTTCCGCGCCAGCGTCGCCCGGCGCCCCACCTCCGCCAGCTCCGGCGCCCAGCGGCAAAAAGCGCCGGCGGCGAAAGCCTCGCCGCCGCACAGCTCCTCCTTGGCCTGCTCCGCGCCCGGCAACACCACGCCGGCGATGTCCCTCAGTTCCGCCTCGTTCCTGGCCTCGGCCTGCCGCTGGCTGGGCCAGACCGTGTACGTCAAGCCCGCCGCGCCGGCCAGCAGGACGACGATCACCGCGCCCGCATGCGCCCATTTGAGCCGGGACGCCGGCTCCGGCTCGCGCCGCGGCAACGGCTGCGGATACATTTCCTGATAAGGCGCCTGACACAGCGGGCAGGCGTAAGCCGGCGCCCGCCTATCGCGCGGCGCGTCGCCGCGCCAGTACCCGCAATGAAGACATTGTTTCTTTTCCATGGGCACAACTCCCCAGATTGAAGCCGACCGCGCTCTCCGGCGCTTCGGACCCGCTTCTCAAACGTTATTAGCGCCCGCATGCATATGTCCTCGCATGCTAACAAAAAAATGCCATTGCAGTTTCACACCGTAATCCCGGCCCGGGCACTAGCGCTTCGGTCAGGTGCATTCCGGCGGAATCCTGCGATCGACGCCTGCGGATCCGCCCAATCCGCTACGGCCTCGGCCCGCTGGCGAACAGGCGACTGACTCGCTCAATATTAAACCACTTGATTTAAACAAATATTTAACTTTGTTTCTAGCGAGATCTGTGCTAGCTTAATTTAAACAAACAAAAACAGTAGTTTTAACAAAACAAACAAAGTCAGCCGTATCAAGGCCCTGGAATCGCTGCAATGGAGACAATATGTTTACTGTACTGACAATCTTTGGCACCCGTCCGGAGGCCATCAAGATGGTGCCCGTGATCCACGCGCTGCAAGACTGCCCGGGCGTGGCGTCAAAAGTGTGCGTGACCGGCCAGCACCGCGAGATGCTGGATCAGGTCTTGGATTTTTTCGAGATCAAGCCGGACTTCGACCTGAAGCTGATGCAACAGGCTCAGGGCTTGGCGTCTTTGACCGCCAGACTGGTGGAAACCGTCGACAAGGTGCTGGAGGAAGTCCAGCCCGACGTCGTGCTGGTGCACGGCGACACCGCCACCACGCTGGGCGCCAGCCTGGCGGCGTTTTACCGCAGGATTCCGATTGGACACGTGGAAGCGGGCTTGCGGACCGGGGACTTGTACTCCCCCTGGCCGGAGGAGATGAACCGCCGCGTCACCGATATTCTGGCGTCCTGGCATTTCGCCCCGACAGAGGAGTCTTGTCTCAATCTGCGCAATGAAAAGGTCGACCCCGAGCGGATCTTCATCACCGGCAACAGCGTCGTCGACACCCTGCTGCTGACGGTGAAGAAATTGGAGCAGCAGCCGGAGCTCAAGGCCGTCGTCGCCGCCGCCTTCTCCTATCTGCGGCCGGAGGCGAGAGTGGTGCTGGTCACCGGCCACCGCCGGGAGAAGTTCGGCGAGAAGTTCGAAAGCTTCTGCCGCGCGCTGGTCCAATTGGCGGAACGTTATCCGGACGTGGACATCGTCTACCCGGTGCATTTGAATCCCAATGTTCGCCAACCGGTGTACGCGCTGCTGTCCCGGGTGCGCAACATTCACCTGATCGAGCCGCTGCAATACCTGCCCTTCGTCTACCTGATGGCCCGTTGCCACCTGATCATCACCGACTCCGGCGGCATACAGGAAGAGGCGCCGGCGCTGGGCAAACCGGTTCTGGTCACCCGGGACACCACGGAAAGGCCTGAAGCGCTCGCGGCCGGCACCGCCAAGCTGGTGGGCACCGAAACGGATCTTATCGTCCGCCACGCCAGCGCCTTGCTGGACGACCAGGCCGCTTACCAGCGCATGTCTCAAGCCCACAACCCCTATGGCGACGGCAGCGCCGGCAGACGCATCGCCGCCATTCTCTCCGCCTTGCCGCGCCCGCGGCAGGCCGCCAGCGCTCTCGCCTCCGCGCCGGGGAGATAGGAATGGCACCGCGAGCCCTGCTCTGGCTGATCCTGCTGATTTTCTGTTCGCCGGTCTGGTCCGCCAAGGAGCCGGCCGCCGCCGGCCATCACGCTTCCCGGCGCGGCGCGGCCGCGTCGTCGGAAAGCCGGGCCGCCATGGAGGCGCTGCCCATGGACCCGGACGCGCTCCCCGCCGCCGTCCGTCCCTCCGTCAGCATCAAGGGGGCGTCGGACAACGTCGACCTGCGCCATACCCAGCAGCTGATCCTGGATCAGATCGAAGAAGCGCGCCGCCGCACGGTCAGCCAGGAGGACGACCCTCTGCTGCTGCGCGCCAGCGCCCAACCCTTCATCTGGCCCTTGCGCGCGCTGAACATGGTGCTGTACGGCGTGGTGCTCCTGATCATGGTGTACGCGGCGCGGCATATGGCCTTCACCTTGAACCGGCTGTTCGGCCATCAGCGTCATCCTTATCTGGACATTGAGACGGCGCATTGGCCCAAAGTCACGGTCTTCATCGCGGCGCACAACGAGGAGGCCGTGATCGCCGATGCGATGGAGGCCTTGCTCGAATCCGACTACCCGCCGGGGCAAATGATCATCATGCCGGTCAACGACCGCTCGACGGACGGCACCCGCGCCATCATAGACCGCATCGCGGCGCGCAGGCCGGACGTGATCAGGCCCTTCCACCGCAGCCAGGGCAAGCCCGGCAAGGCCGCGGCGCTGAAGGACGCGACGGCCTTGATCGACACCGAGCTGTTCATCGTCTTCGACGCCGATTACCTGCCAAGCCGCGGCTTGCTCAAGCAATTGATCGCGCCGTTTTTCGATCCCGAGGTCGGCGCGGTGATGGGCCGCGTGGTGCCCTTGAATCCGGGCGCCAATCTGCTGACCCGCATGCTGGACATGGAGCGCGCCGGCGGCTATCAGGTGGACCAGCAGGCCAGGATGAATATGAAACTGGTGCCGCAGTACGGCGGCACGGTCGGCGGCATCCGCGTCGCCGCGCTCAACAGCGTGGGCGGCTGGCACGACGACGTGCTGGCCGAAGACACCGATCTGACCTACCGGCTGCTGATCGGCGGCTGGCTCACGGTCTACACCAATCGCTCCGAGTGTTACGAGGAGGTGCCGGAAAGCTGGCCGGTGCGCATCCGGCAATTGATGCGCTGGACGCGCGGCCACAATCAGGCGCTGGCGCGGCACGTCGGCCGCCTGCTGAGCACCCGCGGGGTGCAAAAGCGGGAAAAACTGGACGGGCTCTTGCTGCTGGGCACTTACGCCATGTCCCCGCTCTTGCTGCTGGGCTGGGCCATTACCTTGCTGCTGTTCTTTTTCGACAGCATGTTGCCGTCTCCCGGCGTGCTGCTGATCCTGGCCCTGGTCTGCTACAGCGCGATGGGCAATTTCGCCGCCTTCTTCGAGATCGGCGTCGCCTGTTATCTGGACGGCAACGGCAAAAGGCTGCGCATTTTGCCTTTCGCCATTCTGGGTTTTCTCGTCAGCCTGGTCACCATTTCCCGCGCCACGCTGCAGCAGTCGCTGATCGAACCCTTCAAGAAAAACAGAACGCTGCATTGGGACAAAACCAAGCGTTATCGGAGGCAGCCGGGATGATGGCCTTGATCTATATCTTGGGCGTCGCGCCGCTGGTCGCCCTGCCGCTCTTGCCCGGCCTGCTGGAATTGCTGCGCAAGACCGACACCTCCGCGCTGGGCATCAACCGGCTGCATATCGGCACAGCCAACGTCTTCGCCCGCAACTATCGGCAGCGGCTGGACTCGCTGGACTCGGGCGAATGGCGGCAAGACTGGAACGCCCGCCTGGAAGCCCTCGGACAAACACCCCGCCCCGTCGTGGACGAAGAAGTCTTGGCCGCGGGCGCGTTGCGCATCCCCGCCCACTTCAGCTTTCTGAAGGAAATCCATTGCGATGACGACATCGCCACCGGCCCGGGCGCGATCCTGCGCAGCGTCCTGGCCGACGGTGAGCTGAGCCTGGGGCAAGGCAGCTCCATCCTGCGCTGGGCCGGCGCCCGGAACGTCCGCATCGAACCGGACAGCCAGCTGTTCGGACGGGCCGTGGCGGAGGAGACGCTGGACATTGCTGGCCCCATCCTGTTCCAACGCATCCAAGCCGCAAGCATACGCCTGGGAGACGCGCCGCCGCAGCAGGCCGCGGCCGGGCCGCTCAGGGAGGTGGACATCGGCGGCTTGCCCGCGACCCATCCCTTTAACGCGGAAATGCGCCGCGCGGTGGTGGACGGCGATTTCCAGTTGCCGGCAAACAGCTTGTTGCGCGGCCATCTGGTGGTGCGCGGCGGCTTGCGCATCGGCGCCGGCTGCCGGATAGAAGGCAGCGTCAAGGCCAGCGGGCCGGTGCGCCTGGCCCGCGGGGTGGTCGTGACCGGCGCCGTCGTATCCGACCACTCCATCATCTGCCGGGAACACTGCCAGCTGCTGGGCCCGGTCGTGGCGGACCGGCTCGTCGCCATCGGCGCTCATTCCGCGCTGGGCGCGCCGGACGCGCCCAACACCGTTTCTTCGCGCCGGGTCTTGCTGACGCCGCCTCTGCGCGCGCACGGCACCATCTGGGCCCGCGTCCGCGGCAAGGTGCGCGGATGATGAAGCGTCTCTATCTGCTGCTGGCCTTGTGCTGCGGGGCGGGACAGGCCGCAGCCGGCCTGCTCAGCTGGCCCGGCTATCAAGACGAGGACGGTGCCATCCTGCTGCAAGCGCATGGTCGCCATGTCGACCCTTATTTCGCGATGAAAGCCTTGCTGACGGCCGACGAACTGGGCCTGTCCATCGCCTCCGCCGCGGACGCCTGGACGGCGTGGCTGGCGCCCAGACAGGAAAGCAACGGCAGTTTTCCCCGTTTCGAACGCCAGGCCGACGGCGTTTGGCGTCGGGCGGCCGACGCCGACGCCGACGACTCCACGCTGGCCATGTGGATTTCCTTGCTGAACCGGCGCTACCGGCGACAAGAAATGCCGCCGGCCCTGCAGGCCTCGCTGGCGCGCGCCCGGCGCGCGTTGTGGCGGCTGAGGCAAGCGCGCAGCGGCGTTTACGACTACACAGCCGGCGCCAAGCTGGCTTACCTGATGGACAACGTCGAGGTCTACGCGGCGCTGCGCGACGACTGCGTCAACGCCGGCGCCAGCTGCCGGAGGATGCGCCAGCTGGCCGCGGCGCTGCCCAAGACCTTTTGGGAGGCGAAAACCCGGCGTTGGCGCGTCGCCAGCCGCGACATCCCTCCCATCGCCTTCTACCCGGAAGCCGCCGCGCAACTCTTCCCCGACATGGCGGATTTGCCGGCGATGCCCGGTCAAGCCTCCTTCGACGCCTGGCTGCGCGGCGAAGGCCGGCCCTGGCTTGTCCAGGACAAGGCTCATCTGGACTTTCCCTGGGGCGTGCTGGCCCTGGCCGCGCTGAGAGGCGGCCGCGAGGACGCGGCGCGCGCCTGGCTTCGTCAGGCGGCGCCGGCGCGCGGAACGCCGCGCTGGAACGTGCTGGAGGAAGCGGTTTTTCAAGGATTGACGCACCGCCTGGCGACAGCGGCGGAGCAAGAACAAAGGCAGGAAGAATGAACAAGATTCGATCATGTCCTCTTTGGGTGTTCATCATCCTATTGCTTGGACTATTACTGGCGGCAAGCGCGATCTGGCACAAGCTGAGCGCAAGCCGGACGCCGCCGCCCAGGGCCTTCATCGCCCTATTGCTGCCCGACAAGCCGGCCAGCAACAAATACGCGCTGGCCTGGCAGGACGCGGCCAACGAAGGCGGCGTGGCGATGATGCAGATCACCGCCAGCCAATTGGTGGACATGGAGCCGGAACAACGCGCCCGCATCCGCGGCATCATCTTGCCGGACACCATTCACCGCCATGTCGACGCGGCGCTGGCCGGGGTGCTGGAGGAATACGTGCAGGCGGGCGGCGCCTTATGGATCAATTACGACGCCGCCAGCGAAAACGCCGGCGGCCGTTTTCTGGACAAGCCGACGCTCGCTCGCATGGTGGGCGTGGATTATCTGCTGTACCGGGAACTGGGCAAGCAGATGGTGCGCAGGGACCTGATGCTGATGTCGCCGTCCGCGGTGGCCGAACTCGGCATCACCCCCGGCCGCTTCCAGCCCTATGCCGGCGGCAAGCCCTCCTTGCTGCAGGCCTCGACCTACGGCTACGACCAGGCCGCCTTCAGTTATCTGGCGACCCGCGGTTCTTTCCAGGGACGGGTGCTGGCCGAAGGCCCGGACGGCACCTTGATTGCCGGCCTGCGGGATTACGGCCGCGGCAAAGTCTTGTTCGTCAACCTGCCGGTCACTTTTCTCAAGATACGCACCGACGGCCTGTGGCTGCAGTCCTATCTGAACTTTTTCAATACGCGGGTGCTGCATCTGCCTCAGCTCGCCTCGGTGCCGGACGGCGTCGGCGGCCTGGTGATGAACTGGCACGTGGACGACGCCAACGCCATCCCCTATCTGGACCTGCTGAAAAAACTGGGCTTTCTCGAGCAAGGCCCCTATTCCGTCCATTTCACCACCGGTCCGGACACCAATCAGCCCGGCGACCGCCGGGGCATGGACCTTGCCCATAACGCGCAAGCCCAGGACTGGGTTCGCCGCTTGCGGGCGCTGGGTTACGACATCGGCGCGCACGGCGGCTGGATGCACAACTACTTCGCCTTCAACATCAACGAGCACAACGGCAAGCAGTGGGCGTCCTATCTCGCCAACAACAAGCAAGACCTGGAAAACCTCACCCAGCAAGCGCTCACCGAGTATTCGGCGCCCAACGGCCACCATCCGGACTGGGTGACCGCCTGGCTGCGCCAACACGGGGTGCTGGCTTATTACTATGTGGGCGATCTGTCCATGGGCCCCACCCGGACCTATATCGACCCCGCCGACATGCATGGCCGGCCCTGGGCCTTCCCGGTATCGGCCAACGGCGGCATCGCCTCCTTCGAAGAAGCGGTACGCAATAAGCTGCCCAGCGAGCAAATGACGCTTTGGCTGCAGGACATGACCCGCTTCGCCGTGCAACAGCGAGTGGCGCGCCTGGTCTATTTCCACCCGCCGGGCGTCTACTTCTATCAGCAGACGGTCAAGCAATGGCTGGCTCAAACCCGGGCGCTGCGCGACCAGGGCGTCTTTCACTGGTACACGATGACCCAGCTGTCCCGCTTCCTGTCCCAGCGCGAACTGACTCAATGGCAAGTCGCGCCGGCGGAAGGCCGGGACGCGTCCTGGGTCAGCGTGAGCGCGCACAACCCAGGCAGCCTGGCGCGGCAAAGCTGGCTGCTGCCCAAAAGCTCGGCAAGACCGGTGCTGCGCTCCGGCAAAGCGGAGATAGAAGCGCTGCCGGACGCCTGGCGCGTCAGCGCCCAATCGGGGCAGGACCTGCGCTTTGACTATCTGCAAACAACGAGCGACACGACGGAGACCCGCCATGCTCAGTAAACCACTCGCCCACCTCTGCCTATTGGCCTGCTGCCTTGCCGGCCAAGCCCGCGCCGACGAGGCCGCCGCCCCGGAGGCGGCCGAAGCCTCGCCGACCGCCGCCGATGTCGAGACGGAAGCATCAACGCCGGAGCCGTACTCCTGGGCGCGCAGCATCGAAGTCGGCGGACAGCATTCCAGCCTCACCGCAAACAATCCCGCCTGGAACGGCGTCTATCTGTCCGGGGTATGGCAAACCGACGCCGGCAACGTCTTCGACTGGATCGCGGAGCAGGACAGCCGTTTCGGCGAACACGGCATCGCCTTGAACGCGGGCTGGAACCACGACATCAACCCGGACTGGTACAGCCGGCTGGAATTGGGGCGCAGCAGCAGCGGCACCTTCTGGCCCGGCACCCATTACGGCGCCGCCCTCAACCGCAAATGGCTGCCCGGCCGCAATCTGGTCAGCTCCTTCGGCCTGGCCTACAACGACAACCGCCAAGGCTATAGCGACCGCATTCTGACCCTGGGCATGGCTTATTACTTCGACTCGCCCTGGGTGGTGGAAGGCGGCGTGCACCGCACGCTGAGCAATCCCGGCAGCGTGAGTTCGATGCAGGCTTACGGCGCGGTGACCTATGGACGCGACCGCTGGCGCCTGATCACCCTGGCCGTCAACGCCGGCGGCGAGGGCTATATGCCCATCGGCGTCGACCAGCCCAAGCAAAGCTTCGACAGCCAGCTCTATCAACTGAGCTGGAGGGAATGGATAGGCCGGCATTGGGGCATCCATGTCGGGGTCGAGCGCTACCACAGCCCTTATTACGACCGCTCCGGCATCACCACCGCCGTGTTCTGGAACCTGCCATGAGCCTTCAAGAACGTCTGCAACACTTCAAGGCGGTCCGCCACACCGGTCACGGCGGCGAGCGCATCTCCCTGCACCGGGCCATGCGCACCGAGCCGTTCCGGCGTCTGCGCTGGCTGGAAATCCTCGGCTTGCCGCTGCTGTTCAATCTCTTGCTGCTCGCCTTCCTGCCGCAGACGCTCGCCTTTTGGCAGGCGGTTACGGAGTGGAGCATCGCGGCGACCGGCGTGCCCGCCCAGCTCTCCCGCCTGGAGATACTGGACGGGCGGATACCGGGTTTATGGCTGCCGTGGCTGGATCTGCCGGCCTCGGTGCCCTCGTTCTGGCAATGGTGGAGCAATGGGCTTGCCGGCTTGCTGCTGCTGTTGCTGTCGTTCTTGATCAGCCCGGAAAACATGCCGCTGCGCTATCTGTTGCGCTTATTCGTCATCATCCAGGCTTGCGCCTGCGTGTACTTCGCCTTCTTGCCGGCGGCCTTCAGCCACTCGCTTCCCGAATATCACAGCTCCTGCCTGACCTTTGTGCTGACCTTGCTGTTCTTGATGCCCTGGGTGCACGCGCTGACCTTTCACGTGCTGGAAAAGCCGCTCTGGCACAAGCTTGCCCTGAGCGGTGCGTCCCTCGCCTACCTGTTGCTGGAAGCGCCGCTGCATTATTTCGCCGCCGCCTTGGTGCTGCATTACGGCTCGCTGCTGTTCATGCCCCTGCTCTTCATACTGGGCAGCCTGATGATGGAAGTCATGATGATGATTGCGCTGTACGCCTGGGCGATGAGTTGGGAATAAGAACCTGTTTACGATCCGCTGCGCGTCGTAAAACGTGACACGGCGAGTACCGCTTCGAAATGCTCATCTACCCCTTGTACATTTCGCTTTCTCAGCCGTTTTCGCCTTGTCTCGCTCTAGCTCGCGAGATCGTAAACACGTTCTAAGAGCGGCCTCGGCGCGAAACATCTCCGCCGCCTCTCATTCAAACCGCGCTGCGCGTGTATCCTGTGAGGCGGACCGCAATCAAGACCGGGAGGCCGCATGGGTTTCAGCGCAAATGAAAAAGACAAGATGGTGGCTTTGAAAGGCGTGGGCGCCACCGTGGTTTCAAGGCTGGAGCAAATCGGCTTTTCTTCCTTGCCGCAACTGGCGGACCAGGACCCGGCCTTGCTGACCCGCCAGATCGCCGACATGATGGGCTCCAGCTGCTGGCACAACAGCCCGCAGGCCAGGGCCGCGATCCAGGCCGTCGTCGATCTGGCGCGGGCGGAGCGCGGCCAGGCCGCGGCGGCGGACCTTGACCCGATCGCCGAATAGGCAGGCCGCCAAGCTAGCTGCGCACTTTTGCCCGATCCGGTATATTGATTCTCATGCTCCAACCGCCTCCCCGTTCGGCACGCGCTCAAACGCGCGGACGCCGCCGGAGGCATCAAATAGCTGGCAAACCCTTTAAGGCCAGTGAAATCAAAGGTTTAAGCCAAACATGCTATTGATGATCGACAACTACGACTCCTTCACCTACAACCTGGTCCAGTACTTCGGCGAACTGGGCCAGGAGGTCAAGGTGTTCCGCAACGACGAAATCGACTTGCAGCAAATCGAAGCGCTGCAGCCCAAATACCTGGTGATCTCCCCCGGCCCCTGCACGCCCAACGAAGCCGGCGTATCGGTGTCGGCCATCCGGCACTTCGCCGGCAAACTGCCCATCATGGGCGTGTGCCTGGGCCATCAGGGCATAGGCCAGGCTTTCGGCGGCCGCATCGTCCACGCCAAACAACTGATGCACGGCAAGGTGTCGCCGGTCAAACACCGCGATGTCGGCATGTTCCGCGGCCTGCCCAATCCCGTGACCTGCACCCGCTATCACTCGCTGGTGATCGAGCGCGAGACGCTGCCGGACTGCCTGGACGTCACCGCCTGGACCGACGACGGCGAAATCATGGGCGTGCGCCACAAGACGCTGCCGATCGAAGGCGTGCAGTTCCACCCGGAATCCATCCTCACCGATCACGGCCACACGATGCTGGACAACTTCCTGAAAGAGTTCGCCTGATGAAGAGGATGTTGATGCTGGCCGCCCTGGCGCTGCCGGCCGTCTGCGGCGCCGGCGCGCTGGACGACTGCATGCGGGCCGAGGCGCAAAGCCCGGCCGTGTCCGTCTGTCTGCAACAGCGCTTGAGCAAGGCCGAGGCCGAGCTGAGCCGCGGCGAGAACCAGGCCGCCGCGGCGATGCGCGAACTGGACCAGATCACCGGCAACCGCTACCGTGCCCGGCTGGCGCTCAGCCAATCCGGCCGCGCCTTCAAGACCTATCTGGACAAGCAGTGCCGCTGGGTGGCCAGCAGCTACGCCAGCGGCAACGGCGCGGATCAGGCGCGGACCGCCTGCCGCGTCGATCTGATCGAGCAGCGCCTCTCCCAACTGGCGGCGCACGCCGGCAATTGAATCACCGGACGGCGAGCCTTCGCGCGACGCCGCCCACGCAAGCAAAAGGACTCCCCCGATGATTACCCCGCAGGCCGCGCTGAACCGTCTGATCGACGGCAACGAGCTGTTCTATGACGAAATGCTGGACTTGATGCGCCAGATCATGCGCGGCGAACTGACGCCGGCGCAAACCGCGGCCATCCTGATCGGCCTGCGCGTCAAGGTGGAGTCGGTGCTGGAAATCGCCGCCGCCGCCACGGTGATGCGCGAGTTCGCCACCCCGGTGCCCATCAGCCAACGCGACCACCTGGTGGACACCTGCGGCACCGGCGGCGACAAATCGCATACCTTCAACATCTCCACCACCTCCGCCTTCGTCGCCGCGGCGGCCGGCGCCCGCGTGGCCAAGCACGGCGGCCGCTCGGTGTCGTCCAGCTCCGGCAGCGCCGACGTGCTGGAGTCGCTGGGCGTCAAGCTGAGTTTGAACGCCGAGCAAGTGGGCCGTTGCGTCGACGAAATCGGCATCGGCTTCATGTTCGCCCCCAACCACCACACCGCGATGCGCCACGTGGCCCCCATCCGCAAGGAGCTGGGCGCCCGCACCATCTTCAACATCCTCGGGCCGCTGACCAATCCGGCCGACGCCGAAAACCAGTTGATGGGCGTGTTCCACCCGGACCTGGTGGGCATCCAGGCGCGGGTGCTGAAACAGCTGGGCAGCCGCCACGCGCTGATCGTGCACGGCCTGGACGGCCTGGACGAGCTGACCCTGTCCGGCCCCAGCATGGTGGCTGAACTAAAGAACGGGCAAATCGAAGAGTACGAGCTGGACCCGCGCGAGCTGGGCCTGGACTTCGCCGAACTCAAGCAATTGCGCGCGGACACCGCCGCCGCCTCGCGCGACATTCTGCTGTCGGTGCTTGACGGCCAAGCCGGCCCGGCGCGCGACATCGTCTGCCTCAACGCCGCCGCCGCCATCTACACGGCCGGCGTTTCCCCTACCCTGGCCGACGGTGTTACCATGGCGCGCGAAGCGCTCGACTCCGGACAGGCGCGCGCCAAGCTGGACCAATTGATCAGCCTGAGCGCCGCGCTGGCCGCCTGAGCCCCTAATTTCCGACGCGGAGCGCCGCCGCTCCGCGCGCCTCTTTCATTTCGATTGCATAAGAACGCCATGAGCAAACTGTCCAAAGACATCTTCAAGGCCTATGACATCCGCGGCATCGTCGGCAAGACTCTGACCAATGAAGTCGCCCGCCAGATCGGCCAGGCCGTCGGGTCCGAAGCCAAGGCCCGCAAAGTGAAAACCGTTGTGGTCGGCCGCGACGGCCGCCTGTCCGGCCCGGATCTGTGCCAGGCGCTGGCCGAAGGCATCCAGGCCGCCGGCGTCGACGTGATCGACGTCGGCCGCGTCGCCACCCCCATGCTGTACTTCGCCGCTCACGAGCTGGGTTCGGTGTCCGGCGTCATGGTCACCGGCAGCCACAATCCGCCGGACTACAACGGCTTCAAGATGATGCTGGCCGGCAACACCCTGGCCGGCGACGACATCCAGAAGCTGTACCAGCGCATCGTCGACGGCGATCTCGCCAGCGGCGAAGGCGGCTACGGCACCCACGACATCGCGGAAGCCTATCTGGATCGCATCACCTCCGACATCAAGCTGGAGCGCCCGCTCAACATCGTGGTGGACTGCGGCAACGGCGTGCCCGGCGCTTTCGCCCCGGTGCTGTTCCGCCGCCTGGGCTGCCGCGTGCGCGAGTTGTTCTGCGACGTGGACGGCAATTTCCCCAATCACCACCCGGATCCGGCCAAGCCGGAAAACCTGCAGGACGTGATCGACGCGCTGCAGAAGACCGACGCCGAAATCGGCCTGGCCTTCGACGGCGACGGCGACCGCCTGGGCGTGGTGACCAAGGACGGCGCCATCATCTGGCCGGACCGCCAGCTGATGCTGTTCGCCGCCGACGTGCTGGAGCGCAACCCCAAGGCCAAGATCATCTACGACGTGAAATCCACCCGTCTGCTCAAGCCCTGGATCAAACAGAACGGCGGCGTGCCGGTGATGGCGCGCACCGGTCACAGCTTCATCAAGGCCAAGATCAAGGAAACCGGCGCGCTGCTGGCCGGCGAGATGAGCGGCCACGTCTTCTTCAAGGAGCGCTGGTACGGCTTCGACGACGGCATGTACGCCGGCGCCCGTCTGCTGGAAGTGCTGTCCCGCGTGGACGACCCGAGCGAACTGCTCAACGCGCTGCCCAATGCGGTGTCCACGCCGGAATTGAATCTGAAAATGGCCAAGGAAGGCGAAAACCACGCCTTGATCGCCAAGCTGCAGGCTTCCGCCCGCTTCGACGGTGCCGAAGAGGTCAACACCCTGGACGGCCTGCGCGTGGAATACAAGGACGGTTTCGGCCTGGCGCGCGCCTCCAACACCACGCCGGTCATCGTGCTGCGCTTCGAGGCCGACAACGACGCGGCGCTGGAACGCATCAAGGGCGACTTCCGCCGCGTGCTGGGCACCGCCACCGACGCCAAGCTGCCGTTCTGACGCCGACGGCCCAGCCACATTGACCACGCTCCGCGCGAGCGCGAACCCACACCGCCGGGGACATGGCCGCCGCCATGTCCCTGTTGTATTGAAAGGAAAACCATGTACGCCCAGGCTGCATCCAGCTTCAACACCTTGCGCGACCTGCTGCGTTTCGCCGTATCCCGCTTCAACGACGCCGGCCTGTTCTACGGCCACGGCACCCAGAACGCCTACGACGAAGCCGCCTATCTGACGCTGTCCGCGCTCAAGCTGCCGGTGGACCAGCTCGAGCCCTTCCTGGACGCCAAACTGCTGCCCACCGAGGTCAAGGACGTGATCGACATGATCGAGCGCCGCGCCGAACAGCGCGTGCCGGTGGCCTATCTGACCCACGAAGCCTGGCAGGGCGATTTCAACTTCTACGTGGACGAACGCGTGCTGGTGCCGCGATCCTTCATCTACGAACTGCTGGGCGAGCCGCTGCAGCCGTGGATCGAACACCCGGAGTTGGTCCAACGCGCGCTGGATCTGTGCACCGGCTCCGGCTGCCTGGCGATTCAATTGGCTCACCACTACCCGGACGCGGAAATCGACGCGGTGGACATTTCGCTGGACGCGCTGGAAGTGGCGGCCATCAATGTGCAGAACTACGGCCTGGACGAGCGCGTGCAGCTGATCCACACCGATATGTTCGAGGGCATCGAGGACAAGTACGATCTGATCATCTCCAACCCGCCCTATGTCGACGCCGAATCGGTGGACGCCTTGCCGCCGGAATACCTGCACGAACCGGAACTGGCGCTGGGCTCCGGCGAAGACGGCCTGGACGCCACCCGCGAAATCCTGCGCCGCGCGCCGGACTTCCTGAACGACAAGGGCGTGCTGCTGGTGGAAATCGGCCACAACCGCGACATGCTGGAAGAATGCTTCCCCACCCTGCCCTTCATGTGGATGGAAACCGAAAGCGGCGACGGCTTCGTCTTCCTGATCACCCGCGAGGACCTGGTGGCCGGTCTGGCCGCCGACGCGCAGTAAAAACGTGTCAAAGTCCGCTGCGCTCCAGCGGAATTGTTGGACAAGGGCGTGGATAACGCCAAGCTTCGGCTAGGAACCTGTTCATAGTCTGCTGTGCTTCGGCGATACGGCGTTGAAAACATCCTCAAAATGCTCATGTACCACGAGTACATTCCGCTTTTTCGCTTGTTTTCGCCTTGTCTCGCCATTGCTCGCGAGACTTTGAACAGGCTCTAAGGAGAAAACCGGCGACACCCTTGCGGATGTCGCCGGTTTTTTGCGACCGCTAGCCCTTGGACTGAACCGCGCCCGGATGCAGTTCGCGCCAGATCTGCTCGGCCCGCTCCGCCGCCGCGGCTTTCTGCCCGGCGTTCAACTGCCGGTAGTCCTTGGTGGTCAGAAACCAGTCCGCGCTCAGCGCGTCCCCGGCTCGCCGCGCCACCAGATTCCAGGCCGCGGCCTCCAAGGGCTGCCTCTCCAGCAGATAGCTCTCGGAGATCATCGCCGCCGCATGCCGGTTGCCCAGCCGATACGCTTGCTGCAAGGCGGCGCGCGCCTCCTCGCGGTAACGCATCTCCGGCTCGAAGCCGGGCCGCTGCGGCTTGCCGTCCAGCTCGAACAAATAGCGTTCGGCCAGATGGGTCAGGGCCTGGACATTGCCGGCGGCGGCCAGCTTGCGCAAGTCGGCCAGGGACATCCGGTAGAAGCGCTCGTCGATGGCATAGCCCAGCTGGCGCAAGGCCTGCTTGCGCTGGCGTTCGGCCTTGCTCTCCGGCAAGGGCTCCGCCGGGGCCGCGGCCGGCGGCGGGCCGTCGCCCACCGCGAAGCTCAGGCCCTGGTAAGCCCGCGCCGGACCGGCGCCCTTGGCCGGCGCGGCAGTCCCCGACTGAGCGGCGACAAAGGCCGCAGGAGCCTCCGGCGCCGGCTCGCTCAGACCCAGCCGCGCGCGGACCGGCTCAGGCAGGCTGAGCCAGGCCAAGCCCAGCAAGGCCAGCCCGCCGGCCAGCCCCCACGCTCGCTTGCCCATTATCGATCAGATCGAGTTCAGGCAAGCGTTGAGGCCGTTGGCGTGGCCGTAGCGCGAATAGTAATCGCGCTGCGACGGCGTGCCGTGCTCGCCGTAATCGGCGGCGTTGCGCGCCGAAGCCACCGCGTTCTCGATGAAGCTCGGATAACGCAGATTGGTTTCGGCGTACTTGGCGAAAGTGCCGCCCACGCAGTCGGCCTGCAGCTCCTGCATCGGCGCCTGACGGTAGATGTTATGGGTGAACTGGATGGAATGGCCCCATTCGTGCGCCAGGATGAACTTGGCCACATAGTTGCCATAGCTGTTTTCCTGCTGCTGCAGGAAGCCGGTGCCCACGCTGATGGTGTAAGGACCGCACGCCATCGCGCTGAGTTGAGGCTCGCGGCAGGCATACTGGTTGACGTAGACCGTCGGCCGCGCGTAGCCGCCGAGGAAGCCGCGGATCTCATTGGCGCTGGACTGGATATAACTGTTGTTCACCGGGGCTGCCACCACCGGGGAAGACAGACCGCCCAACACGGAAACCGCCATCAGACTGGCTTGAATCAAAGCTTTCATGACTAACTCTCCTTATGTTGTTCACAACGGAGATTTAGTTATGGTAAATGATTTGGTATTTACAAAGTTATTTTGCAATTCCAAATGAATATTTACGCAGTGAAAAATTACCTTGTCACGACAAACCGCATATGAAAAAGTGACGGGTTGCCCAAAAGCAAGCCGTCACTTTCAAAAAACCGTGCGTCAAACGCCGTCTCAGCCGCTCAGGCCATTCCTTCAAAACCGTAATTGCGCAACAACATGAAGGCGGTGAACAACATCACCAGACCGATCACGCAATCCAGCACCCGCCAGCTTTGCGGCCGCTGGAACAAGGGGGCCAGCTTGCCGGCGAAGCAGCCGATGCCGCCGAACCACAGCACCGAGGCGCTGAGGCTGCCCAAGAGGAAGGACGGCGCGGCGCTCTCGCCGTAGATGGCGGACACGCCGCCGATCAACACCACGGTATCCAGCCAGGTATAGGGATTGAGCAGGGTCACCGCCAGCACGGTGCGGATGGCGCGCTTGCGGTCCCGCTCCACGCCGCCGGCCAGCGACATCGCGCCCGGCGTCAGCGCGGAACGGAAGGCCTTGTAGCCCAGCCACAGGATGAAGCCCGCGCCCAGCCAGGTCACGGTGACGATGAAGCCGGGAATGGCGTTGAGCAGCTTGCCCACCCCCATCACCCCGCAGGCGATCAGAAACACGTCGGCGACGATGCAGATGGCGATGATGGGCAGGATGTGGCTGCGGCCTATGCCCTGCCGCAGCACGAAGGCATTCTGCGGCCCAATGCCGACGATCTGCCCGATGGATAGCCCAAGGGCAGACAGATAAACGCTGAAGTTGAACACGTACCGCTCCCGGAAAGTTTGGACACAGACTAAGGGAGCGACGCATCAAAGTAAAACTAATAAAAATTATTATATATAAGCTGAATTAATACTTACCCGCCGCTCCCAATCCGCGATCCACGCCGGCAAGTGCTTGGGGTCCACCGGAGGCGAAATCTCGTAGCCCTGCCCGTCCAGGCAGCCTATCTCCAGCAGACGGTCCCAGATCGCCCGGCTCTCCACGCCCTCCACCACCAGCTTGCGGCCGGTGTAATGGGCGAAGGACACCATGCTGCGGATGATGGCCTCGTTGCCCGGCGTATCCAGCAACAGCCGGACAAAGCGCTGATCGATCTTGATGGTGTCGAAGGGCAGCTGCTGCAAATGCACCAGCGAAGACGCGCCGGTGCCGAAATCGTCCAAGGCGATGGACAGGCCCAGGTCGCGGCAATGCTCCAGCTTGGCGGTGATCTGCTCCGCCTCCTGCTGGGTCACGCTCTCCAGCACCTCCAGCTCCAGATAACCGGCCGGCAAGGGGTAGGCCTGCAACAAGGCCTGGATGCCGGGCACGAAGCCCTCGTGTTTCAAGGTGATGGCGGACAGATTGACGCTGACCGGAATATGGCGGCCGTCCGCCAGCCATTCGCCGGACTGGCGCAAGGCCTCGCGCAGCACCCACCAGTCCAGCTCCCGCATCAGATCGGTGTTTTCTATCGCCGGGAAGAAGGCGCCCGGCATTTCCAGCCGGCCGTCCCGGCGCCAGCGCACCAGCGCTTCCACGCCCTCGATGCGGTTGTCGCGCAGATTGATCTTGGGCTGGTAGAACAGCGCCAGTTCATCGCGGGCGATGGCCACGGCGAAGGCGTTGCGCACCGCGTGCATGTGCTGGATTTCTTCGTCCATGGTCACATGGTAGTAACGGCAGTGGCCGCCGCCGGCTTCCTTGGCCCGGCTCAGCGCCAGCTCGCCGCGCCGCAGCAGCGCCGCGGCGTCGCTGCGCCCGTTCACCGGCTCCACCACGATGCCCATGCTGCAACGGGTGTGGATCACCACCCCCATGCAGTCCACCGGCTGCTGCAGACTGCCCATCAGGCTGTCCACCAATTGGTCCAGCTGCTCGTGACGGTCGCTGCAGGCGACAAAGCGCGAAGCGCCCACCCGGCCGACGTAGCCATAGGGATAGATGCAGCGCCGCAGCCGGTTGGCCACCTCGCACAGCACCGCGTCCCCGCCTTCGTGGCCCAGGCGGGCGTTGATTTCGTGAAAGCCCTCGATGGACAGCACCAGCACCGCCAGCCGCGCGTTAGCGCGGCGGATCTGCAGCTGCTTGTTGATGTGTTCCTTCATCAGGTGCCGGTTGGGCAGGCCGGTCAGCGGATCGTGGAAGGACAGGAAGGCCAATTCGGATTCGGCGCGATGGCTGCGCTCCAGCGCGTCCTGGCGCTCCAGCGCGCGGCTGATCTCCCGCGCCATGGTGTCCACCAGCGCCACCTTGGTGTCGTCGAAAAACCCCGGCTGGCCGGAGTAAAGCGACAAGGTGCCGATCACCTGCTCGCGCAGCGTCAGCGGCGCCACCAGCGCGCTGCGCACATTCCTGGCGTTGAGCACCCGCATCCACGGCTGCATCGACGGGTCTTCGCCGCAGTCGTTGACCACCTGGACCGCCAGGCCGCGGATGGCCCGGCCGCTGGGGCCGCGGCCATGCAGGCTTTCGGACAGCGCGGAGACTTGCAGCCGGGGAATGAAGGCTTCGGCGTGGACGCCGGCCATCGCCGCCGGGCGCACGCACTGGGAGTCGGCGTCCAAGAGGCCCACCCAGGCATGGGAGAAATCGCCCTCGCGGACGCAGACGTCGCAAATCGCCTGGAACAGTTCGCGGCGCTCAGAGCAGCGCACCAGGGCCATGCTGACCCCGCTGAGAGTGGCGTACAGGCCGGACATGGTCTGCAAATGGCGGTGCTTGCTGTCCACCGCCTCCTGCAAGGACTGCTGGTGGCCGTGCAGTTGCAGCATCTGGTCCAGCAGAATGCGCTTGCGCAAGAGCCGCGACAGCGCGGCAAGCTCGTCCAGGGCCAGCCCGGCCTCGGTCAAGCGCGCCAGGAAATGCGCCTGGCAGCGCTCGTAAGCGCCCACCACCCACATCAGGCCCACGCCCAGCTGGCGCATCAAACGCCCTTGCTCCACCACGCGCCGGGCGGCGCGTCCGTTGACCGGGCGGGTCAGCATCCGCTCGCAATACTGCAATAAGGCGTCCACCAGCGAATCGATGCCGCCCGGCAGGCGCTCGCTCAGCAGCGCCAGCGTGTCCGGGCATTTCATCGCATACCAGTAGAACTCCTTGCCCAAGGCCTCCTTGCGCGACAACAACAACGGAGCATGGGCGCTGAGCGTCGCCATATGATCCGCCCGAACTCCGATAAAACGGCACATGCCATCCAATAGTGCCTTATTATCTGCTTGCATCTTCAACATGCCTGTCATTGGCCATGAGCCGCCGGCGCCAGCCGATCAGAACCGTCGCCGCCAGCCGCTCTAATTATTTTTATGCCGCCACCGCGTGCAGGCAAACCTTTGCACCGTCCGTGTTCGGACGAAGCAGCACAACATGCCATAGGTGGCGGCGATAAGGCAAGAAACACCGTGGAATTATCACGGCAAGGACGTAAAAACATGCTTGATCCGAAACAACTGGAAACCTTATCGGCCGTCGCCGAAACCGGAGGCTTCGACAAGGCGGCCAAAAAGCTGTTCCTGACTCAGTCCGCCATTTCTCAACGCATCCGCCAGCTGGAAGAACAACTGGGCCAGCCGGTGCTGACCCGCACCATCCCGGCCGAACCCACCGAGGCCGGCCGCCAGCTGCTGCAATACTTCCGCCAGATCAGCCTGATGGAAAACCAGCTGATGAACACCCTGCTGCCCAGCGGGCCGCGGCCGGAGTTCACCACCCTCGCCATCGCCGTCAACGCCGACAGCCTGGCCACCTGGTTCTTGCAGGCGGTGCAGCCGGTGCTGGACAGCCAGCCGGTGCTGCTGGACATCATGGTGGACGATCAGGATTACACCCATGAGTTGATGCGCGCCGGCCACGTGGTCGGCTGCGTCAGCACCCGGCCGCAGCCTATCCAGGGCGGCGACAGTCTGTTCCTGGGCCATATGCGCTATCTATGCGTCGCCACCCACGATTTCGCCCGCCGCTACTTTCCGGACGGCGTCACCGAAACGGCGCTGGCCGCCGCGCCCACCATTCTGTACAGCCGCAAGGACGACGTGCATCGCGAATTTCTGCTGCACACCGTGTCCTATCACGGCGGCTTCCCCTATCTGACGGTGCCCACGCCGCAGGGCTTCGTCGAAATCACCCGCCAGGGCCTGGCCTACAGCCTGCTGCCCGAACTGATGCTGGAAGATGACATCGCCTCCGGCCGGCTGATCGACCTGTTTCCGCAGCAGCATCTGGACATTCCGCTGTATTGGCACCACTGGCGGGTGGAGTCGGCCTTGTCGCAGGCGCTGGCCGACGCGATGGCGCGGCATTGCCGGGACCACCTGCGCCAATGACCAGTCGGCGCGGCTTGCGCCGGAGCGGACGCCTCTGCTGTACTGAAGCCGGACGCGCGCGCCGCGGCGGGATATTGACAGCCCGGCCGCGCGCGGCGCAACATGCCACGCCAACCGCAACGGAGGCAATATGACCGGCAACACACCCAACAACGAGCAATGGGCCGAGTTGGAAATGGCCGCCCGCCTGGCGGCTCGCCAGGCTTATGTCCCTTACAGCAAGTTCGCCGTCGGCGCCGCCATTCTGGACGGCGCCGGCAAGATCCACATTGGCTGCAATGTGGAAAACGCCTCCTACGGCCTGACCAATTGCGCCGAGCGCACCGCGATCTACGCCGCGCGCGCCAACCACGGCATCCAGGATGTCCTGGCGGTCTGCATTTACACCCCCACCGCCACGCCTACGCCGCCCTGCGGCGCCTGCCGCCAGGTGCTGAACGAATTCGGCCCGTCCATGCGCGTGCGCGCCATCTGCGACGGCGAGGATCAGATAGACACCACGCTGAAAGTGCTGCTGCCGGGCGCTTTCGGACCCAAGAACCTCAAGGACGCGAGCTAAAGCCCGCTCACGGCGCGCGCGGCGCCGGCCTCAGCTGGTAGCCGCGCTGCCGCAGCTGGCGCACCAAGCCCTGGGGGCCGGCCAGATGCAGCGCGCCCACCGCCACGAACAGCCGCTTTGAAGCCGCCCAGTCGTCTATGCGGCGCGCCATCGCCAGATTGCGGCGGTCCAGCATTTCATGCTGGGTCCAGGCGCTGAGCCGCGGATAGCCGGGCAGCGCCACCAAGGCCTGCAAGGCGTCCAGATCGCCGCGCTCCCAAGCTGAAATCAAATCCCGGTAATAACGATCCGCCTCCTCCGCACCCTGCCATTCGGCGCTCTGACGCACCCATTCGCGCAGCGCCGGCGCCGGCATCTCAAACAATAAACGGCTCTGCTGGCCGGCCGTTTCCAGGGCCAGCACCGGCCGCCTGGCCGCGCGCGCCATCTCCAGCAACATCGCTTCGCGGCTGTGCTGCGCCTGCTGCCCCATGCGCTGGTATTCCCGCAGCGCCAGCTGCATCAGCCACAGGCTGGGCGCCAGGCCGCGCGCCTGCTCGCGCGCCACGCCCATCTGATCCAACTGACTCAGCAAGGAGTCCCGGCTGGCGGCGTCCAGCTGCCGCCACTGCCTGGGCGCGGCGGCGCCGGCCAGCGCCGTCACCTCGGCCACCGCAGCCTCCGCCGTCGGGTCCAATTCCAGCACCAGCGCGTCGCTGGCGCTCAGCGCCTGTTTCAAGCCCCAGTCCGGCGCGTCGGAGCCGGGCCGGCCCACATGCATGGTGCCGTACAGATAATGGGTGCGGCCCTGCTTGCTGAAGGTGAACAAGGGGCCGTAGGCCGGCGCCGCCGCGGCCAAGGCCGCCGGCAGAAGCCAGCACAGCGCCAGCCAGACGCCCCAAAGGCAATGCCATCGTTTCATGTCTGCGATCCAAATCAAAACCGGTCAAGGATACCAGCTTGGCGCCTTCCCGCCGGCGCGCTTTCAAGCCCTTACCGCGCCAAAGCCCGGCCACTTGCAAGCGGCGCTTCAAATAAGTAATTGCCCCGAGGCAAAAACTGTTCTTTAGGACAGTTCGAAAGCTTTGCGGTTTGCTAATCCGAATACACCGCCTCACCGCCAGCCTTAGCCACTCCCGCCTCGGCCGCGCCGGAACGGCGTTCGCATCGAGGAGAACGACATGGCTCGCGTCCGCAAAGACATCTTGAAAATGAGCAATCCCTGGGACCCCACCGTGCTGTGGTACGCGCGGGCGGTGCGGGAAATGCAGAAACGCCCGATCAAGGACCCCACCAGCTGGCGTTACCTGGCCGCCATCCACGGCTTCGACTCCCAGCTCTGGCAACAACATGGTTATCTGCAAGCCGGCGAAGCGCTGCCCAGCGCCGCCGATCAGAACACCTACTGGCGGCAATGCCAGCACCAGAGCTGGTATTTCATGCCCTGGCACCGCGGCTATCTGGCGGCCTTCGAAGCCATTGTGCTGGCGGAGGTCGTCAAGCTGGGCGGCCCCGCCGACTGGGCCTTGCCCTATTGGAACTACAGCGACGGCGCCAACGCCAAGGCGCGCGACCTGCCCACCTGTTTCCAGTCCAAGACCTTGCCGGACGGCGGCGCCAATCCCTTGTGGCTGGCCCAACGCTACGGCTGGAACAACCAGCCCAATCACATCACGCTGCGCCCGGAAACCGTGCAGCTCACCGCCTTGAAGGACGCGCAGTTCATCGGCACCGCCAACGGCATTCCGCCGGGCTACGGCGGGCCGCAAACGCCGTTCTGGCACGGCGGCGGCAATAGCGGCGGGCTGGAAAACCTGCCGCACAATCCGGTGCACACCAATATCGGCGGCCGCAACGGCCTGATGTCGGACCCCGACCTCGCCGGCCTGGACCCGGTGTTCTGGATCCACCACTCCAATATCGACCGGCTGTGGCAGGTATGGCTCAATCGCAATCCCGGCCACAAAAACCCCAGCAACGACAATTGGCTGGAAGGCCCGGTCAACCGCAAGTTCGCGATGCCGCGCCCCAACGGCAGCGGCTACACCTTTGTCGCCAAGGACATGCTCAACACCCAGGCGCCGAACCTGAACTACGTCTACCAGGACGTATCGGACCCTCTCGGCGGCGCCAGCCGTGTCGCGCAGCGCATGCAGACGCTGGCGGCCATCCATCCCGACACCGCGGCGGCAAACACCATGGCGAACAATCCGAAAACCGAACTGCTGGGCGCCAACGCGGCGGCGATCAAACTGGGCAACAACACCGTCCACGCGCAGATGCAGCTGGACGACGACGCCAAGAACAAGGTGCTGAGCAGCTTCCAGGCCAGCCAGGCCGCCGCCCGCCAGTTCAAGGCCCAGCCAGACGCCGCGCCGCAAGAGCCGGACCGCGTCTTTCTCAGCCTGGAGAACATACGCTGCAAAGTGGACGGCGGCACGTTCAACGTCTACGTCGGCCTGCCCCAGGGCGCCGACCCGGCGCAACACCCGCAGAACTTGGCCGGCACTATCGCGCTGTTCGGCGCGCGCAAGGCCTCGCTGGCCGAGCACGGCGGCAACGGCGTCAGCCAGACGCTGGAGATCACCGACATCGTGGACCGCATGTGTCAAAGCCAGACGCTGGACACAGCGCCGATGGGGGTGCAATTGGTGCCGGTGTCCGACATCGAGGACGACGACGAGGTGACGATAGGCCGCATCAGCGTCTACCGCCACGGCCAGTAAGCGTCCATGCCGGTCAAGACCCTGATCGCCGCGCTGCGGGACACGCCCTGGCCGCTGCGCTGCGCCAGCCTCTTGGGCTGGCTCGGCCTGATCGCCCTGGAGCGGCGGCTGACCGCGCCGGGTTATTGCGGCGCCTGGGTTCTGGAGCGTCCCGGCGGCGGCTGGGACGCGCTGACCGGCGCGCTGTGGCTGAACCCGCCGGCGCAATGGCTGCCGTCCTGGCTGTTGATGCTGCTGGCGATGATGGCGCCGCTGCTGGCCGACCCGTTGCGGCAACTGTGGCTGCGCAGCCTGGCGCGCAAGCGCGCGCTGGCGCTGGCCATGTTCTGCTGCGGCTATCTAGTGCCCTGGCTCGTCGCCGGCCTGCTGCTGCACCTGCTCGGCCTGGCGCTGCTGACCTTCAGCGCCGCGCCATGGCAGGCCTTCGTCGTCGCCTGCGGCGTCGCGGGGCTCTGGCAGGCGGCGCCGCAGCGGCTGCGCTGCCTGCAAGCCTGCCACCGCCAGCCCAGGCTGTCGCCGTTCGGCTGGCCGGCCGCGCTGTCGGCGCTGCGCGCCGGCCTCGCCGCCGGCGTCTGGTGCGCGGGCGCCTGCTGGGCCTGGATGTTGCCGCCTTTGCTCGCGGGGCCAGGGCATCTGCCCTTGATGGCGGCGATCGGCCTATGGCTGCTGCTGGAACGCCGCCGGCCGGAGGGCGCGCCGCCCTTGTTGTCCATCCCCAAAGCTTGGCGCCCAGGCGGGCGCGAGCGCCCGGCCGGCGGCGTGAAAGGCCATGCGGCGGGAAGTCCCTAGCGCCAAAGACAACGGCCCGCGATTGCGGGCCGTTTCAGCGCGTCCTCAGCCAAGCGGCGGATTCAAGGCATTGCGGCAATGACCCCTAAACGCCTTCCTTAACGGCGCTCCGCCGCGATGGCCTGCGCCACCGCCTCCGCCACCTTGATGCCGTCCACTCCGGCGGACAGAATCCCCCCGGCGTAGCCGGCGCCCTCGCCGGCCGGGTACAGGCCGCGCACGTTCAAGCTCTGGCAATCCTCGCCGCGGGTGATGCGCAGCGGCGAGCTGGTGCGGGTTTCCACCCCGGTCAGCACCGCGTCGTGCATATCGTAGCCGCGGATTTTCTTGCCGAACTCCGGCAGCGCCTCGCGCATCGCCGCGATGCAATAATCCGGCAAGGCCGCGGCCAGATCGGTCCAGTGCACGCCGGGTTGATAGGACGGCGGCACCGAACCCACCTGAGTGGACGGTTTGCCGGCCAGGAAATCGCCCACCAGCTGCGCCGGCGCTTCGTAAGTGCCGCCGCCCAGCACATAGGCGCGGCTTTCCAGCTCGCGCTGGAAGGCGATGCCGGCCAGCGGATCCCCCGGATAATCGTCCGGACCGATGCTGACCACCAGGCCGGAATTGGCGTTGCGCTCGGCGCGCGAGTATTGGCTCATGCCATTGGTCACCACGCGACCCTCTTCCGAGGTGGCGGCCACCACCTGACCGCCCGGGCACATGCAGAAGCTGTACACCGCCCGGCCGTTGCCGGCGTGGTGCACCAGCTTGTAATCCGCCGCGCCCAAGAGCGGGTGGCCAGCGTATTTGCCCCAGCGCGCCTTGTCGATCAGCGTCTGCGGGTGTTCGATGCGGAAGCCCACCGAGAACGGCTTGGCTTCCATATACACGCCGTGGCCGTGCAGCATCTCGAAACTGTCGCGCGCGCTGTGGCCCAGGGCCAGCACGATGTGATCGGCGCGGATCTGCTCGCCGCTGGCCAAGGTCAGCCCGCGCGCCACTTTGCGCCCGTCCGGGCCGTCTTCCAGATGAATGTCGGCGACGCGCTGCTGGAAGCGGATTTCGCCGCCCAGCTCCTCGATCTCGGCGCGCATTTTTTCCACCATGCTCACCAGGCGGAAAGTGCCGATATGCGGCTTGGCCACGTAGAGGATTTCCTCCGGCGCGCCGGCTTTGACGAACTCGGTCAGCACCTTGCGGCCCAGATGACGCGGGTCCTTGATCTGGCTGTACAGCTTGCCGTCGGAGAAGGTGCCGGCGCCGCCTTCACCGAACTGCACATTGGACTCGGGGTTCAAGACCTTGTTGCGCCACAGGCCCCAGGTGTCCTTGGTGCGCTCGCGCACCTTCTTGCCGCGCTCCAGCACGATGGGCTTGAAGCCCATCTGCGCCAGCAGCAGCGCGGCGAAGATGCCACAGGGGCCGAACCCCACCACCACCGGGCGGCGCTCCAGGTTTTCCGGCGCCTGCCCCACATAGTGATATTGGGTGTCCGGCGTCGGCATCACGTGCTTGTCGGCCTTGAAGCGGGCCAGCAGACGGGCTTCGTTGGCCACGTCGATGTCGACGATGTAGGCCAGGTTCATCATGCCCTTGCGCGCGTCGTAGCTGCGCTTGAAGACAACGACCTGGCGGATGTCCTGCTCCGGCACGCCCAGATAAGCCGCGATCGCGGCGTTCAGCTCTTCCGGGGCGTGTTCCAGCGGCAGTTTCAATTCGGTAATGCGCAACATCTTGAATTCCAGTACGGGTTGGTGTCTATTCAACGAGGCGGTATTGTAGCGGCAAACCGCTCTTAACCCTATCGCCAAGACGCAAACTTCCCGTAAGAATCTGTTCGCCGGCCTGCCGCGCGCCGTCTACCGCGCTACACCTGGAATCCGGCCACCGTCTGCCGCAGGCCGCCGGTCACCTCGTCCATGCTCTGAATGCCGCTGGACGCCTGGGTGGCGGCGGCGGCGTTGCCGGCGGCCACCTGGGCGATCTGCTCCACGTGGCGGGCGATGTCCTGACTGGCCACGCCTTGCTCCTGCAGCGCATGGGAGATATCGCGCACCACTTGCACCACCTGGCCGGCGCTGCCGCGGATTTGCTGAATCATCTCCCCGCCCTGCTCGGCCAGCGCCAGCCCGGCGCGCACCCGCTCCACGGTCTGGCTCATATTGGCGCGCGACTGATCTGAGCTGAGCTGGATCTCGTCTATCATGCCGGCGATCTCCTCGGTGGCCTGCGCGGTGCGTTCGGACAGTTTGCGCACCTCGTCCGCCACCACCGCGAAACCGCGGCCGGTTTCGCCGGCGCGCGCCGCCTCGATCGCCGCGTTCAGGGCCAGGAGATTGGTCTGATCGGCAATGTCCTTGATCACCTGCATGATGCTGGAGATGGTGGCGGTCTTGTCCGCCAGCGCCGAGATCGCCCCGGCGGTGAGGTCCACCGTCTCGCTGATGCCCTTCATCTCCGCCACGGCCTTGGCGATCACTTCGCCGCCCTCGTCCGACAAACTGCCGGACTGCTGCGACACCTGGCGCGCGTCCTGCGCGTATTGGGAGATGTGGTTGATGCTCACCGTCAGCTCTTCGATCGACGCCGCCATCGAAGTGGCGCTCTCGCTTTGCTGCTGGGAGTTGTCCGCCACCGCCTGCGCGCCGGTCACCACCTCCTCGCTCAGCCGCCCCAGTTCGCCGGCGCTGGCCACGATGTCGGCCACCATCTGCCGCAAAGCCTGCTGCATATGGGCGATATTGGCCATCAGGCTGTCCGCGTCGCCCGCCCGCACCGGCACCGGCACATCCAGCCGCCCGCCGGCGATTTCCCGCACCACGGCCGCGGTCTGCGCCGGCTCCGCGCCCAATTGCCGCATCACGCTGCGGAACAGCCACCAGCCCAGGCCGCCGCACACCGCGGCGATCAGCAGCACCTGGACCGCCACGCCCAGCAATTGCACGCGCAAGGCCGCCCAGACGTCGACCATATACAGGCCGGTGCCCACCACCCAGCCCCAGCGCGGGCTGGACTGCAAATACGCCAGCTTGGGCTGCGGCTCCGCCGAGCCGGGCTTGTCCCAGACGAATTCCGCGAAGCCCTTGCCCTGCCCCTGCCTCAGGGTCTGGTCGAACTTGTCGCCCAGGCTGCTGCCGCTGGAATCCTTGACCGCGTGCATGTCCTTGCCCACCAGCTTGGGGTTGACCCCGTGCGCCAGCCAGACCAGCCCCTTGTCCAGGGTGAAAAAATACTCCTTGCCGGCGAAACGCAGCCGGGTCAGCGCCTGCAGCGCCTGGCGCTGCGCCTCCGCCTCCGGCATGGCGCCGGCCGCCGCCCGCTCCTCGTAATTGGCCACCAGGCTCAAGGCGTTCTCCACCTGGCCGCGGATCAGATCCTGCCGGTCCGCCATCATTTGCTGATGCATGCTGCGCAGCACCAGGCCGCCCAGCAGACAAGTCAACGCGATCACGCTAAAAATCAATAACAACAAACGCTGCTTCAAGGAAAGGCCCGCTTGCATGATGTCTCCAAAATCGCTGACGAGGCGGCAAACCGGGTCGCAGGCATGCCGCGGCGGTCCGGTTTATTCGCTGGTTTTATTAAGCAAACCCAAATAATACACCCGTCATTAATCAGCTGGCCATGATTAATGACATATGCTTGATTTGCGTCAGTCGCAAGCGGCCCGGCCAGGCGCATGACTTGGCCGCTTCGCGATACCGCATCGATTTTATATTTTACAAATGTAATATCTACAAATAAAATATACACAGATGTAAAACATGGATAGACAGATGAAGCCGTTTTCCGCCACCCTCGCCCTTGCCGGCGCGCTCCTGCTCAGCGCCTGCGCCCAAATGGACGCCGTCAAACCGCAGTCCCAGCTCAAAACGCCGCCCGCCGTGAACGCGCCCTGGGCCGGCATGCCCGCGGCGGCCTGGTGGCGGCAATGGCGGGATCCCCAACTGGAGCGGCTGATCCGCCAGGCCTTGCAGGACAACCCCGGCCTGCGCGGCGCCGAGGCGCGGCTGCGCCAGGCTCAGGCGCTGAGCGAGGTCAGCGCCGCCGCCTCCCAGCCGCAAATCAACGCGCAATGGCAAAGCACCCGGCAGCTGCACGCGGAGAAAAACCTGGTGGTGCCGGCGGGTCACGGCAACTACGACTGGCAGACCCGCGCCGCCGTCAACCTCAGCTACGATCTGGACGCCTGGGGGCGCGAACGCCAGGCGCTGTCCGCCTCGCTGAGCGACGCCCAGATGGCCGCGGCCGACGCCCGGCTAAGCGCGCTGAACCTGGAGAGCGCCATCATCCGCGGCTATCTGCAGCTGGCCGAGCAATATCAGCAGCGAGATCTGGCGGCGGCGGAACTGGAACAGCAGCAGGCGCTGCTGGACCTCAGCCTGCGCCGCAAGGCCGCCGGGCTGGCCGCCCAGCCGGAGGTGGAACAGCAGCGCGGCAGGCTGCCGGCCGGCCGCGTCCAGCTGACTCAAATCGACGAACGCATCGCCACCCTGGGCAATCAGCTGGCCGCGCTCAGCGGGCAAGCGCCCGACGCCGGAAACCGGCCGACGCGCCCCGCGCTGCGTCTGGACCAGGCGCTGGACCCGCTCGCCGCGGTGCCGGCCCAATTGCTGGGCCGGCGGCCGGACCTGAGCGCGCAACGCTGGCGGGTGGAGGCCGAGGCCGCGCGCATCAAGGTCGCCCGCGCCGCCTTCTATCCCAATATCAATCTCAGCGCCTTCGCCGGCTATCAGGCGATAGGCTTCGCCGACTTGCTGTCCCCGGCCGCCACTCTGCGCGGCTTCGCCCCGGCGATCAGCCTGCCGATATTCGAAGGTGGCCGCCTGCGCGGCCAGCTGCGCGCCCAAACCGCCGCCTACGATCAGGCGGTGGAAAGCTACAACGCCGCCTTGATCAACGCCCTGAGCGAAACCGCCAGCGCCATCGTCCGCGCCCGCTCCGCGGACCAGCAAAGCCGGCAGGCCGAACAGGCGCTGGACGCCGCCAGCCGCGAACGGGCGCTGGCCGAACAGGCTTACCGCGCCGGCCTCAGCGATCAGAGCGCGGTGCGCCAGCTGCGGCTGAACGAGCTGTCCGCCCGGCAAAAGCGCGCTCAGGCCCAAGCCCAGCGCCTGGACAGCTACGCCGCTCTGATGGCCGTGCTGGGCGGCGGCGTCGAATCCCCCAATCCCATCGTCGGCGGAGAAAGCCCATGAGCCACTTCGAAGAAACCCGCAAACGCCTGCTCCGCGTCAAGACCAGAATTCCGGAATTTCCGCTGGCGCTGCTGACCTTGACGCGGCTGAACTACCATGTGCAAAAACGCCTTCAGGACCTGACCAACGCCGCCCTGCGCAAACACGGGCTGACCGAGAGCAGCTATCTGGTGCTGGCGGTGCTCTACGGCTCCGAGCAAGAGACGACGACGCCCGGCTCTCTGGCGGAAACCTGCTCGCAAAAACCGGCCAATATGACCCGCATCTGCAACGACCTGGAAAAGCAGGGCCTGATCCATCGCGGCGGCCTGAGCGACGATCGCCGCGCGGTCGCCGTCACCCTCAGCGACGCCGGCCGCGAACGCATCCGCAAGCTGCTGCCCGATGTCTGGGGCAACCTGGGCAATACCTTCGCCGGCTTCAGCGCCGAGGAAATGCAGCAGCAGGAACAGTTCTACCTGCGCCAGCTCAGCAATTTGAACCAGGCGGCGCCCAACGATGAGCACGACTAGCCTCGCCGCCCGGCGCCGCTGGCTGGGCCGGGCGCTGCGCGGCGCCGGACAGGACTGGCTGCGGCAGGAGGGCGAGCGCTGGATCTTCATCCTCAAGACGCTGCTGGCCTGCTTCGCCGCGCTGTGGCTGGCCTTCCGCCTGGGCTTCGATTCGCCGGGCACCGCGCTGATCACCGTGCTCATCGTCGGTTCGCCGCAAAGCGGCCTGGTGCTGGAAAAAGGCTTTTACCGGCTCCTGGGCACGCTGGCCGGCTGCGCGGCGGCCTTGATCCTGGTCGGCATGCTGGCCTCGCAGCCGGTCTTGCTGCTGGCGGCGCTGTCGCTCTGGATAGGCCTGTGCGCCGGCTGCGCCACCTTGTACCGCAACTCGCGTTCCTACGGTTTCGTGCTGGCCGGCTACACCGCCTGCATCATCGCGCTGCCGGCCATCGGCCGCCCGCTGACGGTGTTCGACCTGGCGGTGACCCGGGTCTCGGAAATCTCGCTGGGCCTGATCTGCAGCGCGGTGGTCTACGACATCGTGTTTCCGCGCTACCAGGCGGAGCTGGTGGTCAGCAATGTGCGCGGCCGCTATCTGCGCTTCATCCTGCTGTGCCAGGACGCGCTGGCGCAGAAGCTGCACGCCAGCGATCTGGAGCAGGCCCAGCTCAAGTTCGCCGCCGACATCGCCGCGCTGGAGGCCGGCCGCGCCACGGCTTTTTTCGAAGCCGGACACGTGCGTTCGCGCAGCAATCAGCTGCACGCCTTCAACGCCACCTTCATGGCCGCGCTGACCACCTTCCACACCCTGCACCGGCAAATGGAACGGCTGCGCCGCGACGCGGACTCGCCGCTGCCCGGCCTGCTGCTGCCGCTGTTCTCCGAGGTGGCCGCCGTGCTCAGCGGCGTCGACGGCCCGGCGCGCAACGCCGCGGAAGCCCGGGACACCGAGGCGCAGCTGGGCCGGCTCCGCGCCGGCTGGCCGCGCCGCATAGACGCCGCCCGCGCGCTGCTGCCGGGCGGCGAGCGGGCCGAGCACTGGCGGATAGACTTCGACACCGCCACCGAGCTGCTGAGCCGCTTCATCGAGGAAATGCACGCCTTCGTCGGCGTCTACCACGGCTTCGCCAGCAAGACGCCGCAGCAGATCGACGCGCTGGCCGCCTATGTGCCGGGCACGCCGCTGCCGGTGGCCGTCGCCGGCGGCGTGCGCGCGGCGCTGACCCTGGGCACCCTGTCCGTCGCCTGGTATTGGCTGGCCTGGCCCAGCGCGCTGGAGGCGGTGCTGCTGGCCACCGTGCTCTGCGGTCTCGCCGCCTCCTCGCCGCGGCCGGTGCTGATGGTCAAACAATTCCTGACCGGCTTCGCGCTGGGCACGCCGCTGGCCTATGTCAGCCTGTTCTGGCTGCTGAGCGAGGGCAACGGCTTCCCGATACTGATGCTGGGCCTGCTGCCCTTCCTGGCGCTGGGCAGCTATCTGAAATGCCTGCCCAAATACGCCGGCGTCGGCGCCGGCATGACCATCGTGCTGGCCAGCGCCGTCAACCCGCAAAACCCGATGAATTACGACATCGTGGCCTTTCTCAACAACGGCATCGCCCGCATCCTCGGGCTGGCGCTGGCGGCGGCCTTCTTCCAGCTGGTGCTGCCCGAGCACACCATGGGTTCGCCGCGCCACATCGCCGCCGCCCTGTGGCGGGAAGCGCGCCGCGCCTGCGACGCCAAGCTGCCCCACTTGAAGCAGCGCTACGAGAACCGCATCCGCGACCTGCTCAATCTGCTGAACACGCTGAGCCCGGCCCAGGCCGAACTGAAACAGGCGATCACCGCCCAAGCCATCACCTTGCTGGAGCTGGGCCTGGCGGTGATCAATCTGCGCGCGCTGACCGCGGAATCGCCGTCGCCGCAGTTGCGCGCCGATCTGGAACACACGGTGGCGCAGCTGGAACGCTATTTCGCCGCGCCGTCGCCGGAACGGCTGCAACAGGCCATCGCCACCATGCGCGCGGCCGGACCGGCGCTGCGCGCCCATCTGGCGCTGGCGGAACCCGAACGCGCCGCGCGCATCCAGCGGGCGCTGACCGATCTGCACCTGATCCACACCTCATTGCTGGACGTGGCCGAAGCCACCGCAACCGCTGCGCAAGGAACTGAGCATGACTCGTGAAATCGCCGTATTCGGCACCCTGATCCCCACCCTGCTGCCGTTGTTCCTGTTCAGCCTGCTGTGCCAGGCCGGGCTGGACTGGCTGCTGGGCCGGGCCGGTCTTTACCGCCGGGTCTGGCACCCGGCCTTGTTCCGTCTCAGCCTGCTGATCTGCGTGTTCAGCGGCCTGGCTCTGCTGCTGTACTGAATACGCCTCCGGCCCACCCCGAACACCCTTCCGGATAATCAATATGCGAATCAACACACTCATCCGCTACCTGATCACCTTGCTGCTGCTGGCGCTCGCCGTCTGGCTGGGCAAGGCGCTATGGGACCACTACATGCACTCGCCGTGGACCCGCGACGGCCGCGTGCGCGCCGACGTGATCACGCTCTCCGCCGACGTGGCCGGCCTGGTGACCCAGGTAGCGGTCAAGGACAACCAGCCGGTGCGCAAGGGCGACGTGCTCTTCGTCGTCGACCGCAGCCGCTACGCGGCGGCGCTAACCCAGGCCGAGGCCGCGCTGGAGGGGCAGCGCACCGAGAAAAACCGCCGCGGCAAGGAGGCGGCGCGTCGCGACGGCCTGGACAGCGCCGTGGTGTCCGCCGAAAACCGCGAAACCGCGGCCTTCGCCGCCGCCGCGGCCGGCTCCCAATACCAGGCGGCGCTGGCGGCGCGCGATCTGGCCCGGCTCAATCTGGAGCGCACCGTGGTGCGCGCCCCGGTGGACGGCTATGTGACCAATCTCAATGTCCATGCCGGCGACTTCGCCGCCGTCGGCGCGCCCAAGCTGGCGCTGATAGACCGCAACTCCTATCGCGTGGAAGGCTATTTCGAGGAAACCAAGCTGCCGATGCTCAAACCCGGCGCCAAAGTGGAGATCACCCTGCTCAGCGGCGGCCCGACCTTGAGCGGCCGCGTCGCCAGCATCGCCCGCGGCATCACCGACCGCGACGCCGGCACCGGCCGCGAACTGCTGGCCGACGTCAATCCCACTTTCAACTGGGTGCGGCTGGCGCAGCGGGTGCCGGTGCGCATCGAACTGGACGCGCTGCCGGCCGGGCAGCTGCTGGTGGCCGGCACCACCTGCACCGTGGTGGTGCGCTAGCTCCGCGACAAGCATGAAAAATGGGGCCGTTGGCCCCATTTTTCATTTCCCCACTGAGCCGCTGTTACAGCCGCCGCGCGCGGAAGGTATCGCACTGCGCCATGTCGCCGCTGTCGAAGCCGCGGCGGAACCAGCGCACCCGCTGCTCGCCGCTGCCGTGAGTGAAGGAGTCCGGCACCACTTCGCGGCCGGCCGAACGCTGCAAGGCGTCGTCGCCTATCCTGGCCGCGGCGGTCAGCGCCGTTTCCAGATCGCCCGGCTCCAGAATCCTCCTCGCCTGATCGGCGTGATGCCCCCATACCCCGGCCAGGCAATCCGCCTGCAACTCCTGCCGTACCGACAAGGCCTTGGCGCGCCGCTCGTCGCTGCGCGCCATTTCCTCGTCCACCTTGGCGGAAATGCCGAGCTGATGCTGGACATGGTGGCCGACTTCATGCGCGATCACATACGCCTGGGCGAATTCGCCCGGCGCGCCCAACTCTCGGCCCAGGGTCTGGAAGAAAGACAGATCGATGTAGATTTTCTCGTCGCCGGGGCAATAGAAGGGACCGATGGCCGCGTCGCCGCGGCCGCAAGCCGTCGGCGTCGCGCCGGTGAACATCACCAGCTTGGGCGGCCGGTAACGCTCGCCTTGCGCCTGGAGCAAGGGCCGCCACACGTCTTCGGTGTCCGCCAGCATCACGCGGATGAACTTGGCGTCGCGGTCGTCCGGCGCGCTGGCCCTGGCCGGCGCCTGCTGTTCGGCCGCCGGCTCCATCTCGCTGATCAGATTGATCACCGTTATCGGATTGACGTCGAACACCAGCCAGGCCACTAGGCCGATCAAGACCGCGCCGATGCCGAACGCCCCGCCCCCGCCGCGTTCGCCGCGGCGGTCTTCCACATTATCGCTTTCCCGGTTCCCATCCCAACGCATGCCCAATTCCCCCAAGTCCATTCTCGCCCGCTCAGGCCGCTTCGCCGCGGAGCCTTAGAACAAGGACATCAAAAAGTCCCGCATGCTACGCGTTTGACTTGAAACCGGCCAGACCCGCCCGGCGAACGCAGCGGACCCTGAACCCGTTCTTACAGCAGACGCCAAATGCCCCACTGCACCGCCAGCGCGAACAAGGCCGCCAGCAAATCGTCCACCATCACGCCGAAACCGCCGCCCACATGACGGTCCAGCCAGCGGATAGGCCAGGGCTTGAGAATGTCGAAAAAGCGGAACAAGACAAAGGCCAGCAACCAGGCCAAGGGCGTAGCCGGCGCGAAGGCCAGCACCAGCAACATGGCGACGATCTCGTCCCAGACGATGCCGCCGTAATCGTGCACGCCCAGCGCCCGGCCGCTGTAGCCGCAGATCCAGATCCCGGCGATGAACAGCGGCAGGCACAGCGCCGCCAGCGCCAGTCCCTGCACCCCCAGCGCGTTCAGCACAAAGAACAAGGGATAGGCGGCCACCGTGCCCCAGGTGCCGGGCGCCTTGCGCGCCAGGCCGCTGCCGAAGCCGAAGGCCAGGAAATGGGCGGGATGGCTCAGGACGAAGCGCCAGTCCGGCTGCAGTTTCAGGGTTTCGGTCTCATTTGAAATGGTCATAGCCGGTGCTTTCCAGTTGAATGATGTTGCCCTCGCCGTCCAGCAGGCTGACGCCCTGGCCGGCAACGATGCGGCCGATGCGGCTGAGACGGCAGCCCGCCGTCGCGGCGCAGGCCTCGATCTGCGCCCGGCGCTCGGCCGGCGCGGTGAATACCAGTTCGTAATCGTCGCCGCCCGCGGCCAGGCAATCCAGCCATTGCCCGCGCGCGGCCTCCGCCAGCGGGTGGGACGGCAAGGCCTCGGCCCAGACTTCCGCGCCCACCCGGGAGGCGGCGGCGATATGGCCGAGATCCGACAGCAGGCCGTCGGACACGTCGGCGGCGGCGTGCGCCAAGGGCAGCAAAGCCCGCCCCAGGGCAATGCGCGGCTCCGGGTATTCCAGCTTGCGCCAGGCCGCCTCGCGCAAACCGTCCGGCAAGGGCGCGAGCTTGCCCAGCCGGCTGCGCACCGCCATCGCGCCCAGACCCAGCTCGCCGCTGACCCAGACATCGTCGCCCGCGCGGGCGGCGGCGCGGCGCAGCGCCTGACCGCCCGGCGTCTCCCCGCCCACGGTCACCGACAGCGTCAAGGGGCCGCGCGTGGTGTCGCCGCCTATCACGTCAACGCCGTAACGCTCCGCCAATGCGAAGAACCCTTGGGAAAACCCGGCGGCCCAGGCCTCGTCCATCGCCGGCAAGGCCAGCGACAGCACCACCCAGCGCGGCGCGGCGCCCATTGCCGCCATATCGGACAAGTTCACCGCCAGCGTCTTATGGCCCAAGGCCTCCGGCGCGACGTCGGCGAAGAAATGCCGCCCTTCCACCAGCATGTCCACCGAGACATGCAGATCGCAGCCCGGCGTCGGCCGCAGGATGGCGGCGTCGTCGCCGACGCCCAGGACCGCGCCGCCGGCCGGCCGCGTGAAATAACGGCGGATCAATTCAAATTCATTCATCACGATCTTTCTGCCCGGCCGATATGAAAACACCCGCGGCAGCGGGTGTGTTCTGGTCTGACGGCGCCGGCGACAAGGCCTTAGTTCTGACGACGCGCCTTCTGCGACGCCACTTCGTCGGCGCGCACTTCGGCGGCCAGCTTGTCCAGCACGCCGTTGACGAACTTATGACCGTCGGTGCCGCCGAAGGTCTTGGTGATTTCAATGGCTTCGTTGATGATCACCGGATACGGGGTTTCCGGATGCTGGGTCAGTTCCAGCGCGGCCATCAACAGCACGGCGCGCTCCACCGGGCTGACTTCGTCTTCGGCGCGTTCGTAATAGTGGCCGATCTGCTTGGACAGCGCGCCCACGTCTTTCAGCACGCCGTACAGGATTTCGCGGAACAGGGCTTCATCGGCCTTGGCGAAGTATTCATTCTCGCGCAGATGCTTTTCGATCAGGGAGGCCGGACGATCCGGGTTCAGCTCCCATTCGTAAATGCCTTGGATGGCAAATTCGCGGGCGCGGCGGCGAGCGGTTTTCATAGAGGTTCCTTGTAAAGAGCGGTGAGCCGGGCACGCCCGGCTCCGGTATCTTGGCGGGAGCCGATCAGCCGCGCTGAATGCGCTTGCGCAGATTCGCCATCTCCACCGCCACGGCAGCGGCCTCGCGGCCTTTGACTTCCATGCGCACTTCGGCCTGCTCGTCGGTTTCGGTGGTCAGAATCGCGTTGGCGATCGGGATGTCGAAGTCCAGGCCGACGCGGGTCACGCCCGCGCCGGATTCGTTCGACACCAGTTCGAAATGGTAGGTTTCGCCGCGGATCACCGCTCCCAGCGCCACCAGCGCGTCGAAGCGGCCGCTCTTGGCCATGGTCTGCAACACCAGCGGCGCTTCCAGCGCGCCCGGCACCGTGGCCAGGGTCACGTCCTCGGCGGCCACGCCCAGCCGGGCCAACTCGCCCAAGCAGGCGTCGCGCAAGCCTTCGCAAACCGGGGTGTTGAAACGCGACATCACAACGCCGATTTTCAGGCCCTTGCCCGTCAGATCGGGTTCTATACGCTGGATAGCTTGAAGCATCTTGTTCCTCGCGGCGGAATCACTACGGAAAACCGGAGATTCTACCTCAATCCCCGGGCCTTAGCCATTGCGCAGCCGCTCATTCTTCATCCACGTGGAAGGCGCTCGGCTGGCAAAAGCCGGTCACTTCCAGATCGAAGCCGGTCATAGACGGCAGGCTGACCGGAGCGGTCATCAGCTTCATCTTGCCCACGCCCAGCGCCTTGAGCATTTGCGCGCCGATGCCGAAGGTCTTGCTGTCCCAACGCTGCTTCTGCTGCTCCTGGCCCAGCGCGCGCTGCGCCAGCGCCTCGCCGGTTTCGTCGCGATACAAGAGCACCACCACGCCGTGACCGGCCTCCTCGATCATTTCCAAGGCATTGGGCACAGTCCAGGAGTGCTGACTGCACAAGGGCGCCAGCACGTCGATCACCGACAAGGGCTCGTGCACGCGCACCAGGGTTTCGCGCTGCGCCTGGATCTCGCCCTTGACCAGGGCCAGATGGGTGGCGCGGGTGGTGATGTCGCGGAACACGTGCAGCTCGAATGCGCCGAACGGCGTATCCACCGGCCGCTGGCCCACTTTTTCCACCAGCGATTCGGTGCGGCTGCGGTACTGGATCAGGTCGGCGATGGTGCCCACCTTCAAACCGTGCTCGCCGGCGAACTCCACCAGCTCCGGCAAGCGCGCCATGGTGCCGTCGTCATTCATGATTTCGCAGATCACGCCGGCCGGCTCCAGGCCGGCCAGCATCGCCAGATCGCAACCGGCCTCGGTGTGGCCGGCGCGGATCAGCACGCCGCCTTTTTGCGCTTTCAGCGGGAAGATGTGGCCCGGCTGCACCAGGTCCGCCGGCTTGGCCAGCCGCGCCACCGCGGCCTGCACGGTGCAAGCGCGGTCCGCGGCGGAAATGCCGGTGGTCACGCCTTCGGCAGCTTCGATGGACACGGTGAAGTTGGTGCTGTACGGAGTGCCGTTATTGCTGACCATCAGCGGCAGGTTCAATTGCTGGCAACGCTCCTCGGTCAAGGTCAGACAGATCAGCCCGCGGCCGTGCTTGGCCATAAAGTTGATCGCCTCCGGGGTGACGAACTCTGCCGCCATCACCAGATCGCCTTCGTTCTCGCGGTCTTCGGCGTCCACCAGCACTACCATCTTGCCGGCCTTGATGTCGGCGATAACGTCCTGAATCGGGGAAATAGTCATACCGTCTTCCTTCGTAAGCACTTGTTTTTGGCGCGGGCCGCCGCCCGCCTGAATTCGTTATCAGTACCTGTTCAAAGTCTCGCGGGCCAAGGCGAAAACAACTGAAGAGCGCATACGGCGCATCGGCATTCTGCAGCGCTACTCGCCGTGCCGCGCCCTCGCGAAGCGCAACAGACTTTGAACCGCTTCTCAGCCGGGCAACAGGTCCAGGCTGACATAATCTCCATGGCGATGGATGTCGCCGTCGCGCAAACGCAAGGGCCGCGCGAACAAGGGCCCGTCCGTCGCCAATGTGTGAAACTCGCCGGCCTCGGCGCAAGGGTCCAAACCTTCCGCCAACATCCGGTCCACCACCTCGCGGCTCAACTCGCGACCCAGCCACTCTTCGCTCGCCAGCCGGGTGTTCACCACCACGATGCGGGCTTGGAAGCCCGCGTCGATGAATTCGCGCACCAGCTCGGCGCGCGGCTGCTGCCACAGCGGCAGCCAAGCTTGCAGGCCGGCGGCGGCGCAAACCTTCTCCTCCCACTCGCGATGGGCGTCCAGATCGATGTCGCCGAACACCGCGGCCTCGCAGCCGTCGGCGCGCGCCTCCTCCAGCCGGGCGATGAACTCGGCCTCATAACCGTCCCAGCTCGCGCGGCCCACCCGCAAGGGCAGGCCCAGCGCCGCGGCTTGCAGCGCCAGCACTTCCGGACGCACCCCATGCGAGCGCGAGCGCCGGCCATCCTCGTCCATCATGGTCAGCAAGGCCTGCGGGCTGGCGCCGGCGCTCACCGCGCGCCACAAGGCCAGGCAAGAGTCCTTGCCGCCGCTCCAGGAGGCCAGCACGCGCCGGCCGGCTCTGTTCACTCAGCGGCTCCGCGCTGGGCCAGCACCCGCTCCACCGTTTCCACGATGGCCTGGGTTTGCGGGTCCACTTCGATATTGATCAGATCGCCCACTTTGCGCGACTTGATGATGGTGCGCTCCAGGGTTTCCGGAATCAGATGCACGCAGAAACGGTTGTCCGTCACCTCGCCTATGGTCAGGCTGATGCCGTCAATACCGATATAGCCCTTGGCGAACACGTATTTGATGTGTTCCGCCGGCAATTCGAACCAAACGGTGCGATTATTGGGCAGATCGATCACTCGGGACACCTTGGCCAGGCACAAGATATGGCCGGACATCGCGTGGCCGCCGATTTCATCGCCGAAACGCGCGGCGCGCTCGATATTGACCAGATCGCCCGCTTGAAGCAGGCCAAGATTGGTGACGCGCAGGGTTTCGCGCATCAGGTCGAAGGAAACTTGATCGCCGTTGATGGCGGTGACGGTAAGGCAGCAGCCGTTGTGGGCCACCGAGGCGCCCAGTTCCAGACCGGGCAACAGCGCGTCGGGCAAGCGCAGCGTATGAGTGCGGAAGTCCTGCTTCTCCGTGATGGCGATCACTTCCGCCACCCCTTGGACGATACCGGTAAACACGAAGACGCTCCTTTGCTAGGGATTCGGAGCGCCATTGTAACGCAAGGAGGGGCGCGCGGCCCCTCCTGGTCTTAAATCGGACTCAAGCTTTTTCCCGGCATTAGAAACGCCAGGACACGCTGGTGCGGATTGCGCGTCCCATGCCCTCGGCGCCCTCGGTCAGATAGGGCTCGTATTGGACATTGAACAGATTGTCCACCGCCAAGCGCGCCTCAAAGCCCTTGAGACTGCCCTTGGGCTGCCAGCCCAGAGACAGGCCGAACAGCGAATAGCCGTGCTGCGCCGGATAGGCGTAGGGCGAGTCGACCAAGACACGGTCCTGCTTGCGCACGAACTTGCCCTGCCCGCTCAGGGACAGGCCGATCTTGTTCCAGCGATAGCCGAGATTGGCCACCGCCTTGCGCGGCGGAATATTGGTGATGGGCTCGTCCTTGCCCCATGGGTCCATCAGGCTATGGTTGCGCTCGCCCTTGGTGGATGACAGGGACAGGCTGCCGAACCAGCCTCCGGCCTGATAACGCCCTTCCAATTCGAAGCCCTGGATCACGTAGCCGGGCATATTGCGATAGAAACCGATCACCGGCGGCAAGGGCGCGCCCGGCGCGTCTCCCCGGTTTGGCCCCAGGCGCTGCGCGATGTCGTTTTTGACGGTTTGGCGATACCAGGTCACCGCCGCCGACAGATTGTCCCCGGACGTCAACACATTGCCGCGCTCGTACTCCAGGCCCAGCTTGACCGCGTTCAGCGTTTCCGGCCGCAGCTGGCGGCTGCTTGCCGTCGTGCTGCCCAAAGTCTGGGTATCGTACATTTCGTCCACCGACGGCGCCCGCCAGGTGCGGGTATAGCCCGCATCCAGCGTCCAGCCCGGGCGGAAGTTCCAACGCGCGCCCAGCCGCGGCGACCAACCGGAATAAGCCAGACCGCTGTAATCATGCCCCTTGGCCGGATCGTTATACGCGGAAGCCAGATTTTCCCGCCCCTGTATCCACACATGGTCGTAGCGCAGCGACGGGGTCAGCGTCAGGCTGTCCAAGGGCTGCCATTGATGCACCCAGTAGGCGGATCGCACGGTTTCTTCGCCCGGCGGCTGGTAGCGCGGATTCAAATAGCCGTAGTTGTAAGCCGGATCCTTCACCTTGTCCGGGCGATAGAACAAGGCGTCCAGCGTTTTGTGCGCCCAGCTGACTCCCATCGTGACTTCCTGACGCGCCCAGCCGGAACCAAAGCGGGCGGTATTGCGCAGCTCCAGACGCCGGTCGCGCTGAGTCACCCAGCTCTCGTTCCCGAACAAGGAGGAAAAAGCGTAGATGCTGGCCGTCGGCGGCCGGGTATCGTGCTGGTAACGCCGCGACTGGGCGTAACTCAGCTGCAGATCCAGCCACGGCGAATCGCTGACAAAAGTCCAGTCCGCGCTCACCGTCTCGTTTTGCTGTTCGCGCCACACGCTCTGACGCAACCAAGCGCCTTCCCAGCCGTACTTCTTGATATCGGCCGCGCTTGGCGCGGGAATATCGCCGCGCTTGGCCGCCCACGGCGTGCGCCGCTCCTCCTCCTGGCTCACCCAGCCCAGGCGCAGCCTGTGGCCGGGCGCCGGGCGCCAAGCCAGTTTCAGCATGCCGCCCTCCAGATCGTTGCCGGAAAACATCGTGCTGGAGCCGTCGCCCTTCTTGCCGTCCCCGGCGCGCGAGCGCGTCACATAGGCCAGGATGTCGGCCTTGCTGCCCGGACCGCCGGCGTAGGCGGCCAGCGACTGGCCGAACTGATTGCCGTTGTCCTGATACATCAGCTTGGCGAAGCCGCCCACCGATTTGCCCGGCTGCAGCAACTCCGCCACGGTCTTGGTTTCCGCCTTGACCACGGCGCCAAACGCGCCGTTGCCGTAAAACGGAGAATGCCCCCCCTTCATCACTTCCACCGAGCCCAATAATTCCGGATCGATGAAAGACGTCCCCTGCTGGTATTTGTCGAAGCCTTGCGGCGCGCCGTCCAGGGACACTTGCACATGCTCGACCGACTCGAAGCCCCAGACATTGATGGTCTGGCCTCCGGGGCGCTGCGAACCGCCGGCGTTGACGCCGGGCAGAGCGTCCAGCACTTCGGCCAGCGAACGGGCTTGCGGCCGCTCGATTTCTTCGCGGTCCAGCTTATTGCTGCCCACCCGCGCCTGCGGACCGTCGGCGGTAACGTGGACGGTGTCCAGGCGCGCCGGCGCCTCGGCGGCCCAGACGCCGGGCGCGGCCAGGCAAGCCAGGCTGAGCACGAGCGCCTTGGGGCGGAAACGCGGCGGATTTTGAGCGGGGGAAATGGAATCGGGGCAAGACGAGAAAAGGTAGCAGCCAGGCATCACGGTTTTGTTATATTAATGATAATCATTCTCAATATTAACATAAAACTTCCACCTTAAGGCAAGTCCGGTAAAATAGCCGGCTTTATCGAATTCCAATACAAGCATCCCCATGTCCGCCGAACTCGCCCGCATCGCCGAAGAAGTGTCCCACCGCCGCACCTTCGCCATCATTTCCCACCCTGACGCCGGCAAGACCACGCTGACCGAAAAGCTGCTGCTGTTCTCCGGCGCCATCCAGATGGCCGGCACCGTCAAGGGCAAGAAAGGCGGCAAGTTCGCCACCTCCGACTGGATGGAGATCGAGAAGCAGCGCGGCATCTCGGTGGCGTCCTCGGTGATGCAGTTCGAATACCGCGACCACACCGTCAACCTGCTGGACACCCCGGGCCACCAGGACTTCTCCGAAGACACCTACCGCGTGCTGACGGCGGTGGACAGCGCCCTGATGGTGATAGACGCGGCCAAGGGCGTGGAGGAGCAGACCATCAAGCTGCTGAACGTCTGCCGCCTGCGCAGCACGCCCATCGTCACCTTCATGAACAAATACGACCGCGAGGTGCGCGACAGCCTGGAGCTGCTGGACGAGGTGGAAAACGTGCTGAAGATCCGCTGCGCGCCCATCACCTGGCCCATCGGCATGGGCAAGGCTTTCCGCGGCGTCTACAGCCTGTTGAACGATGAAGTCATCCTGTTCGAACCGGGCGCGGAAAAACTGATCACCGACGTGGAAGTGATCAAGGGCATAGACAATCCCCGCCTGGATCAGCTGTTCCCGCTGGAAATGGAACAACTGCGCATGGAGATCGAGCTGGTCAAGGGCGCGTCCAACGAGTGGAATCTGGACCAGTTCCTGGCCGGCGAACTGACGCCGGTGTTCTTCGGCTCCGCCATCAACAACTTCGGCGTGCGCGAAATCCTGGACGCGCTGATCAACTGGGCGCCGGCGCCGCAGCTGCGGGACGCCACCGTGCGCGATGTCGCGCCCACCGAAGGCAAATTCTCCGGCTTCGTGTTCAAGATCCAGGCCAATATGGATCCCAAGCACCGCGACCGCATCGCCTTCCTGCGCGTGTGTTCCGGCCAGTTCGAGCGCGGCATGAAGATGAAGCATCTGCGCCTGAACCGCGACATCGCCGCCTCCAGCGTAGTGACCTTCATGTCTCACGACCGCGAGATCGTGGAAGAAGCGTTTGCCGGCGACATCATCGGCATCCCCAACCACGGCAATATCCAGATCGGCGACAGCTTCTCCGAAGGCGAGGAACTGACCTTTACCGGCATTCCCTTCTTCGCGCCGGAACTGTTTCGCGGCGTGCGCATCAAAAACCCTTTGAAGCTGAAACAGTTGCAGAAAGGCTTGCAGCAACTGGGCGAGGAAGGCGCGGTGCAAGTATTCAAGCCGCACAGCGGCGGCGACCTGATTCTGGGCGCGGTGGGCGTGCTGCAGTTTGAAGTGGTGGCCTCGCGCCTGGCCGCCGAATACGGCGTGGACGCGATGTTCGAATCCGCCAGCATCTGGTCCGCGCGCTGGTTCAGCTGCGAGGACCGCAAGAAGCTGGACGAATTCGTCAAGGCGCTGCAGATCAACATCGCCACCGACGCCGGCGGCAACCTCGCCTACCTGGCCCCCAACCGCGTCAACCTGCAACTGACCCAGGAACGCTGGCCGGACATCGTATTCCACGAAACCCGCGAACACGCGGTCAAACTCAACGACTGAAGCTGAAACCGACGCCCGACATGGAGCCCAAGGCCACCCTATTCGACTTGATAAGCTATCTGCGCGACAACTATTCGCACGAGATAGCGCGCTCGCTGATCCTGATCGCCGCCCTGCTGATCATCCGCCTGGTGATGGACCGGCTGCTGGCGGCCAACAACAGCATAGCGATCGAGTCGAAACGGCGCTGGTCGGTGAACACCCGCAACATCCTGTTCATCTCCGGCCTGGCGGGCATCGGCCTGATCTGGGCCAGCGAGCTGCAAACCATCGCGGTGTCGATGCTGGCCTTCGCCGCCGCGCTGATCCTGGCCACCAAGGAACTGATCATGTGCCTGTCCGGCGGCCTGGTGCGCCAGACCTCCAACAGCTACAGCCTGGGCGACCACATCGAAGTGGGCGCGGTGCGCGGCCGGGTGGTGGACATCGGCCTGCTGTCCACCACGGTGATGGAGATCGGACCCAATCACAGCTCGCACCAGATGACCGGGCGCGCGCTGACCTTCCCCAACAGCCTGCTGCTGTCCACGCCGGTGATCCGCGAAAACTATATGGGCGACTATGTGATGCACATCGTCAACGTGCCCATGGCCTACACCGTGCCGCCCATCCGCGCCGAACGCCTCTTGATGGCGGCGGCGGAAGAATCCTGCCAACCCCACCTGGAAGTGGCGCGTCAGCACATGGAAGACATGGCCAAACGCAATCTGGTGGACATCCCGTCGGTGGAGCCGCGCATCGCCTTGCAGCCGGTGGATGAAAAACGCTATCAGTTGATCTTGCGCATCGCCATTCCGGCCCGAGACCGGCATCGTATCGAACAAACCATCCTGCACAGTTTTCTGGCGCAATGCTTTCCGGAGCAGAACGACGCCGCCCTGGCCTGAAGCGAAGGCGTATCGCGCGCAAATAATTAGAGCAAGAACTCCAAATTTGCGTTAGAATGGCGCATCGCGAATGTCATTGAACAGCCCAAGCGCATCATGAGCAAAAACAGAATCAAAACCTACGACCGCATCATCCAGGAGAGCCTCAAGCTGTTCAACGAACAGGGCGAGCGCAGCATCACCACCAATCACATCGCCGCGCATCTGGGCATCAGTCCGGGCAATCTGTACTACCACTTCCGCAACAAGGAAGAAATCGTCTACCAGATCTTCCTGATGTACCGCGAGTTCATCAACCAGCGTCTGGCGGTGCCGGAAAACCGCGAAATGACGGTGGACGATCTGGTCAACTACCTGGACACCGCCTTCCTGGCGATGTGGCAGTTCCGCTTCATGTTCTACGACCTGCCGGGCATGCTGGCGCGCAACCCTCAGATGCAGTCGGAGTACCACCAGTTCGTCAACACCGAGCTGAAAAACATCCTGGCCGAGCACTTTCGCGAATTCATCCGCCTGGGCCTGCTGGAAATGGACGAGGAAGACATCGAACCGGTCAGCATCAATATCTGGCTGGTGGTGAAGTTCTGGTTCGCCTTTGAACAGACCGCGCGCCCCAAGGCGCCGATCACCGAGGAATCCGGCCACCGCGGCGTGCTGCAGGTGCTGGCCCTGCTCAAGCCCTATGTGCAGGATCAGTATATGGGCGCCTTCCAGGCGCTGTGCGAGCGCCACAAAGTGTGACGCCCCGCCTCCGCGAAAAGAGCAAAGCCGCGTAATCGCGGCTTTTTTCATGCGTCGGCGCTTCTAAAGCGGATTACAGGCTACGCCCCAAGGCCGCCGCCAAGGGCCGCAATTCCGCCATCAGGGCGGCCAAACCGTCCGGCGTCAAGGCCTGATCGGCCTCGCACAAGGCGGCTTCCGGCTGCGGATGCATGTCCAGCAGCAAGCCGTCCGCGCCGGCGGCCAGGGCCGCCTTGGCCAGAGCGGGCACCAGCCAGGCTTTGCCGGCGGCGTGGCTGGGATCGACGATCACCGGCAAATGGGTCTCGCGCTTGAGCAGGGGGATCGCGCTGACGTCCAGCGTGGCGCGGTAGGCCGGCTCGAAGCTGCGAATGCCGCGCTCGCAGAACACAATGTTGTGGTTGCCGCCGGCGGCGATGTATTCGGCCGCCATCAGCCAGTCACCCAAGGTCGCGGCGACGCCGCGCTTGAGGATGACCGGTTTGTTCAAACGTCCCACTTCCTTCAACAACTCCACGTTCTGCATGCTGCGCGAGCCGATCTGGATGATGTCCACGCCCTGCTCCAGAAACACATCCAGCATGCGCACATCGGCCAATTCGGACACCACCGGCAAACCTTCGGCGCGGCCGGCGGCGATCAACTGCTCGATGCCCTCCACGCCCAAGCCCTGGAAACCGTAAGGGCTGGGATGCTGCTTGAACACCCCGCCGTGCAGCAGCCGGCAGCCGGCGGCCCGCGCCGCGGTCGCGGCCTGAGCGATTTGCGACGCCGACTCCACGGCCGACGGACCGGCGATCACCTGCAAGGCCTCGCCGCCGAAAGCCAGGCCTCGCGCCTGCACCACGCTGTTCTGCGGATGGGTTTCCCGCGACACGATGCGGTATTCCCGCACCACTCGCATCGCCCGCTCCACGCCAGGCATGGATTCAAACATTTCCGGCGACAGGCTGCGCTCGTCGCCCACCGCGCCGATGATGGTGCGTTCCGCGCCGCGCGACACATGCTCGCTGAGTCCCGCTCCGCGGATCTTGGCCACCACGGCCGCCACTTCGCTTTCCGGCGCCTGCCGGTTCATGATGATGATCATCCGCTACCCCGTTCAAAACCCTTCATCGCCGCCAGCGCCGGGCCAAACGCCGCCCCAGCCGCGACCAGAACGACGGACGCTGCGCGCCACGCCGGAAAAAGCCGGCCAGCGCATGCGCCAGCCGCCACGGCGCCGAAGCATGCAAGCGTTCGAAAATGCGCCCGCGCCAGTAAACGAAGCCATTATACAGCCGCAGGAACCAGGCCACCCGCATCAGCGCCGGCCGGGTCAGCGCAAACAGCCGCGCCGCCAGCGCGGTGCCGCCCAGCTTGGCCAGCAGAATGATCAGCAAGCCCAGCAGCGCGTGGCCGCGTCCGATCAGGAACAGCGCCGCCAGCTTGACCGGCAGCAGCAAGGCGGCCGGCAACGCGAACATCGCCAAGGCCGCCCACGGCGGCAAGGCGGCGATGCGCCGCTCCAGCGCCGCCAGCGGCGGCCAGGTCGCCAAGCGTCCCAGCGCCGCGGACAACTCGTCCCAGGCGTATTCCTCGAACAGGATGATCAAGGCCGCCAGCAAGGCCGGCGGCCAGGTCAACACCCGTTTCAGCCGGCGCCAGCCCAGCGCCGCCGTTTCCCTTGCGCGCATCTCGGTTTCAGCGCCGGCTCAGGCCTTGGCCAGGTCCAGCCACTTGGCCACCTCTTGCGGCCGGTAGGCGCGCATCTCCGTCAGCAGCGTGGGCAGGTCCTCGCCGATGCGGAACAGGTCCATATTGCCGGGACGGGCGAAGCCTTCGACCACCGCGTGCTCCATCATCCGGTGCAAGGGCTGGTAATAGCCGGCGGCGTCGAGCAGGCCTACCGGCTTGCCGTGCAAGGACAGCTGGCCCCAGGTCAGGATCTCGAACAATTCGTCGAAGGTGCCGAAGCCGCCCGGCAAGGCGATGAAGCCGTCGGACAACTCCGCCATCAGCGCCTTGCGCTGATGCATGGTTTCGGTGACATGAATCTCCGTCAGGCCGGTATGTGCCACTTCCTTGGCCTTGAGAAACTCCGGAATCACGCCGACGACCTTGCCGCCGGCCGCCAGCGCGGCGTCCGCCGCCACGCCCATCAGGCCGACCTTGCCGGCGCCGTAAACCAGGGTCACGCCCTGCTCGGCCAAGGTGCGGCCAAAATCGCGCGCGGCCGCTTCGTATTCGGGCTTGGCGCCCTTATTGGAGCCGCAAAACAGACAGATGGCTTTCATTTTTATTTTTCCCCTATTGAAACATCAGCGTCAAAAACACAACGGGCCGCTGCGCGGCCCGCTTGCATCCCCCTCCGGCGCTCAAAGCACCGCGAGCGGATAAGAACCCAATACCTTGACGAAGGAAGTGCACTCGGCGAGGCCGGCCAAGGCCTGGCGCACATTGGCGTCGTCTCTATGCCCCTCCATATCGATGAAGAACACATAGTCCCACAGCCCGGCGCGCGAAGGCCGCGACTCGAACTTGCTCATGGACACGCCATTGCCGGCGATGGGCGCCAGCAGATGGTGCACCGCGCCCGGGCGGTTGGGCGCGGACACCACGACCGAAGTCTTGTCCTGACCGGTCACGCCCACGTCCTGCAGCCCCAGCACCAGGAAACGAGTGGTGTTGTTGGGCTCGTCCTCGATATTGGACGCCAGCTTCAGCAAGGCGTAGCGCTCGGCCGCGGCCTGACCGGCGATCGCCGCCGCGCCCTCGTCTTCGGCCGCCAGCCGCGCCGCTTCGGCGTTGCTGGCCACCGACACCCGCTCCACCGCCTCCGGCAGATTCTTGTTCAGCCACTCGTGACACTGCGCCAGCGCCTGGGCGTGGGCGTACACGCGGCGGATGCCGTCCAGGCCTTCCACCTTGCGCAGCAAATGGTGATGGATGCGCAGCACCACTTCGCCGCAAATCTTCAGCGGGCTGGTCACCATCAGGTCCAGCGTACGGCCCACCGCGCCTTCGGTGGAGTTTTCCACCGGCGCCACCACGTAATCCAGGCCGCGCGACTCCACCAGGCGGAAGGCCTCGTCGATCGAGCTACAGGCCACGGTGCGCGCCGCGTGGCCGAAATGCTTGAGCGTGGCCAGCTGGCTGAACGTGCCTTCCGGCCCCAGATAGGCGATGGACAAGGGCTTTTCCAGCGCCAGGCATTCGGACATCACCTCGCGGAACAAGCGCGCCACCGACTCGCCCGGCAAGGGGCCGGGATTCAGTTCTTTGACGCGGCGCAGCACCTGCGCCTCGCGCTCGGGCCGATAAATGATGCCGCCGCCCTTGATCTCGCCGATTTCGCGCGCATGGGTGGCGCGCTGGTTCAGCAGATTGAGGATTTCCACATCGATGTTGTCGATGGCGTCGCGGTGCTGTTTAAGTAAATGTTCCGACACGGCTTCCAGTCTTTCTCTATTGCACACATCCTGTGAAGACGCGCCGCCCGGCTTAGCCGCGAGCGCGTCTCTAAACACTCAGTTTCCGCGAGATAGGCCAGGCTCGCAAGCCTTTGTCGCGAGAAAACCCAAGAGACCGGCCCGCGCTTAGAACGTGTTTACGATCTTGCGAGCTAGAGCGAGACAAGGCGAAAACGACGGAGAAAGCGGAGTGCGCCGGCATTCCAAAGACGCTCTCAACACCGTATCGCCGAAACGCCGCGGACCTTGAACCGTTTCCTAGCCAAAGCAGGTCCACACCCGGTTGGCCAGATCCACCACGAAATCCGCGCGCAGATACATCCCGGTCAGCCAGGCCAGCAGCAAGACCGCGCCGATGGAAAACAGCCAGGTTCTCACGCATCCTCCTTGGCGAAACTGGCCGACGGGGTTTCCCGCACCGGCAGATTGGCGGCGGCGGCCAGCAAGCCCAGCGCTATCGCCAGCATCCACACCAGATCGTAGTTGCCGAGCAGATCGTAAAGCGCCCCGCCCAGCCACACCCCCAGAAAGCTGCCCACCTGATGCGAGAAAAACACCGCGCCGGACAGCATGCCCAAGTGACGCACGCCAAACATGCCGGCGATCACCCCATTGGTCAGCGGCACCGTGGACAGCCACAGAAAGCCCATCGCCGCGGCGAACACCGCCACCGAAACGCCGCTGAGCGGCAGCAGAAGGAAGGCCGCGATCACCACGCTGCGCGCCAGGTAAATAAAACTGAGCAGGCCGGGCTTGGACCAGCGGCTGCCCAGTTCGCCAAAAGCCATGGTGCCGAAGATGTTGAACAGGCCGATCAAGGCCAGCGCCAGGCTGGCGACGCCGCCGCCCAGGCCGTGGTCGCGCAGATAGGCCGGCAGATGCACGCCGATGAACACCACCTGGAAGCCGCAGACGAAATAACCGGCCATCAAGAGGCGGAAGCCGCGCTCCGCCCAGGCGGCGGCGAAGGTATCGGCCATGCTGCGCAACAAATGCGCGCTCGCAGCGCTTTGCGCCGGCCGGTCCTCGCGCGCCAGCCAGCCGGACAAGGGCAGCATCAAGGCCGCGCAGCCGGCCAGAATCAGCAAGGCCGGCAACCAGCCCAGGCCGTCGATCAAGCCCTGCTCCACCGGAATCATCGCGAACTGGCCGAAAGAGCCCGCCGCCGCAACGATGCCCATCGCCCGCGAGCGATAGGCCGGCGGCACGCTGCGCGCCACCACGCCGAAAATCACGCTGTAGGTGACACAGGACAAGGCCAGACCGAGCAGCACGCCGGCCGACAGCGAAAACAGCAAGGGCGTGCCGGACACCGTCATCAAAGCCAGGCCGGCGACGTAAAACAAGGCGCCGCCCAGCAACACCTTGCCGGAGCCGTGCCTATCCGCCAGCGCGCCGGCGAAGGGCTGCGCCAGGCCCCAGACCAGGTTTTGCAGGCCCAGCGCGAAGGCGAAGGCTTCCCGGCTCCAGCCGAAGGCCTGAGTCATCGGCGGCATGAAAAAGCCGAAGCCATGGCGTATGCCCATGGCCAGCGACACGATCAGGCCGCCGGTCAGCAATAATCGCTTGATGGAATCGTTCATCGCTTGTCTCCATGCGAAAGATGAGCCTGTTCAAAATCTCGCGCACCAGGGCGAGGCAAGGCCTTGCGGCTGAAAAAGCGAGGAGCGGGTTTTCAACGCCCCTTTACCATCCGTCTCGCGCTACGCGGCGGACTTTGAACAAGGACTAACAGCGGCGCGGCTGTCGTGATCAGTTGTGATCATAGGGCAAAACCAGGACGGCAAAAACAAAACCGGCCAGCGCTGGCGCCGGCCGGTGTTCGCTTCAAACCGTCAAGGACCGCGATTTAGCGCGCGGGCACCGCGGCCAGCACCGCCTTCAGCAAATGCCAGGCCTTGCCCACCGACTCCACTTCCACGCGCTCGCCCGGCGCGTGCGCGCCGCGGATATTGGGGCCGAAGGACACCATGTCCATGCCCGGATACTTGGAGCCCAGGATGCCGCACTCCAGGCCGGCGTGGATCACCTGCACCTGGGCCTCGCCGCCGAACTCGCTGGCGTAGACTTGCTGGAACAGGGCCAGCAGCTTGGATTGCGGATTAGGCGCCCAGCCCGGGTAGCCGCCTTCCATGTCCACCTGGCAGCCGGCCAGCAGGAACAGGCTTTCCACTTCGCGCGCCAGCATCCAGGTGCCGGAATCCAGCAAGGAGCGCACCATCAGGTTGGCGAACAGCTTGCCGTCCTCCAGCACCACCACGCCCAGATTGTTGGAAGTTTCCACCACGCCCTCAACGCGCTGGCTCATGCGCTTGACGCCATGCGGCGCCGCGTGCAGCGCGGCGAAGATGGCGCCTTGGTCGGCGCGCGCCAGCACCTTGTCCAGCTCAATCCGCTCCTGCACCACGGTGACGCCTTCGTCGACGCCGGCCAGTTCGAAACGCAGCAGGCTTTGGAAGGCGTCCAGCTTGGCCGCCACCTTGGCCGCGTCGGCGGCCGGGAAGGCCACGGCGGCGAAAGCCTCGCGCGACAAGGCATTGCGCGCGGTGCCGCCCTTGAACGAGGCCACGCGCAGATCGGTTTCCGCTTCCAGTTCGCGAATCAGGCGGATCAGAATCTTGTTGGCGTTGCCGCGTCCCAGGTGGATGTCGGCGCCGGAATGGCCACCGCGCAGCCCCTTGATCACCAGGCTGGCGGCCTGGTAACCGGTGGGCAGCGTCTCGCTCGCGTAGCCGCGGCTGACATTGACGTCCACGCCGCCGGCGCAGCCCATATAGAACTCGCCCCACTCCTCGGTATCGATATTGATCAGGTACTGGCCTTGCAGCAGGCCGGTGCCCAGACCCAGCGCGCCGCCCATGCCGGCTTCCTCGTCCAGCGTCAAGAGCACCTCGATCGGACCGTGCGGCACCTCCTCGCTATTGAGCACCGCCATGCCCAGCGCCACGCCTATGCCGTTGTCGGCGCCCAGCGTGGTGTTTTCCGCCACCAGCCAGCCGTCTTGCAGCGTCGGGCGGATCGGGTCTTTGAAGAAGTCGTGCTCGGTGCCGGTGTTCGCCTGGCACACCATGTCCAGATGGCCTTGCAGCACCACGCCGACGCGGTTTTCGTAGCCCGGGGTCGCCGGCTTGCGAATAATCAGGTTGCCCACCTCGTCCACCACGGTGTCCAGGCCGCGCAGTTCCGCCCAGCCTTTCAGGTAGTCGCGCAATTGCTGCTCATGCTTGGACGGACGCGGGATTTCACACAGGGTCTGGAAGTGCTCCCAGACGACTTTGGGTTCTAGTTCTGCAATTCGGGTCACGGAAAGTCCTCTAAATCATCAAGATGCGATAGCGGTTCGGGCTATGGCCGAACGCGCCGCGCCAGGCGCGGCGACGTTGGAATTCAGACTGTCCACTTTATCACGCCCGCATGCGCCGCGTCATGTGGGAAACTCATGCCAAAAGCGTCTAATCCGCTGAATCGCTTGACCGAAGTCATGAGTCCGCCTGCAAGCGCCGCCATGCTATTTGCCAGCTGTGACAAAGCCGCTATCCTCCGACACTGAATAATCCCCGCATCTGTTTGTCAGAGCCTGTTCAAAGGCTGGCGAGCTGGAGCGCCGCAGACTTGAACAGCATCTAAAGAAAGGCCCGCCATGCACCGTTACCCCGATCAAGACATCGCCGCCATTTACCGGGTGATAGAGCAGCGGCGCGATATGCGCCATTTTCTGCCGGACCCGGTGGACCCGGCGCTGCTGCGCCGCCTCTTGGAAGCCGCCCACCACGCGCCCAGCGTCGGCTATATGCAGCCGTGGCGCTTCATCCGCATCGCGGACCGCGGCCTGCGCGAAAAAATAGGCGCGCTGGTGGACGCGGAGCGCTTGCGCACCGCGGATCAACTGGGCGAGCGCCAGGCGGAATTCCTGCGCCTGAAAGTGGAAGGCATCCGCGACTGCGGCGAGGTGCTGGTGGCCGCCCTGATGGACGGCCGCGAACGCCATGTGTTCGGCCGCCGCACCTTGCCGGAGATGGATCTGGCCTCGGTGGCCTGCGCCATCCAGAACCTGTGGCTGGCGGCGCGCGCCGAAGGCCTGGGCATGGGCTGGGTGTCACTGTTCGACCCCGTCGCGCTCTCCGCGCTGCTGGGCATGCCGGAAGGCGCCAAGCCCATCGCCGTGCTCTGCCTCGGCCATGTCGCCGAGTTCTACGCCCAACCGATGCTGGAACAGGAAAAGTGGGCCAGCCGCCAGCCGCTGGAGCAATTGGTGTTCGAAGACCGCTGGCGCGACCATTGAGCCCCCCACGTCGCCATGCTAGCCTGAGGCGATGGAACACGCTCTGTACGACTTTCTCGATCAGCACCAGATCCGCCATCAGCGCTTCGACCACCCGCCGGTCTATACCTGCGAAGAAGCCGCGCGCCTGACGCCGGGCCTGCCCGGCGCGGAATGCAAAAACCTGTTTCTGTGCGACGCCAAGGGCCGCCAGCACGTGTTGCTGGCGGTGCCGGCCGACGCCGGCGTCGACATCAAGGCCCTGGGCGAGCAACTGGAGCTCAAAGGCCTGCGCTTCGCCTCGCCGGAGCGCCTGCAGCGCTATCTGGGCCTGACCCCGGGCGCGGTGACGCTATTGGCCGCCTTCAACGACCGCGACCGCCAGGTCGCCATCGTCGTCGATCAGGACTTGAGCCACCGGGACGCCATCCTCTGCCACCCCCTGGTCAATACCAGCACGCTGGCGCTGCCGATGGCTGAGCTGATGCGCTTCCTGGACCTGACCGGCCACGCGCCGCGCATCGTCGAGGTGCCGCGCCGGCAGAAGCAAGCCAGCCGGCCCTGAGCGCCGCGGCTTGTCAAGGCCACGGCAGTTCCTGCATGATGGTCGTTTCTTTCGATTCGCCCGGATTGCAGACCCAAGCATGTCAGACATACTCAACACCATCATCGCCACCAAGCGTGAAGAAATCGCCGCCGCCTTGCGCCAGCAATCGCTGAGCGCGGTCCGCGCCGCCGCGGAAGCGCGCAGCGGCGATCGTCGCGATTTTGTCGCCGCGCTGCGCGCCAAACACGCGCTGGGCCAGGCCGCGGTCATCGCCGAGATCAAAAAAGCCAGCCCGAGCAAGGGCGTGATCCGCGAGGACTTCCGTCCGGCCGACATCGCCGCCAGCTACGCCGAACACGGCGCGGCCTGCCTGTCGGTGCTGACCGACCGCCAGTATTTCCAGGGCGACGCCGCCTATCTGCAGGCCGCCCGCGCCGCCTGCCGGCTGCCGGTACTGCGCAAGGACTTCATCGTCGACCCCTACCAGGTATACGAAGCCCGCGCGATGGGGGCCGATTGCATTCTGCTGATCGCCGCCGCGCTGGAACTGCCGCTGATGCGCGAACTGGAGGCCTTGGCGATGGAACTGGGCATGGCGGTGCTGGCCGAGGTGCACGACGCCGAGGAACTGGAACAGGCGCTGCAACTCCAAACCGAGCTGATCGGCGTCAACAACCGCAATCTGCGCAGCTTCGAAGTCAGCCTGGCCACCACGCTGAAGCTGCTGCCGCAAATCGAGAACGGCCGCATCGCCATCACCGAAAGCGGCATCGCCACCGTCGACGACGTGAGGCTGATGCGCAGCCACGAGGTGCACACCTTCCTGGTGGGCGAAGCCTTCATGCGCGAAAAAGAGCCGGGAGAAGGACTCTCCCGGCTGTTTCGAAACCCGACGGACCGCTAAAACATTGCCGGCTATTGCGGCGGGAGGAAAGCGTCCAGCCGCAATTGCTCCTGCGCATTGAAGCGTTGCGCGCGCAAGGCGGTCAGCGCCTGCTGTCTTTGCGCGGCGTCCAGACCAGGCGCCGCCCGCAAGCGCTGCGCCTCCCGTCGGTAGCCGTCTATGCGCGCCTGCCACTGAGCCTGTTCGCGGTCCAGCTGCGACAAACGGTCGGCGGCGGCCTGCCCCACCATGCCGGCGCGCAAGGCGTACAACTCCTGCTCGCCGCCGCCCTTCTTCCTCAGAGCCGCCTCCGCCTCCGCCAGCGCCAGATGCTTGACCGGCTCCTGCCGCGCCGCGCGCAGCTCGGCCGGCAAAGCCGCCTCCAAGGCCTTGAGCCTAGCCGCCTTCTGCTCCGCGCTCAAACCGGCGTCGGCGGCGATGCGCAGCCGCTGGACGGTGAAGTCGTCGTAAACGTCCTCATCGCCAAACAAGCCCGCCACCTCGCTTGCGGACAAGAATTGCAGACGCAACGCCCTCATCCGCTGTAAACCCTCGGCCACGTTTCCCGCCGCCAGCTTGGTCTCGCTCAAGGCTCGCCGATAGGCGACGTAACGGTCGAACAAGGCCAAAGCCTGCCCCAAGGCCGCGGCGCCCAATTGCGATTGCAAGGCCTGCTGCACCGCCTTGCGCACCGCCGGCAAGTCCCTCTCCCCCAGCGTCGCCAACTGGTAATCGAACAAGCGCCGCAGCTCCGCGTCCACTCTCAGCGCCCCGCTCGCCTCCACGCGCGCTTGGCCATCCGCCTGGGTGCCGCGCAAGGACGGCGCCGCCGCCGGCGCGGCGACTCCGGTTTGCGCCGCCGCGTCGTCGGCTCCGGACACGCACAGCCAGCCCAGCGCGGCCAGCAGCAGCGCGCAGCCCCACCCCATCCAGGCCCGCAACATCACAGGCCCGTGTTCTTCAGGCGATTGGCCTGCTGCCGGTACAAGCTCACCGGGCTGACCTCGAACAGGCTGACCAGACCAAAGCTCTGATTGATCTCGTTGACGTGGTTCATCCGGTAGTTATCGCGGATCACCTGACCCAGATGCGCGGAGCAGGCGCTGACCAGGCCATCGGTGGGCGTGGAGCCGAAGGCCAAGCCCAGCACGCCCATCGGCACCGACAGCGGATCCAGCACATTGGTGACGGTGGCCGAACCGGTCCATGAATAGTAGCGGATGCCGTTGACCTGATAATCGCCCTCGCCGCAAGCGCTGGTCGGCACCCCTTGCGGGAATTTGGCGCTGAAGGCGGAGGCTCCCGCCGTGGTCAGGGAATCCAACGCGCCCACCGGATATTGCGGCTGCCCGGTGGTGCCGGCGAAGAACTGCATCACCGCGGTCAAGGCCTTGGCCACCGCGGACGCCACCGCCTCGGACACCGATCCCGGAGGCGCGACGCCGCGCACGATGTCGGCCACCGCCGACCCCTTGTTGACCCCGCCCACCGAAGTGACCGAAGCCACCAGGTCCGGCCGCACCCCGGCCACGTAGCGCGCCGTGGGCACGCCCTGGCTATGGCCGATCAGATTGACCTTGGCGGCGCCGGTGATGGCGATGATTTTTTGCACCTGCTGCAGCAACTGCTCGCCGCGCGCCTCATTGCTGTTCAGCGCAGACACCTCAGCCACGAACACCTGCGCGCCGTCGGCGCGCAAGGCCGCCGGCACTTGATAAAAATAATCCACTCCCAACAACTGACCGAAACCGAACAAGCCATGCACCAGCACGATGGGGTAGCGCGTCTGGGTATAGCCGCCGGCGGCGTGGGCGGCGGACAGGGGCAACAGCAGGCCCAGACACAGCAATGCTCCGTGTAACAACTTCTTCATGGTGTTTCTCCTCTAGTTGATCAATGCGGGCTGAGTATTTGCTCTTATTTGCATGCCCAAGATTGGTAATAGGAGAAAGCGGTCCAAAACACCAGAATTATTCAAACGTTTGTATTTTTACGTCACATATCAACAACAGAAAATACAAGAACTTAAAATTCAACCGTCCGAAAGATCGATACGCGTGGGCTGGAGCAGCCGTTCGCCCCCACCAGGTCAATAAAAACAAAACGCTATATGGCGGCTGCCATATAGCGTTTTTAGTTTGATGAGCCTCAGGCCCAAGCCACAATCGACTCAGTAGTCGGACCCCAGATACAGATAGGCGGTGGGTTTGCCGCCCTTGGCGGTGCCAACGCCAAGGAAGAACGGCCCGATGATGGTGTCCGCGGCGAGGAAGACCGATCCGGCGGGAATCCAGTTAGTATCGTGCGACGAGAGGTCTTCAGCTCGCACTCGGCCCCAAATCTTGCCCAGCTCCATCGAGATACCGGCGTAAACGCCGGAGCCAATCGCCGACGGCAGGCTGGACGCTCGCCAATACAGCATCGAGCGGAAAAGGGACGAGCGATCGCCAATCAGTTCGGAGTCCTGATAACCGCTCAGATTCAAGAAGCCGCCCAGCGATCTGGGCAAGGTCTGGGCATCCTCTCTGTCGTCGAGATTCAAAGCGCCCTTGTTCTTGGCGGTCAAGCGCATCGTCACACTGCCCAGAGTCTTGACATACTCCATGGTCGTATCGTAGTTGGTCAGATTGACATCGCTGCCCCAGGATGGAATGCTCTTGGTCAACCGGCCACTAAAGAAGTAGCCAGAGCGCGGCCAGCGCGGATTGTCGAACTGATCCACCACCAAGCTGGTGCCCACCCCGGTATCCCGAAAGTTTGACGGCACCAAGCCAGGAAACCAAGATACCCGCGAGCCGAAGTGATTATCGTCCCGGTACGCGCCAATCCGCCACTCGCCGTAACGCCCCAAGGCCACGCCGCCATCCAGACGCACGCTGCCCACATCATTGTTCCACTCCGTATTTAACGAATGGTCCGCGTTATAAATCGACAAAAAATCCTGTCGATACCCAAAGGACGCCGCGCCGAACACCGGGCTGCCCTCGTACAGCGGCTGGTACCACTCGGTCTTGAACAGCTTGTTCTGGCCGATGGACACATCGTTGCGCCAGGCGCCGCCGGCGCTATTGGCGTTGCGCCATTCATGCGAAGCCAAAAAGTTGAAATTGCTCTCGCCCGGCGTCGCGCTGCTCAGATTCAGGCCGAAGCGCAGAAAGTTCGGGCCGATGCTGCGCTCCAGCGGCGACACCGTCATCACATTGCGGCCGGACACACTGTCCACGCGGTAGGTCAGCCGGTCGTAGTCGCCGCCGGCGAACACGCCGCGCAGACGGGTCTGAGCGCTGCTGATCGGCTCCACCACCGAGGAGAAAGCCAGCGATTTGGCCAGTTGCTCCGGCTTGGTGAACTGGCCGGGCTTGCCTTCCACCTGAATCTTGTCGATCAAGGGGAAGTGCGGCCGCTCCAAGCGGCGCTTCCACGCCGCGTACTCTTCTTCCGACACCGAATAGGCCGACAGCTGCTTGGCCAGAGCCTTGGCCGCCTCCTCGCCGCGCTGGGTGATTGCCTGGTGTTCGCTGAAAGAGGCCGCAGTATAGCCGCTCAAATCCGGCTTGATCACCAGATCGCGCTTGTCCAGCTTCCGCAACTGCTCCTTGGCGTTGCGGCTGACCATCAGATTGGAAGTCTGCGCCACCACATCGAACAGGCTGTTGATCTCTTTCGCCTTCATCAGCGGCGTGGACACGTCGACGACGATCACCCGATCGGCGCAGCGGCCTTTGACATCCTGAATCGGCAGATTGCGCGCCAGGCCGCCGTCCACCAGCAGGCGGCCATCGTCGTCCTCGATCAGATCGAACAAGCCCGGCACCGCCATGCTGGCGCGCAGCGCGCGCGCCAGCGAGCCCTGCGCGAACACCACCGGTTCGCCAGTGGCCAGATCGGTGGCCACCGCGCGAAACGGGATCGGCAACTGATCAAAACTGCCCACCACGCGATCACGCGTCAGCTTGTGGATGTACAGCTCGATTTCCTGCGAATTGATCGCACTGCGCGGCACTTTCAGGCCGTCCTTCTTCAAGCCGAAGGTAACGTCCAGATAGTTCTTGTAATCGTCTCGCTTGCGATCGTAGGGCACGTCCGCCCGCGTCGGCTTGCCGGAAAGCAAGGCGTCCCAATCGGCGGCGTCGAACTCGTGCTCCATCTGCGCCAAAGGCAAGCCATTTGCATAAATACCACCAATCAGGGCGCCGGCGCTGGTCCCCGCGATACAGGCGATGGGAATCCGCAAACGCTCCAGTTCCTTCAGCACCCCCAGGTGGGCGAAACCGCGCGCGCCGCCGCCGCCCAGCACCAAACCCACGCCTTGCGGCGGATACGCGCCAAGCTCTTCCCCGTTGCCCGCCCAGGCCGTTTGCGACAAAACCCCGAGCAACAGCAGCGATGTCAGCCGCTGTCGCCGATTCCAGCGATTGTTATTTGTAAGCATATGGGTAAATAATGAGAATTACCGTTTCACCCACGCCTGTGCGTGGCGTAAGATATAGCGATATGCCAATGAAAACATAATTTCCTATAAAGCCGGGCTAAATGTTTGACTTCAAATCACTAGTCAGTTCCCTACTGAACAAAAACACGACTGCCTCCGAAGTGGCGCAGTCTGCAACGCTATTAGTGCGCGACCTGCCTGAAACCGAGTATTTCGGCGCCTTGGTGGAAATCATCAAAGCCGTCGCCAAAATCAATACCGACACCGATATCTCGCTGAAAGAGCGCGTCAAGACACTGGTCTACGTCGACGACAAGGCCAACAACATCCACCGCCAGCTGTGCCGGGACTATTTGCAGTCCAAAGGCGGCAGCAAAGGCTATCTGCCCACCATCCTCGCCTACTGGCACGAGCTGTCCTCCGCCTATCAGATCTGCCTGAGACTGTACAAAAGCCACCCCAACGCGGTGCCGGAAGACGAAATCCGCATCGTCACCATCCGCGGCCTGCATCATCAGATGCGGCTGATCGCCTGGAACTCCCTGCGCTATCTGAAGCCGGAAGGCGCCGCCTGGCAAAACGGTTTCCGCTTTTTCAGCCAGGCAGAGGAAAGCGGTTTTTCCCGGCACCCGATCAAGCTTTATCTGAACAGCCCGGACGAATTCAGCTGTGAACAACTGCTGATCCAGGCCGGCATGCTCTTCCTGGCGCAGACCGACAATATGCTGCACAAGGAGATCATCGCGGTAGACCAGTTGCTGATGATGCTGAGCCAGAGCATTCCGCTGGACAAACAGCCGCCGGTGGAAGAGCCCATCTTCGTCTACAATCTGTCGATGCCCGAACCGCCGCAAGCCATGCTGCGCGGCATGGCCGGCAAATGGCACCGCTACTGGTCCGCTTACGAAATCACCAGCCGCCTGGCGGATCTGATGTTCGATCTGGACAGGCGGATCCCTCCCGCCCTGGCGGCCATGGACGGCGGGCTGGAGCGCGAGGAATGGGCCATTCTATGCGAAAAACTGGCCATTCGCTGGTCTACCGACGGCGGCAAGTCCCTGCGCAAGTCGGAGCGTTCGCTGCACGCGTCCAACGCCCACGTCAGCATAGGCTTCGAACGCGTCGCCTATCAGGTCAAGGTTCAGGACGTGCCGACGCAGGACCCCGAGCGCGCCAGCGATTGGCGCATCAACGACATCAGTTCCACCGGCATGGGCCTCACCTTCATCGGCAAGGCGGTGGAACAGCTGGCCATCGGCCGCGTCATCCTGGTCAAAGCGGACAATCACCCGCAGCTGCTGGGCGTGATCCGCCGCATCCTGCGCCAAAGCAACGGCACCAAGGTGGGCATAGAAATCCTCGGGCAAAACCCCGTCGGCGTATCGCTGCTGGACCCCGAGCACTCGGAATCCCCGCCCTCCACCGCCATCTACATCACCCAGCCCAACTCCCGCAAAGGCCAGCGCTACTTCCTGATGCCCAAGGCCCTGACGCTGCCGGACAAGCAATTGGTGCTGGCGGCGCAAGGCAAGTCCTACCAGATTCGCCTCAAAACCCCGCAGCACGAATACGAGGACTGCAGCCACAGCGACTTCGACACGCTGTCCAAGGTGGACTAAGCCCCGCCCCCGCCGCGCGGCGGGCAATAAAAAACCGGCTCGCCATGGCGAGCCGGTTTTTTTACGCGAGAACCGTCCCGCTTACAAGACTTCGATGATGCCGGCGGCGCCCATGCCGGTGCCGATGCACATGGTCACCATGCCGTAGCCCTTCTGGCCGGCGTCGCGCATGCCGTGCACCAAGGTAGCGGTGCGGATGGCGCCGGTGGCGCCCAGAGGGTGACCCAGAGCGATGGCGCCGCCATGCGGGTTGACCTTGGAGGTATCCAGCTCCAGATCGCGGATCACCGCCAAAGCCTGAGCCGCAAACGCCTCGTTCAGTTCGATCCACTTCAGGTCGTCCTGCTTCAGGCCCGCCTGGCTCAAAGCGGCCGGGATCGCCTCTTTCGGACCAATGCCCATGATTTCCGGCGGCACGCCCTTGACCGCGAAAGTGACGTAGCGGCCCAGCGGAGTCAGATTGAACTCCTTGAGCACGCGCTCGGACACCAGAATCACCGCGCCGGCGCCGTCGGACATCTGCGAGGAATTGCCGGCGGTGACCGAACCCTTGGCGTCGAACACCGTTTTCAGCTTGGCCAGGCCTTCCTGCGTAGTCTCGCGGCGCGGGCCTTCGTCAGTGTCCAGCACGCGGGTCTTGACCGCCACTTCGCCGGTTTCCAGATTGGGCGTGCGGTAGGTCGCCTCTAGCGGCGTGATCTCGCTCTTGAACTTGCCGCCGTCGATCGCGGCCAGCGCGCGGCGGTGCGATTCCACCGCGAACGCGTCCTGGTCTTCGCGCGACACGCCCCACTGCTGCGCCACTTTTTCGGCGGTCAGGCCCATGCCGTAAGCGATGCCGTAGTTTTCATCCTTGGCGAAGATTTCCGGGTTCAGCGACACCTTGTTGCCCATCATAGGCACCAGCGACATCGACTCGGCGCCCGCGGCGATCACCACGTCGGCCTCGCCCAGGCGGATACGGTCGGCAGCCATCTGCACCGCGTTGATACCCGACGAGCAGTAACGGTTGATGGTGATGCCGCCCACGGTATTGGGCAGGCCGGCCAGCAACACGCCGATGCGCGCCATGTTCAGACCCTGTTCCGCTTCCGGGAAGGCGCAGCCCACCACGCAGTCGGAAATCAGCTTCGGATCCAGATTAGGCACCTGGGCCAGCGCGCCGGTGATCACGTGCGCCAGCATATCGTCCGGACGCACATGACGCATCATGCCGCGCGGCGCCTTGCCCACCGGCGTGCGGGTGACGGCGACGATGTAAGCTTCTTGTACTTGTTTGCTCATTTTGATTCTCCTGTCGGCGGCCTGACCCGCGCTCCGGCGATCAGGCTGCCTTTCATCTGGCTATTGGCCGTGCTTGCGGGAGGATTCGTCGCGAGCGGGCCGAGATCGAAGCGAGAAGCGCAGCCGTACATGCGGTACGGCGAGCATCGCAGCATTCGATATCGGCGCGCGCAGCAGAATCACCCCCAAGCACTTAGTTGCGCAGCGGCTTGCCGGTGGTCAACATATTGGCGATGCGATCCTGGGTCTTGGAGTTTTTCAGCAAGGTCATGAAGGCCTTGCGCTCCAGATCCAGAATCCACTGCTCGTTGACCAGGGTGCCGGCTTCGACGTCGCCGCCGGTCATCACGTCGGCGATCAGGCCGGCGATGAAGAAGTCATGCTTGGAAATGAAGTTGCCCTCCAGCATGTTCACCAACTGGCCCTTGATGGACGCGGCGCCGCTGCGGCCGGCCACCGGGAAGCCCTTGACCTTGAGCGGCGGACGGTAGCCGGCTTCGGCCAGAGCGATCGCCTGCTGTTTAGCCACGTGCAACAACTCGTAAGCGTTGAACACCACCGGGTCGCCATTGCGGAAGAAGCCGATTTCCTGCGCTTCGAAGCCGCTGGTGGCCACTTTGGCGGTGGCGATGGCCATGAAGTAGTCCTTCAGCGCGGCCAGCACGTCGCCGCGCGCTTCCTGAGCGGCGCGCAAGGCGAATTCTTTGCAGCCGCCGCCGCCCGGCAGCAGGCCGACGCCCACTTCCACCAGACCGACATAGGATTCCAGCGCCGCCACGGTCTTGTCGCAGTGCATGGCGAATTCGCAGCCGCCGCCGAACACATAGCCCTGGGTCGCCGCCACCGTCGGCACCTGGCAATAGCGCAGGCGCATCGAGGTTTCCTGGAAGCGGCGCACCGTCGCGTCGATCGCGTCCCAATCGCCCATCATGAAGGCCGGCATCATAGACTGCAGATCGGCGCCGACGGAGAACGGCTCCTCGGTCTGCCAGATCACCAGGCCCTTGAAGCGGTCTTCGGCGATGTCGACGGCCTTGTTCAGACCCTCGATCACGGCCGGGCCGATCACATGCGCCTTGGACTTGAACGACACCACCAGCACTTCGTCGCCGGTGGTGAAGGCGCGCACGCCCTCGTTTTCGAACACGGTTTCGCCCAGCGGCGCCGCCGCCTCGCCCAGCACCTTGGCCGGCGCCAGCTGACGCTGGTACACGTCCAGCGTGGAGCGGCCCACCAGCTTGTTGCCGGCCGGATCGTAAGAGCCTTCGGCGAAGTGCACGCCGGCGCGGTCGCCCTGCAGCACCCAGGCCGGCAGCGCGGCGGCGCTCAGCGCCTTGCCGGCTTTCACGTCCTCGTCCAGCCACTTGGCCACTTGCTGCCAGCCGGCGGCCTGCCAGGTTTCAAACGGACCCACGCTCCAGCCGAAGCCCCAGCGGATGGCGAAGTCGACGTCGCGCGCGCTATTGGCGATATCGGCCAGATGGTGGGAAATGTAATGGAACACATCGCGGAAACATGCCCACAGGAATTGCGCCTGCGGATGGCTGCTCTCGCGCAGTTTCTGGAATTTTTCCGCCGGATTGGCGATCTTCAGGATTTCCTTGACCGCGTCGTCGCCCTTCTCGCCGGAGCCGACGTACTCGCCCTTGGCCGGGTCCAGCACCAACATGCGCTTGCCGTCTTTCTTATAGATGCCGGCCTTGGTCTTGGCGCCCAGCGCGCCGGCGGCGATCAGCTTCTGCATCCATTCCGGAGTCTGGAACAGGCCGTGCCACGGGTCTTGCGGCAGGGTGTCCTGCATGGTTTTGACCACGTGGGCGAAAGTGTCCAGGCCCACCACGTCGGCGGTGCGGAAGGTGGCCGATTTGGGGCGACCCAGACGCGGACCGGTCAGGTCGTCCACCACGTCGAAGCGGATGCCGAACTTGTCAGCGTTGGCGATGGTGGCCAGCATCGAGAATACGCCGATGCGGTTGGCGACGAAGTTGGGGGTGTCCTTGGCGCGAACCACGCCCTTGCCCAGGCTGGACACCAGGAAGCGCTCCAGATTATCCAGGATGTGCGCGTCCGAGGTCAGGCAGGGAATGATTTCCACCAGATGCATATAGCGCGGCGGATTGAAGAAATGCACGCCGCAGAAACGCGGGCGCACATTGTCCGGGCAGCTTTGCGCCAGCGTGTTGATCGACAGGCCGGAAGTATTGGTGGCGAAAATGGTGTGCTCGCCCAGGTGCGGCGCCACTTTGTGGTACAGATCCGCTTTCCAGTCCATGCGCTCGGCGATGGCTTCGATCACCAGGTCGCAATCCTTCAAGAGGTGCAGGTGGTCGTCGTAGTTGGCCGGCTGAATGTGGTTGACGGCATCCTTATTGGCCAAGGGAGCGGGCTTCTGCTTTTTCAAGCCTTCCAGCGCCTTGAGCACGATGCCGTTCTTGTCGCCTTCCTTGGCGGGCAAGTCGAACAGGATGGTCGGAACTTTGGCATTCACCAGATGGGCGGCGATTTGAGCCCCCATCACGCCAGCGCCTAACACGGCTACCTTGCGTACGTTGAACTTGGTTTGAGACATGGTTTCCTCGTTTTGTTGAAACACAACATGAGACAGGCCCCTCTCGCCTGCTCAGCCTGCCTCAAGGACGGGCGTTGTTCGTCCTTGCGCTGAGTCGGCGGCGCGCCGCCGCTGCAGCCGGCACAACTCGGCCGGCCGGGAGAATGATTATGATGAAGCCCGGCCTGCCCGGAAGCCTGGCGAGAGATGGTTTCCCCACCGCCGCGGACATCCGTCAATCTACTGAAAAACCGCGCCGGCAGCCACTATCGCGGCGGATCAAGCGCAGCTGGAAAAGATCTGCATTGAAAAATATCAAACACTCGCTTTTCTCTCAAATAAGTCTAACCCAATTTGGGCAAAAAAACAGGGGGTTCATGGAAAAATACAGAGAGAAAACAAGCGGGAAAACCGGCACGGCGCAAACGCAAAAACCGGGCGAGCGCCACCGCGCCCGCCCGACCCGAAATCCGCGCGCCCAACGGCGCCGATTCAATTAAAACCGATAGTTGTACTGCAGACCGATCAGCTGTAGATAGGTCTTGTAGCTGCCTTTGACCGTGCCGCCGTTGCCGGTGCAGGCACCATTGTTACCAGAAGGGCTGCACGCATCTGTGTAGTTCACATTGGCATTTGCAAAGTTGATGAAGCTATAGGCGAAGTCGACCGAGCTCTGCTTGTTGATCTTGTAGTTGGCGCCCAGCGACAGCCACAGACGATCACTATCCGGAATAGCCGGATGACGGTCATTATCGGACTTCAGCGGCGATTGCTCCCAAGCCACGCCGCCGCGGAATAGCCAGGCATCGTTGTACAGGTAATTGGCGCCCAAGGAGACACGCCAGGTGTCACGCCAGTTCTGATGAATTGTGATATCCCCCTGAGATACGCCATTCACCGTACCCTGCTTGATAACAATATCCTTCATTTGCGAATTGGCCACCCAGGTCACATCGCCCATCACCGCCCACTTCGGATTCAACTGATGGAAGAAGTTAGCCGACGCTGTCTCAGGGGTCGTAACATCTACAGTCGCACTCGTATCAGGGTGCTTCTTCGCACTCAGATAAGCCGGAAGATTGGGAATGCCGAGCCCTGCCAAATTACCCTTCACATTAGAGAAATCCCAATCCGCCGTTCCCTCTAGCTTCTGCTTGATCGCTGAGCGATAAGCAAGGCCGAATCGGGTATTTTCATCCAAAGTAAACATATAGCCTATGTTCCAGCCAAACCCCCAGTCGTCACCGGAGATGCGAGCAGTACCATCCCCAGACACGCCTAAGGCATTAAGCTGCCCTTGCACCAATGCACCGCCAACGACATTGGGATTCATTCCATTCGCGCCAGCCAGCAACTGACCAATCCCCGTACGCACATCCGCAGCCTGCTGCAAAGTCGCATCAAGATACTGAGCCGAAATGCCAAAACCAAACGCATGACGATCATCCAACTTGAATGACATGCTTGGATTAATATTGAAGGACTTTAGGTCAACGTTTTGCAAGGCATAGCGTCCAGCCCAACCACTGTCATAATCTAACTTGGCGCCATACGGAACAAAGACGCCCACGCCCAAGTTAATCTTTTCGTTCAGCTTGTGCGACAAATAAAAGTTAGGCGCAACTACCACCGAAGGCGCAAAAGAGCCCCCATTACCACCACCAGTGGGCTTATTGGCAAAATTGGTGGAACCATTGTCGGTATATTCGGAATGTGGCACCACAAAGGTTAAGCCGCCGGAAAACTGCGTGCCCTCCAGCCGGGACAGACCGGCCGGGTTGGCGAAAATAGTGGAAGGATCGTTGGCCTCGGCGCCGTTGGCATGCGCCGTGCCCTGGCCGGACACGCTCTGCGAACCAAACTGATAACCCGAGGCCACGGCCTGGGTGGACATTAGACCGAATGTTGCGCCCATGACCATCACGGACAGGCTGAGGTGCTTGAGTTTCATGTTCTCCCTCTCTCTTTGGCGTTGCTATAGTGTTCTTAGGTGTTAGATGACCAATAACAAGCACTGGTCATATTTGATGCTACCAGAGAATTAGAGCAATTCCACAAGGTTTTGGAGTGTTTGTTCCAAACAAACGTTTAATGAGACATTTCTGCAACAAGCACGCAAAAAAGCATGGAAATGCGCTAAATAACACCTAAAAGACGCGATTTTCCATCGCAATCCACCGCCACATAGGTGGCCACCACTTCGGTGATCGCCTCGTGCGAGCCATCGATGCGCTCCGCTTCGACGGTGATTTTCAGGGTGATGGATTTCTGGCCTATTCTCAGCCGTTCCACATAAAGGTCCACCACGTCGCCCAGCAGGATGGGCGCGGCGAATTGAAAGGTGTTGACCGCCACCGTGGTCACCGGGCCGCGCGACAGGCGCTCGGCGTCAAGGCTGCCGGCCATGTCGATCTGATTCATCAGCCAACCGGCCTGGACTCGGCCGTAAGCGTTGGTGCTGGTTGGCAGCGCGCGCACGCGCAGCGTGGGAATCCGGACTTCAGGGCGGTCCATGCTCACTCCTTTGTTCTTGTTCATCGCTCGATCTTGGCGACTTTTCATCATTTCACGCCAGCGGCCGTCTGCCAGCCGCTGGCGTGAAATGCCGGGACGGATCCCGGCAAATCTTACCCCTTACGCTCAGAAGATCAAGCGTTGCAGCAGCTTATCGTCATGTTGCTCCAGCATCTTGTCGAAATCGTCCACCATGATCACGTCGCGCTTGAGCTTGCGCGCGCGGCTGACGGCGTCGAACTCGGCCTGATTGAGCAAACCGGCCGCCAAGGCTTCCGCCAGGCGCTCGCGCGCGGTCACCGACACGAACTTGCCGTCGCGCGCCAGCTTGCGCAGCTTCTGCTCCAGCGGCTCGGTGGCCAGCACCGCCTCCAGCGCGTGCGCCAGCACGCCGACCGCATCGGTTTCCTCCTTGGGCAGATACATGCCGCGCGTCAGCCGCTCGCGGGTCGCGCCCGGCTCCATCATCGCGCGCGCCACCTGGGTGCCGACGCGGTCGGACGCCGGCTTGAGCGTCAGGCCCCACGGGAAGATCAGCTTGCGCAGCACCGCCGCCAGCATGCGGCTGGGCAAGTTGGCCAGGAAGCCGTCCATCGCCTGCTGCACATCGTACAAGGCGTTTTCCACCGACCATTGCAACACCGCCAGGTCTTCCTTGGGCGCGCCGTCGCGCTCGAAACGCTTCAGGCAGGCGGAGGCGATGTAAAGACCGGACAGCATGTCGCCCAGACGCGCGGACAGCTTCTCGCGGAACTTCAGGCTGCCGCCCAGGCTGAACATCGCCATATCGGACAGCAAGGCGAAGGCGCTGGAGAAACGGGTCAGCCGGCGATAGTAGGCGCCGACTTCGCCGCCGCGCGGCGCGCCGACGAAACGGGCGCCGCTCAGACCCAGCCACAGCGAACGCACCACATTGCTGATCACGAAGTTGATGTGACCGGTAATGGCGGCGTCGAATTCCTTGCCGTCGTCTGTCATCGCCGCCTTCATTTCGCGCAGCACGAAGGGATGGCAGCGGATCGCGCCCTGGCCGTAGATAATCATCGAACGGGTCAGGATGTTGGCGCCTTCCACAGTGATGCCGATCGGAATCGCCTGATAGGCGCGCGCCAGATAGTTGCGCGGCCCCAGCACCACAGCCTTGCCGCCATGGATGTCCATCGCGTCGTTGATGGCTTTGCGCATGCGCTCGGTGTTGTGGTACTTGAGGATGGCGGACAGCACCGACGGCTTCTCGCCGGTATCGAGACCGGTCAAGGCCAGGTCCTGCGAGGCCTCCATCTGATAGGTGTAGCCGCCGATGCGCGCCATCGCCTCGTCCACGCCCTCGAACTTGCCGATGGGCAGGCCGAACTGATCGCGGATGCGCGCGTAAGCGCCGGTGACGAAGGTGCTCATCTTGCCGGAAGCCACCGACATCGCCGGCAGGGAAATGCAGCGGCCCACCGACAAGCACTCAACCAGCATGCGCCAGCCCTGGCCAGCGAACTCGCGGCCGCCGATGATCCAGTCCAGCGGAATGAACACATCCTTGCCCCAGGTCGGGCCGTTCATGAAGGCGGCGCCGCCCGGGAAATGGCGACGGCCGATGGCCACGCCCTCGTGCTCGGTGGGCACCAGCGCGCAGGTGATGCCCAGGTCTTCTTTATCGCCCAGCAGATGCTCGGGATCGTACATCTTGAACGCCAGGCCCAGGATGGTGGCCACCGGGGCCAAGGTGATCCAGCGCTTTTCCCAGCTGACGCGCAGGCCCAGCACGTCGTCGAAACGCTCGCCGGTGCGCGGATGGGTGTAGGAACCGCGGCAGACGATGCCGTAGTCGGGAATGCTGCCGGCGTCCGAGCCCGCATAGGGGCTGGTCAGCGCGAAGCAGGGAATCTCCAGACCCTTGGCCAGGCGCGGCAGATAATAATCCTTCTGCTCCTCGGTGCCGTAGTGCTGCAGCAATTCGCCCGGACCCAGAGAGTTGGGCACCATCACCGATACCGCGGCGGTGCCGCCGCGGGTGGCGATCTTTGTGACCACTTTGGCATGAGCGTAGTTGGAGAACTCCAGACCGCCGTACTGCTTTTTGACGATCATGCCCAGGAAGCCGTTGTCCTTGATGAATTGCCATACTTCCGGCGGCAGATCCTTCAGCTCGTGGGTGATCTTCCAATCGTCAATCATCGCGCACAGCTGTTCGGTGGGGCCGTCGATGAAGGCCTGTTCTTCCGGCGTCAGCTTGGGATCGGGAAAGGACAGCAGGCGGTTCCAGTCCGGCTTGCCGGAGAACAGGTCGCGATCCCACCAGACCGTGCCGGCGTTGATGGCTTCCTGCTCGGTCTGGGACATCGCCGGCGTGATTTTCTTGAACACGCCGAACACCGGGCCGGTGAACACGGCGCGGCGCAAGGGCGGAAGATTGAGAACGGCGGCGATCACCGCGAAAACAGCCCAGGCCGCCGGCGGCAGCGGGCAATGGAAGACGAACTGGAGCGCGGCTAGCCAGGCGGCCAGCCCCACGGTCCAGGCCAGAACAGGCGCGCGGAAATACGCCAGCGCGCCCAGCAGCACGACCAGAACAACGGCAGATATCATTTTGTTTTACCCTCGTGTTGACCCTTCCATTCCGGCGGCAACAGCAAGGGACGCGGCCTTGGTCGACGCGTCCTGCCCTGCGCTCCGGAATCAGCCTTCCATGGGCGCGACCAGGCCAGCCATGACAAAGGGCACGAGGTATTTGACGATCATGTCCGGATCCCGCGCGCTGACGATCTGACTGCGAGTGAAGATCTTCAGCACATCGTTGCCGGCGAAGGCATTGAACATGACGCTGAACGCAAGATGCATTCTCCAGGCCAACTGCTCCGTGTCCAGCAAGGGCAAGGCGCGCTGAAACGCGCGACTGTAACGCTGGACGAACACGCTGTACTGCTGGGAGATGGTTTCGCGCAACAGGCGGTGGTTCTCCACCAAGGTGCGCGACAACAGGCGCACGAACATCGCCCCGCCGCGCGACGGGTCCTTGGACAGCGACAGGCAGGGCCGTATGAACGACAGCACCAAGCCTTCCACCGACAGTTTCTCCTCCGAGGCCTCCGCCTCCAGCTTGTCCAGTTCCGCCAGGCAGTCCGCTATCAGCGGGGCCAGTCTGCGCATGAACACGGACTCGAACAACGCGTCCTTGGAGCCGAAGTGGTAATTCACCGCGGCCAGGTTTACCTCGGCTTGCTGGGTGATCATGCGCAGCGAGGTCGCTTCGAAACCGTGCTCCACAAACAAGCGTTCTGCAACGTCCAGAATGCGGGTGGCGGTATCGGGGCGGCTTGCTTCCATGTTCTCCAGTGCCTTTTTTGTATTTGCTGGTTTTATGGTCTTGCTCATTTCAGCTTTCGAACAAGCGTTTCAAACTTACGTTTTAATTTGACGAATGTCAAGACATGTCTCGACGGCGCTCGGGCCAAACTCTCAGGGTGGCAACAAAAGCGGCAGTCCGTATTTTAGACTGCCGTTTGAATGAAACACATGTTGAAAGCGATTAGTCAAGGCCGCGCGCCAAATCCCGCTTCAGATCCTCGACATGCTCCAGGCCCACCGCCACCCGCAACAGGCCTTCGACGATGCCGGCCTTGGACCTGGCTTCCGGCGTGATGCGGGCGTGGGTAGTGGACGCGGGATGCGTAATGGTGGACTTGACGTCGCCCAGATTAGCGGTGCGGGAAATCAGCTGGACCCGGTCCACCACGCGCCAGGCTTCGGCCCTGCCCCCCTTGACCACGAAGGACACCACCGCGCCGCCGCCGCTTTGCTGACGCAAGGCCAGTTCATATTGCGGATGGCTGGCCAGCCCTGGATAAAACACCCGCTCCACCGCCGGCTGCGCTTCCAGCCAGCGCGCCAACTCCAGCGCGTTGGCGCTGTGCTTTTCCATCCGCAGATGCAGGGTTTCCATGCCGGAGAGCAAAGCCCAGGCGTTGAACGGCGCCAAGGTGGGGCCGGCGGTGCGCACGTGCAGGTAGATCTGTTCGATCAGCGCGTCGCTGCCCACCACCGCGCCGCCCATCACCCGGCCATGGCCGTCCAGATATTTGGTGGCGGAGTGCATCACCAGGTCCGCGCCCAGTTTCAGCGGCTGCTGCAAGGCCGGGGAACAGAAGCTGTTGTCCACCACCAGCAGGGCCTCATGCTGATGGGCAATAGCCGCGATGGCGGCGATGTCGGCGATTTCCGTCAGAGGATTGGACGGCGTCTCCAGAAACAACAAACGGGTATTGGGCCGCGCCGCGTCGCGCCAGGCTTGCAGGTCGGTGGCGTCGACGAAGGTGGTTTCCACGCCGAACTTGGCCAATAGGCCGGCAAACAGATTGGTGGTGGAACCGAACAGGCTTTGCGAGGACAGGATGTGATCGCCGGCCTTGAGCAGACTCATCATGATGGCCTGGATCGCCGCCATGCCGGTGGCGGTGGCGATGGCGCGCTCGCCGCCCTCCATCAGCGCCAGCCGCTGCTGAAAGGCCGCGACGGTGGGATTGGTGAAGCGGGAATAGGTGTAGCCGTCCAGTTCGCCCAGGAACATGGCCGCGGCCTGTTCCGCCGAATCGTAGGTGAAGCTGGAAGTCAGATGCAGGCTTTGGCTGTGCTCGCGATAATCGCTGATTTCGCGGCCGCCGCGGATTGCCTGGGTTTCCGGGTGCCAACAGGCTTGTTCGGTATTGTCGGATGCCATTGATGTTTCTCTGCGGGTGCTTCTAAGAATTTGTTCACGATCGGCTGCGCGTCATGAGACCTGGCGCGGCGAGTACTGCTTCGAAAGGCTCATGCGCCGTGCGCACACTCCGCTTTCCCAGCCGCAAGGCCTTGTCTCGCCTTGCCTCGCAGGAGCATGAACAGGCGACCAACGGCCATATTGCCTGAAAATCCGCGGTTTGCTAAATGCCTGCCGGGCATAAAGCCGCCGGCCCGGCGGCATTAGCGCCAGCCGGCGACGGCGGCCGGCTCACTCGATCAGCAGCATATGCGCACGCACCCAGTCGCGATCCGCCGCCTCGAAGTGCCACCACTCGGTGGCGATGCCGTTGAAGCCGGCCTGGCTCATGCAATGGCGCAACAGCTGACGGTTGGCCACTTGCGCCTCGCTCAGCCTGCCGGTCCGCAGCAGCTCCGCCTCGCGCTGCGGCTGCGCCCGTTCGGTGAAGTCGTCGAAACCGGTGCCCATGTCCAGCTCGCCCCCGTCGGCATCCTCCACGCTCAGGTCCACCGCCATGCCGAAGCTGTGGATCGAACCGCGCGCCGGGTCGGCGACGTAGATGCGCTGCGGCGTGTCCTTGACGATGTCCCACAGCACCCGCTGCACCCGTCCCGGCCTCAGCGCGTCGAAAACCAGCAAATGGAAGCCGGGACGCAGCCGGCGCAGCTCGCGCGCGGCCATGGCCAGGCCTTCGGCCGCGCGGCGGTGCAATAAGGCCGGCGCCGCCTCGCCGTAAAGGTTTCGCCCCACGAAATTGTTGGCGCAGGCATAGCGCAGGTCCAGTCTCACCCCGTCGATGTCCGCTATCGACAGGTATTCCGGATGCGCCGCCAAGTCCTCCATCCCGATCACCGCTTTCATGCTCGCCTCGCTTCCCTCGTCCATCCCCCGGCCCTCACTCCCCCGCCATCTCCCGCGCCAGCCGCTCGGCACTGCCCAGGGCCAAGGTGAAACCCAAGGCGCCGTGTCCCAGATTCAGCCACAGATTGGCCGGTCCGCCGGGCGCGCGGCCTATCAAGGGCACCCCGTCCGGCGTGGCCGGCCTCAAGCCGGCCCATTCCGCCGCCTGTTCCAGGCGGCCCGCCCGCGGCCAATCTCGCATCACTTGCCGGCGCAAGCCGGCCACGCGCCGCGGGTCCGGGCTTTCGTCATAGCCAACCAGGTCCGCCGCCGCCGCCACCCGCAGACGGCCGCCTATCGGCGCGTACAAGATCTTGCGCTCGAAATCGGTGACGCTGAGCGCGGGCAAACCCTCACCCGCCGGCATGTCCAGGCTATAGCCCTTCAGCGGGTAGAGCGGCAGCCGCAGGCCCAGTTTGCGCGCCAGCCCCGCGCCGCCGACGCCGGCGGCCAGCACCAGATGGCAGCAAGGCAGAGCGCCTCCAGGCAGCCAAACTTGCCGTACCCGCCCCTGGGCCAGTTCGAAGCCTACGACCTCCTCGCCGAAGCGGAACTCTACGTCCAGACCCTCGTCGCGCATTCTTCGCTGCATGGCCAGGCAGAACAGCCGGCAATCCGCCACCTCCTCGTCCGGGGTATGCACCCCGCCGGCCAGCGGCCCGCTCAAGCCGGCCAAGGCCGGCTCCAGCGCGCGGCAGGCGTCCGCGTCCAGCAAGCGCTGGCGCGCGCCCAGCTCGCTCAAGGCCGCCACGCCCTGTCGCGCATGCTCCAGCGCCGCGGCGCCGCGGTACAGCACCAGCTTGCCGTTGCGCCGCCAGGCGAAACCGTCCAGGCCTTCCGCGCGCAGTGCGTCCAACTGCTGGCGGCTGCTTTGCGCCAAACGCCACAATTGGGCGCTGCCGGCGCGGTTGGCCTCGCGGTTGCAGGCGCGGTAGAAGCGCCACAGCCATTGCCACTGGGCCGCGTCCCAACGCGGGCGCAAACGCATCGGCGCGTCCGCGCTCAGCAGCCAGGCCAGCGCCTTGGCCGGCACCCCGGCGTCGGCCAGCGGCGACACATAGCTGTAGCTTAGCTGGCCGCCGTTGGCGTGGCTGGCGCCGGCCGCCGCTTCGCCGCGCCGTTCCAGCACCGTGACCGGCCAGCCCGCCCGCGCCAGCCGCCACGCGCTGCACAGTCCAATCACGCCGGCGCCCACGATCAGCACCCTCGCCTCGTCCATTCCGCCCCCTCGCAAAGTCCGTCAAACCGCAAAGCCGGCTTTCGACGCCGGGAACCAATCGCCAAGACCTTGGACCGACAGCGGTAGATGACGGACAATTCGCCTGCCGCGAACAAGAACTCAGGATAGCGTAAATGACAAAATCGATCCTCTCCCTTTCCCTGTTGCTGGCCGGCGCGCTGCCCGCCGCCGCGCTGGCGGCCAAGCCCCTGGTCTTTTGCGCGGAAGCCGCGCCGGAAGGCTTCGACCCGGCGATGTGGGACACCGCCTCCACCTACAACATCGTCAAGCCCGTCTTTCAGGGGCTGACCGAATTCAAACGCGGCGGCGTGGCGCTGCGCCCTGGGCTGGCGGAAAGCTGGAGCGTGTCGGCGGACGGGCTGGAATACACTTTCAAGCTGCGCCGCGGCGTCAAATTCCATCAAACCGATTACTTCAAGCCCAGCCGCGACTTCTCCGCCGACGACGTGGTTTTCACCGTCAACCGCTGGATCCGGCCGGAGCTGCCGTTCAACCAGGCGTTCAAGACCCCGCTGACCGGCCCGGACGGCTACGGCCTGGTCAAGCTGATAGACTCGGTGCAAAAGCTGGACCCGAACACCGTCAAGATCCGGCTGAAAGAACGCAACGCCACCTTCCTGACCTTCTTCGCGATGGGCTTCGCCGGCATGCAGTCGGCGGAGTACGCCCAGCAGTTGCTGCAGGCCGGCAAGCCCGCGCAGATCAATCTGCAGCCCATAGGCACCGGCCCCTACCGCTTCAAGAGCTACGCCAAGGACTCGACCGTGCGCTACGAGGCCAACCCCCAGTACTGGGGCGCGCCGCAGAAAACCCGCAGCCTGATTTTCGCCATCGTCACCGATCCTCAAGTGCGCATCCAGAAACTGAAAGCCAATGAATGCCAGGTGGCCGCGGCGGTGCGCGAGGCCGATCTGGACACCTTGAACGCCGATAAGAACATCAAGATCGCCGCCACCGGCGCCAGCAACATCTCCTATCTGGCCTACAATCTGAAACGGCCGCAATTCGCCAAGCGCGAAGTGCGCGTGGCGCTGGACATCGCCATCAACCGCGACGCCCTGTTCAAGGCGATGTTCCCCAAGGGCGGCGCCACCCAGGCGGTCAACCCCTATCCGCCGTCCACCTGGAGCTGGAACGCCAAAACCCGCAATGAATACAACCCGGCCAAGGCCAAGGCGCTGCTGGCCCAGGCCGGCTACCCCAACGGCTTCGCCCTCGATCTGTGGGCGCTGCCGGTGCAAAGGCCGACCAACCCCAACGGCAAGCTGATGGCGCAGATGATCCAGCAGGACTGGGCCAGGATAGGCGTCAAGGCCAATATTCGATCCTACGAATGGGGCGAATACCTGAAACGCGCCGCCGCCGGCGAACACGATGTCTATATGTCCGGCCTGACCAGCAACTCCGGCGATCCGGACGATTTCCTGTGGAACTCGCTGTCCTGCAGCGTCAGCAAGGGCGGCCAGCGCTTTTGCAACCCCGAGTTCGACAAGCTGCTGCTGCTGGGCCGGCAGGCCACCGAGCAGAAGCAACGCGCCCAGTACTATTTGAAAGCCCAGGAGATTTTCAAATACGAACGTCCCTGGATCACCATGGCCCATTCCCGCATTTACATTCCTCTGCGCAACAATGTGCAGGGTTTCGTGATGAATCCCAACGGCTCTTTCGACTTCGAGGACGTATGGCTCAAATAAACCCAAGCTGGCCGCCCTATTTCGTCAGCCACCGCTATCAGGGCTTGCGGGCCGGCCCCCGCCTGATCGTCACCGCCGCCGTGCACGGCAACGAGGGCTGCGGCACGCTCGCCGTCCGCCGGCTGATGGCGGAGCTGGAACAAGGCGCGCTGGCCTTGCGCGCCGGCCGGCTGACCCTGGTCCCGGTGAGCAATCCGCTGGCCTTTCAGTTGGGCCAGCGCGGCGGTGAACGCAATCTGAACCGCCATCTCGCCCCCAGCGACGCGCCGCGCGATTACGAAGACCATGTCGCCAACTGGCTATGTCCGCTGCTGGCGGAGCACGAGGTTTTGCTGGACTTGCACTCCTTCCAGTCCCAGGGCCAGGCTTTCGTGTTCCTGGGACCGCGCGACAACGCCGGCGAGCTGGAGTCCTTCGCCCTGGCCGCGCAAGAAGAAGCGCTGGCGCAAAGGCTGGGCGTGGCCCGCGCGGTGGACGGCTGGCTCGCCACTTACGCGCTGGGCGTGAGCCGACGCGGCAAGGCCCCGGACGGCGACGTCCGCTACGGCGTCGGCACCACCGAGTACATGCGCCAACAAGGCGGCTGGGCGCTGACGCTGGAGTGCGGCCAGCACGATGACCCGGCCGCGCCTAGCGTCGCCTACCAGGCCATCGTCAACACCTTGGCTCATCTGGGCATGTTGGACGCGCCGCCGCCCGCGGCCGGCCCCTTGGAGGCGCTCAGCCTGTACGAGGTGGTGGACAAGCTCGACGACGGCGACCGCTTCGCCCGCGACTGGACCAGCTTCGACCCGGTGAGCCGAGGCGAGCTGATAGGCTGGCGCGCCGACGCCAGCCCGGTAACGGCGCTGGACGACGGCCGCATCGTCTTCCCCAACCCCCGCAGCCCTAGCGGCCAGGAGTGGTTCTATCTGGCCCGGGCGTCCTCCCGCTTTTGAGAAGCTGTTGACGATCCGCCGCGCGCAGCGAGGCGCGGCCACCGCTTCGAAATGCTCATGCGCCGCATGAGCATTTCACTTTCCAAGACCGGCTCCCAGCGCCATTCTGCACGACTCAGCATTTCCACTTAAGTATTTGTTTTTCATAAAAACCGCCATTTAGGCCAGCACGCCCCCCCATCCCAACTGCTACACCAATAAGCACTGCCGCGCGGCCGGCAGCCGCTACCGCGCCCGGTCGTCCCTGGCCGTGCGTCCACCTCAAATCATTCAGCGCAAGGAAGTGAACACCATGAGCCATCTTCCCACGCATCAAACGCTGCCTTATGGCGTCGCCATTCATCAGGCGATCGCCGAAGGCAACCTGGCGCAGATGAAAACCTTGCTGGAGCAAGGCGAGCAGCATCTGCACCAATACGGCGATCTGCACGCCGCCATTGAGCAATTGAAGCTGGAAATCACTCGTCTGGAACGGCGCTGAGCGCCGCGCAGCCCGAGGCATCCCTCACCTTTAGTTTTGGAGGTCTTATGTCAGGCAATACTCAGGCTGAAATCGGATTGTTCCCCGTCAGCTACCTCATCGGCAACGATCTGGCGGGCGCGCCGACGCTGCTCTTGAACCTGCTGGTGGCGCCCCCCACCCACTCTGTGACCGGCAGCGCCCACGTCGTCAACCAAAGCCTCCACCCGCCGCTGAACCTGCACTCCCATGTTCACGGCCAATACGCCTATCTGGGCGTGGTGCCGACCAGCGAGGGCCGCATCCTGATCTCCGCCCAAGGCCACAACGGCAACACCACCAACTTCAAATTGCACCTGGTGCTCAGCCACGACTGGAAAAAGGGCATCGCCAATTACAGCTATCTCGACGGCTCCACATGGGTGGAAGTGGACAATGTGCCGGCCAAGCTGAACCCGGAACTGAAATCCCGCTATTTCCCGCTGCCGCTGGAACCCGGCCCGGTGATCCTGCCCAATCCGCCCATCATGGCCCTGTACGGCGTGCCGATCCAAAGCGCCATCGCCAGCGGCGACCTGGCCCATATGAAAACCCTGGCCGCTTACGCCAAACAGCAGCTGGACGCCCAGCCGCAACTGCGCAAGGAACTGGATGCGCTGAAGGCGGAAATCACCAAGCTGGACCGCAAATAAGCAGGCGCTCGCGCCGATACCTTCCCATTCGTCAAGGAGTGCTCCATGTCAGCAACAGGATTGTTCCATGTCCGTTACCTCATTTCCCAACCGGTGCTGGGCGCGCCGGTCCTGACCCTGGACTTGCTGGTCGACACGCCGCAGAAAAAGATCAGCGGCCACGCCAGCATCACCCAGAGCGTCAGTCCGCCGCTGCAGTTCCAGGCCAATGTCTGGGGCCATTACAGCCAGGCCAAGCTGGACCCGTCGGCCGAGCATCACATCGTGCTGTCGCTGGACGGCAGCCCCAGTTCGCCCAATAGCCAGATCGCCGAAACCTTCCATCTGCAAGGCATCCTCGATCAGGACTGGCAGGACGGCCACGCCAGCTACCGCTTCTTCTACCAGGAAGCCTGGCACACCGTCGCGCACGCCATCGTCACCGAAGCGCCGGCCGTGCACCCGGAGCCGCGCGCCGGCAGCAAGCCCTATCCGCACCCCATCCCGCTGTACGCCGCCGCGCTGCAACAATCGCGCGTCAGCAGCAATCTGGCGCAGATGAACTCCTTGGCCGGCCAGGCGGAAGAGCAGCTGAAGCAGCACGACAATATCGAGGCCGCGCTGAAGCAGCTGCATGCTGAAATCGCCCGCCTCGAAGGCCGGCACTAAACCGCCCCGCCTCATCCGCGCTTGTTCAAAGCCCAGGAGCGCCCGCCGGGCGCTCCTCGCCCTCTCTCAAGGACCCGCCCATGCTAGACGACAGCCCCGCCGTCCGCCCGGCACGCTATCTGGACGACGAAGACTTCAAGCGCTACGTCCCGGTGCACGTGGTTTGGGAAATCACCCTGGCCTGCGATCTGAAATGCCTGCACTGCGGCTCCCGCGCCGGCCACCGCCGCCCCAACGAGCTGTCCACCGCCGAATGCCTGGAAGTGATAGACGCGCTGGCGGCGCTGGGCACCCGCGAAATCACCTTGATCGGCGGCGAGGCCTATCTGCGCAAGGACTGGACCCAGCTGATCCGCGCCATCCGCGGCCACGGCATGTATTGCGCGATTCAGACCGGCGGCCGCAATCTGAACCCCGCCCGGCTGCAACAGGCGATAGACGCCGGCCTCAACGGCGTCGGCGTGTCGCTGGACGGCCTCGCGCCCCTGCACGACAAGGTGCGCAATGTGCCGGGCGCTTTCGACAAGGCGGTGGACGCCTTGCGCCGCGCCAAGGCCTCCGGCCTCGCCGTCAGCGTCAACACCCAGATCGGCGCGGCCACCATGCCGGACTTGCCGGCGCTGATGGATCAGATCATCGAGCTGGGCGCCACCCACTGGCAGATCCAGCTGACGGTGGCGATGGGCAATGCGGTGGACAACGACGAACTCTTGCTGCAGCCCTACCAATTGCTGGAGCTGATGCCCTTGCTGGCGCGGCTTTACCGCGAGGGGGTGGAACGCGGCCTGTTGATGAACGTGGGCAACAATATCGGCTACTACGGCCCTTACGAGCGGCTGTGGCGCGGCTTCGGCGACGAGCGGGTGCACTGGAGCGGCTGCGCCGCCGGTCAGACCGTGCTGGCGCTGGAGGCGGACGGCACCGTCAAGGGCTGTCCCTCGCTGGCCACCGTCGGCTTTTCCGGCGGCAATGTGCGCGATATGAGCCTGGACGACATCTGGCATCACAGCGAGGGCATCCATTTCGGCCGGCTGCGCTCGGTGGACGATTTATGGGGCTATTGCCGCGGCTGCTACTACAACGACGTCTGCCGAGGCGGCTGCACCTGGACCTCCCACTCGCTGCTGGGCAAGCCCGGCAACAATCCCTACTGCCATTACCGCGCGCTGGAACTGGAAAAACAGGGCCTGCGCGAACGCATCGTCAAACTGCAGGACGCCGCGCCGGCCTCCTTCGCCGTCGGGCGTTTCGACCTGATCACCGAGGACATCGCCAGCGGCCAGGAAGTCGGCCGCATCAGCCGCAGCGGCCAGGTGATAGCGCTGACTTGGAAAAACAAGGGCAAGACCGCGCCGCGCGAAGGCCGGCCGCCGGCCAAGCTGGCGCTGTGCCGGCAGTGCCAGCAATACATCCACCCCGACGAGACCTGTTGTCCGCACTGCGCGGCCGACGTCGCCGCCGCCGAACGCGATTACCTGCAAGAACAGGCCAGACGCCAGCAGGTGATCAACAATCTGCGCCGCCTGCTGGGTTTGCCGGACGATTAAGGCGCCGCGCCGGCGCCGAAACGCGGTTTTATGCCAAAAAACTCGGCGCCGCCGCCACGGCCATCCACTGGCCATAGCTCATTTGACGAAAATCGGTCTACAATCGCGGCTTGCCTAGCCTCACCACGCCGCCATGGGAGCCCGATGCCCGCATGAACCGTTTCGCGCCGTTCGCCCTATCCCCGGAAGCCGTCGCTTCCGCCTTGCCGGGCCCGCGTCATGAGCGATAAGCCGCGCCGCCCGTCGCTGCAGGACATCGCCGACCGGGTAGGCACTTCCAAGATGACGGTCAGCCGTTATCTGCGCAACGCCAGCCTGGTGTCGGACGCCACCGGCCAGCGCATCGCCGGCGCGATGGAGCAACTGGGCTATATCCCCAACCGGGTGCCGGACCTGCTGGCCCGCGCCAAGAGCCGCGCCATCGGCGTGCTCTTGCCGTCCATGTCCAATCAGGTGTTCTCCAGCCTAGTGCACGGCGTCGAAGCCATGACCCGCGAGGCCGGCTACCACACGCTTTACGGCCATTACTGCTACGACATCGAACAGGAAACCCGGCAGGTGGAGCAGCTGCTGTCCTTCCAGGTGGACGGGCTGATCCTGTGCGAAACCGTTCACTCCGAACGCACTTTGCGCATGCTGCAGGTGGCGGCCATCCCGGTGGTGGAAGTGATGGAGCTGCCGACCCAGCCCATAGACCTGGCCGTGGGCCTGGACCATAGGGCCGCCGCCGAGGACATGACCCGGGCCATGATCGCGCGCGGCAAGCGGCGCATCGCCTATCTGGCCGCCCGCCTCGACCGCCGCACCCGCTTGCGCGCCGCCGGCTACCGGGCGGCGATGGAGCAGGCCGGGCTGATCCCGCTGGAGATCCAGACCGAACAACATTCCAGCTTTCAGCTTGGCGGCGAAATGCTGCGCCAGGCCATGGCCTCCGCGCCGGATCTGGACGGCGTGTTCTGCACCAACGACGACATCGCCGCCGGCGCGCTGCTGGAGGCCCAGGCCATGGGCCTGGCGGTGCCGGAGCGCATCGCCGTCGCCGGCTTCAACGCGCTGGACATCGGCGCCGCGCTGCACCCGCGGCTGGCCAGCGTGGTCACGCCGCGCGAAGCGATAGGCCGGCTGGCGGCGCAACGCCTGCTCGGCCGCATCCACGGCCAGCGTTACGCCGATCCGGTCGTGGACCTGGGCTATACCCTGAGCCTGGGCGGCAGCGTCTAAGCCAGTGCCGGAATACGACACCGGCCTCCCCGTAAAATCCCTTAGCAATCAAGCCCTCAAGCGATGACGCCGGTTCCGGATCAAGCCCGGCGCTCAAAACGCTTGCCTGCTCGCCGCAAAGCCGACATATTGTCATCGGCATGATGTTACCGGTAACAATCACGATCCGCCTTCAAACGAAAGCGACAACTCATTGGAGTGGCTTCATGAATTCCACACCACATCAGGTTTACGTGCTGATGGGCGTCTCCGGCTGCGGCAAATCGGCGCTCGCCGCGAGGCTGGCCCAACACCTGACATGCGCCGTGCTGGACGGCGATTTCCTGCATCCGCGCGCCAATATCGACAAAATGGCCGCCGGAACGCCGCTGGACGACGCCGATAGGCTGCCCTGGCTTGCCGCGCTCAGCGACGCCGCCTACGCCATGCAACGCAGCAACGCGCTGTCCATCATCGTCTGCTCCGCGCTGAAACGGCAATACCGCGATCAGTTGCGCGCCGGCAATCCCCAGCTGTCCTTCCTCTACTTGAAAGGCGATTTCGACTTGATCCTGCAACGGCTTCAAGCCCGGCAAGGCCATTTCCAGAAGGCCGATATGCTGGCCTCTCAATTCGCCGCGCTGGAAGAGCCGGGACCGGACGAGACCGACGTCCACGCCCTGGACATCCGCCCCGAGCTGGACAGCGTCGTCGCCGGCGCGCTGCGCCTGATCCAGTCCCGCCAGGAGCGCTGACATGTCCATCGCAACCCTGGTATTGACCGCGCTGGGCTCGGTCGCTCTGTTGTTGTTGCTGGTGATGAAGGCGCGCCTGCACGCCTTCATCGCGCTGATGCTGGTCTCGATCGGCGCCGGCGTGGCCTCCGGCATGCCCGTGGAGAAAATCGCCGACACCATGCAAAAAGGCATGGCCGGCACGCTGGGTTTCCTCGCCGTGGTGGTGGCCTTGGGCGCCATGTTCGGCAAGATCCTGCACGAAACCGGCGCGCTCGATCAGATCGCCGACCGGCTGCTAAGCCGCTTCGGCGAACGGCGCGCGCATTACGCGCTGGGCGTAGCTGGACTGGTCTGCGCGTTGCCGCTGTTCTTCGACGTCGCCATCGTGCTGTTGATCGGCGTGGTGTTCGCGGTGGCGCGCCGCACCGGCGGCAATGTGGTCAAGCTGGCGGTGCCGCTGTTCGCCGGCGTGGCCGCGGCGGCGGCCTTCCTCTTGCCCGGCCCCACGCCCATGCTGCTGGCTTCGCAGATGCAGGCCGACTTCGGCTGGATGATTCTGATCGGGCTGGCGGCGGCGATTCCCGGCATGCTGCTGGCCGGACCGCTGTTCGGCAGCTTCATCAGCCGGCACGTCAGCCTGGCGCTGCCGGACGACATCAGCGAGCCGGCTCTGGACCGCGGCCGCATGCCCTCCTTCGCCTTCAGCCTGACCCTGGTGCTGTTCCCGCTGGTCATGGTGGCCTGCAAGACCCTGGGCAGCCATCTGGCCGCGCCGGGCTCGGCCGTTTACCACTGGCTGCAGTTCATCGGCCACCCGTTCAGCGCCATCCTGGCCGCCTGCCTGATCGCCATCTACGGCCTGGCGATCCGCCGCGGCATGGACGCGGAACAGGTCATGCGCGTCTGCAACGCCGCGCTGCAACCGGCCGGCATCATCCTATTGGTGACCGGCGCCGGCGGCGTGTTCAAGCAGGTGCTGGTGGATTCGGGCGTGGGGCCGGCGCTGGGCAACGCGCTGATCGGCGCCGGCCTGCCCATCGCCGTCGCCTGCTTCGCGCTGGCGGCCGCGGTCAGGGTCATACAGGGCTCGGCCACCGTCGCCTGCCTGACCACGGTGGGCCTGGTGCTGCCGGCCATCGAAACCATGGGCTTGTCCGGCGCGCAGCTGGCGGCGCTGTCCATCTGCATCGCCGGCGGCTCCATCGTGCTCAGCCACGTCAACGACTCCGGCTTCTGGCTGTTCGGCAAATTCACCGGCGCCGACGAGGCTCAGACGCTGAAAACCTGGTCGCTGATGGAGACCATATTGGGCACGACCGGCGCCCTGGTCGGCATGGCGGCCTTCGCCATGCTGTGACGCGCGGTATGCGCCTTGGCAAGCATGGCCGCCGGGTACGATACTCACTGAAACACGCTTGAGTAGCCCACCGCCATGACGGACCCCCTCTGCACCACCCTGCTTGCCTTGCTGGACGACAGCGCGGTCCTGATCGCGCTATTCGACCCGCAAGACATGCTGCGCTACGCCAACACCGCCTTTCGCCAAAGCTTCTTCCTGTCCCAAGAGGACTACCTGAGTTGGGCGGAACTCATGCGACGAAACTACCGGCAGAAGCAAGGCTCGCGGATAGAAACCGACGATATCGAAGCCTGGCTACGCTCCGCCTGTTCGCGCCGCGGCAAACTGCCTTACCGCGCTTTCGAGGCCGATCTATGCGACGGCCGCTGGATGTGGATGACGGAAACCATGAGCGCGGACGGCTGGATGCTGTGCCAGGCCAGCGACATCACCGAACTGCGCGCCGACAAGCGCGAACTGCGCCAGGCCCGCGACGTGGCCGTGCGCGCCGCCCAGACCGACCCGATGACCGGCATCAGCAACCGCACCCATCTGATGCAGTTATTGCAACTGCTGTTGCAGCAGCGGCTTCAACACGCGGCGCCGGCCTGTCTCGCCATTCTCGATCTCGACCACTTCAAGCGCATCAACGACCTGGAGGGCCATCCGGCCGGCGACCACGTCATCTGCGGCTTCGTCCAGACCGCGCGCGCTCAGCTGCGGCAAAGAGACGGCTTCGGCCGCTTGGGCGGCGAGGAATTCATGCTGCTGCTGCCGCAAACCTCGCTGCTGGAGGCCGAGCAATGCTGTGAACGGATTCTCGCCGCCGCGCGGCTGGACCGCCCCCTGGCGGCCAAGCCCGAGCTGGGCTACACCTGCTCGATCGGGCTGACCGAGCTGCGGCCCGACGACGACATCGCCAGCTGCTACGCGCGCGCCGACGAAGCGCTGTACCACGCCAAGGGCAGCGGGCGGGATTGCGTGAGCAGCGTGCGTTAAAACCGGCTCAGTCGGCCGTGGCCAACAGCTCGGACGCTTGCCAGCGCTGGAATCGCCGCTGCGCCGCCGCCACGCTGGACGCGGTCAGCGTCAGGCCGCCGCAAGCCGGCGCCCAGTCTTCCGCGCGCTCCGGCGCGTCGTCGAAGGCCAGCAAATGCGGCGCGCCGCCGGCCGCCATGCCCGCGCCCAGCAACACCGCGCCGTCCGGATTGCCGGCGCTTTCCACCAGGCCCACCCGCCCCTCGTTCAGCAGCATCGGGAAGCGATGGCTGGCCGCCACCGCCTGGCGCGCGTCGCGAGCGATCTGCAGCTTGTCCGCGTCGCCGGGCTCCAGCAATACCGGGCATGGCAGCGCCGAAGCCAGCTCCCGATGAATCTGACTCTCGATCACGGTGGGCGGCAGCAACACCGCGCTGACCAGATCGCTCAGATACGCCATCTCATTGGGCTGAATCAAGACATGCGCCAAGGGAACGCCCGCGACCAGGCATTGCAGATAAACCTTTCTTTGCTCCAACAGCGCTTGTCGTCCGCGCCCCGTCGTCGCGACGGCAAGCGGCTGGGCCAACACGCTCCAGCCCGCCTCCCGCGACAGCCAGGCGCTCAGCTGTTCAGCCTGCTCCAGCAAGGCCGGCAGCGGCAAACGCAGCAACAGCAGGCGGCGCGTCCCCGCTCCGGCTATCGCGGCCTGAGTCAGGCGGCGGCCGCGCGCCACCGTCTCCCGCGCCCTGTCGTCCGCCATCGCGTCGGCCATCAGTTCCCGCGGCGAGGGCAAGCGCAGCAAGCCCATCGGCTCCGCCGCCTGCGCACTATCGGGAACACCGTCCATGCTGTCGCTGCCTTCAAAATACATTGTCGTTCTCCATCCTGCGCCTGCCATGCAAGCGGTTCAATTGGCGGCTACGATATTTTTATTGAGAATGATTGTCAATTGCGTTTTTACCAAAATTAGTCCAATCCCTCGGCATGAGACACCGCCTCCCGCCCTTGCTCAGCATGCCAAAAAGTAGCTGAGAACGGCCTCTGGCGCGCCTTTGAGATGACGTCAACATGACGCGGCGCCGCCAAATCCGGACCTGCGCCTCCACGAAGTCCTAGAGCAAAAATGTGGAATCAATATCATCTGTACGCAATATCACCGTATTGCAATGGATAACGATTATCATTTATATTCGCCCTCGACGCTCAGACGAGCCATCCCCCACCTACCCAGTGGACTCAGGAATAGCGATGAACCAAACCTCACTCGACCCAGCCTATAGCGGCGAACACAATCTGTTGGCCGCCTACCAGGCCGATTCCGCCTTCTTCTTCGCCTCGCCATGCCACACCCTGCTGGCCGAAGGCATCCAGCAAGTGATCACCGACACCGATCCCAGCGCCGCCATCGCCGCCGCGCTGGCCGCCCAGCCGGACCCGGCTCAGGCCGTGGTCGTCGGCGCCATCCCCTTCATGCCGGAACAACAGCCGTGGTTGTTCGTGCCGCAACAAGTGCGCCGCGCCGACGCGCTGAGTCAGGATCAGCGCAGCGCCCTGCGCCAGCCCTTGCAAGCCGATTGCCAATTGACGCCGCAGCCGGCGCCGGCCGCTTACTGCCAGGGCGTCAGCGACGCGCTGGCCCGCATCGGCAGCGGCGCGCTGGACAAGGTGGTGCTGTCGCGCACCTTAGAGCTTTCCGCCAAGCAGGCCATAGACCAGCGTCAATTGCTGCTCAATCTGGCCAGCCAGAACCAGCACGGCTACACCTTCGCCGTGCAGCTGAGCGAAGACGGCGCGCCGCGCCGCGCGCTGATGGGCGCCAGCCCGGAACTGCTGCTGGCCCGCTACGGCCGGCAAGTGATCACCAATCCGCTGGCCGGCTCCGCCGCGCGCAGCCCGGACCCGGCGGAAGACCGCCGCCGCGCCGACGCGCTGCTGGAGTCCGGCAAGGACTTGTTCGAGCACAAGCTGGTGATCGACGCCGTGGTCGAGGCGCTGGCGCCGTACTGCCGCGATCTGCAAGTGCCGGCCGGCCCGTCCCTGGTCTCCACCGCCACCATGTGGCATCTGTCCACCCGCATCAGCGGCGAGCTGATCGATCCGGCGGTGGGCTCCTTCGAACTGGCGCGCGCGCTGCACCCCACTCCGGCGGTGTGCGGCTTCCCGGCGGACCCGGCGCGCAGCCTGATCCGCGAGATCGAACCCTTCGATCGCGGCTTCTTCACCGGCATGGTGGGCTGGTGCGACGGCAAGGGCGACGGCGAATGGGCGGTCACCATCCGCTGCGCCGAAATCGCCGAACGCACGCTGCGCCTGTTCGCCGGCGCCGGCATCGTCACCGGCTCGCTGCCGGAAAGCGAATTGGCCGAAACCGCGGCCAAGTTCCGCACCATGCTGCGCGCAATGGGCCTGGCCGATCTGGCGGAGGCGGCATGAGCGAGCAACAACTGGACTGGACGCCGTGGCCTGAAGACTTCGCCCGCCGCTACCGCGAGGCCGGCTATTGGCAAGGCCAGACCCTGTTTTCCATGCTGGCGGCCCAGGCCGAGCAGCAGCCGGAAAAGCTGGCGCTGGTGGCCGGCAAGCAGCGGCTGAACTACCGCGAGCTCAAGCTCTACGCCGAACGCCTAGCCGCCGGCCTGTACGCGCGCGGCCTGCGTCCCGGCCAGCGCGCCGTGGTGCAGCTGCCCAATTGCGCCGAGTTCTTCATCGTCGCCTTCGCGCTGTTCCGCCTCGGCATGCTGCCGGTGTTCGCTTTGCCGGCGCACCGCCGCGCCGAAGTGTCCTACTTCTGCCAGCACACCGACGCCGCGGTCTATATCTGCGCCGACCAGCACGCCGGCTTCGACTACCGCGCGCTGGCGGCCGAGCTGCTGCCGCTGGCGCCCTCGCTGCAGCAGGTGATCGTGGCCGGCGACGCCGGCGACTACACCCCGCTCAACAGCCTCTACCTGATGGACCAGCCCTTGCCGGCGGAGCCGGATCCCAGCGGCCTGGCCTTCTTCCAGCTCTCCGGCGGCAGCACCGGCGTACCCAAGCTGATTCCGCGCACCCATGACGACTATCTGTACAGCTTCGCCGCCAGCGCCGAAATCTGCGGCCTGAGCCGCGACAGCGTCTATCTGTGCGTGCTGCCGGCCGGCCACAACTTCCCGATGAGCTCGCCCGGCAGCTTCGGCGTCTTCCACGCCGGCGGCACCGTGGTGCTGGCCTCCGGCCCCAGCGTCGACGAATCCTTCGAGCTGATCGAGACCGAGGCCGTCACCATCGCCGCCCTGGTGCCGCCGCTAGTGCCGCTGTGGCTGGACGCCGCCGCCAAGCAGCCGGGCAAGCTGGCCAGCCTGCGCCTGCTGCAAGTGGGCGGCGCCAAGTTCGGCCCCGAGCTCGCCGCCCGCGTCGAGCCCGCGCTGGGCTGCAAGCTGCAGCAGGTGTTCGGCATGGCCGAAGGCCTGGTCAACTACACCCGGCTGGACGACGGTCCGGAACAGGTGCTGAACACACAAGGCCGGCCGATCAGCGCCGACGACGAAGTGCGCATCGTCGACGACGAGGACCAGCCGGTGGCGCCGGGCGAAGTCGGCCACCTGCTGACGCGCGGCCCCTACACCATCCGCGGCTACTGGCGCGCCGCCGACCACAATCAGCGCGCCTTCACCGCCGACGGCTTCTACCGCACCGGCGACCTGGTCAGCATGAACGCCGACGGCTATCTGACAGTGGAAGGCCGCGCCAAGGACCAGATCAACCGCGGCGGCGAGAAAATCTCCGCCGAGGAAGTGGAAAACCACCTGCTGGCTCACCCGCTGGTGCGCGACGTCGCCATCGTGGCGATGAGCGACCCCTATCTGGGCGAACGCTCCTGCGCCTTCATCATCCCGCGCGAGCAACAGGCGATCCGCCTGCCCCAGGTGGCCGCCTTCCTGCGCGAGCGCGGCCTCGCCGCCTACAAGATTCCGGACCGGCTGGAGCTGGTCGACACCCTGCCGCAAACCAGCGTCGGCAAGGTCAGCAAGAAAACCCTGCGCCAGATGCTGGAACAGAAACTGGCCGCGCAGTCCACCCAAAGGTCACAAGCATGAGCATTCCCCGCATCGCCCCCTACGCCATCCCGTCGCAACTGCCGGACAACCGCGTCAACTGGACGGTGGCGCCGCAGCGCGCCGCGCTGCTGATCCACGACATGCAGGAATACTTCCTGGATTTCTATGACCGCGAGGCCGAACCGGTGGCCACCGCGCTGCGCAATATCGCCGCCATCCGCGCGCGCTGCCGCGAGCTGAACATTCCGGTGTTCTACACCGCCCAGCCGGCGGAACAGGCCGACAGCGACCGCGGCCTGCTCAACGATATGTGGGGCCCCGGCCTGCCGGCGCGTCCGGAACGCCATCCCATCGTCGCCAGCCTGAGCCCGGCCGCCGACGACACCGTGCTGACCAAGTGGCGCTACAGCGCCTTCCAGCGCTCGCCCTTCCTCAATCTGCTGCGCCAGCAAGGCCGCGACCAGCTGATCATCTGCGGCATCTACGCCCACATCGGCTGCATGAGCACCGCGCTGGACGCCTTCATGTACGACATCCAGCCCTTCTTCGTCGCCGACGGCCTGGCCGACTTCTCCGCCGACCGCCACGCGATGGCGCTGGAATACGTGGCCCAGCGCTGCGGCGTGACCCTGGACAGCCAGCGCCTGCTGGGCCAGCTGGACCAGCAGGCCGCACCGGCCAGCGCCGCGCCCAGCGCGGAAGCGCTGCGCGCCGCCATCGCCGAACTGCTGCAACAGCCGGCCAGCGACATCGGCCTGGACGACAATCTGCTGGACTGGGGCCTGGACTCCATCCGCCTGATGAGCTTGCTGGAACAATGGCGCGCGCTGGGCGCGGAAATCGACTTCATCGAACTGGCGCAACAACCCACCGTCAACGCCTGGCAGGCGCTGCTGGCGCGCCAGCTGGATGGGGCCGCCGCATGAGCGCCAGCTACCCGGAATTCCACGGCCGGCTGGCCGTGGTCAGCGGCGCGGCCCAGGGCATAGGCGCGGCGCTAGCGCGCTCGCTGGCGGACCAGGGCTGCCGCGTGGCGGCGCTGGACCTGCGCGCCGACGGCCTGCAGCAGCTGGCGCTGCACGCGCCGGCCCACGCCGACGGCCGCATCATCCCGCTGCCGATGGACATCCGCGACGGCGCGGCGGTGGAACAGGCGGTGGCCCGCATCGAAGACGAGATCGGCGCCATCGACATGCTGGCCAATGTCGCCGGCGTGCTGCGCCTGGGCACGGTGGAACAGCTCAGCGACGAGGACTGGCTGCAAAGCTTCGCCGTCAACACTCACGGCGTGTTCTTCCTCAGCCGCGCGGTGGCGCGGCGCATGCAGGCGCGCCGCCGGGGCGGCATCGTCACCGTCGGCTCCAACGCCGCCGAAGTGCCGCGCACCCAGATGGCCGCCTATGCCGCATCCAAGGCCGCCACCACCCAGTTCAGCAAATGCCTGGGCCTGGAGCTGGCCGAGTTCGGCGTGCGTTGCAACATCGTGTCGCCCGGCTCCACCGACACCGCGATGCAGCGCCAGTTGTGGAGCGACGACGCCATCCCGCCGGCCATTCTGCAAGGCTCGCTGGAGCAGTACCGCACCGGCATCCCGCTGCAACGCATCGCCGCGCCGCAGGATGTGGCCAATGCCGCGCTGTTCCTGCTGTCGGATCAGGCTCGCCACATCACGCTGCATAATCTGTACGTGGACGGCGGCGCGACGCTGGGGATCTAAGCACCTATTCACGATCCGCAAAGAAAAACGGGCAAGACCATTTGGTCTTGCCCGTTGTCACGTCGCCGCGCCAAGCGCTGCGCGGCTCCGGCGGATCAGTTCACCGGGCAGCGGTTGGCGGCGCGGTAATCCACCACCTTGATCTTGCCGCTGACGATGTCCTTGCGCGCCTGCAGGATCTTCTTCTCCATCTCAGGCGTGATCAGCGAACGGTTGTGCGGGTCCAAGGCCCAGTCCACGCCGTTTTCCTTCAGGCCCATCAGCTTGACGTCCGGCTTCCACGCGCCGTTCTTGGCGTCGCGCATGGTTTCGTACACCGCGTTGTCCACGCGCTTGACCATGGAGGTCAGCACCACGCCCGGCTGCAGATAGTTCTGATTGCTGTCCACGCCGATGTAGAACTTCTTGGCGCCCTTGGCCGCCTGGATCACGCCCATATTGGACAGCGCCGCCGCGGCGAACACCACGTCCACGCCGCGATCGAACTGGCTCTTGGCCAATTCCCCGCCGCGCGCCGGGTCGTTGAAGGCGGCGTGGGTGGTGCCTATCATGTTCTGCATCACCACCGCCTTGGGATTGGCGTACTTGGCGCCCTGGGCGTAACCGCAGCCGAAGGCGCGGATCAGCGGCACGTCCATGCCGCCCAGATAGCCCACCTTGCCGCTCTTGGACTTGAGCGCGGCGGCCATGCCCACCAGGAAGGAGCCTTCCTGCTCCTTGAAGGCGATGCTCTGCACATTCGGGCCCTTGGCCACCGAATCCACCAGGGTGAACTTCACCTTGGGGAACTCCTTGGCCACGGTCTCGATGGACTGGGTGTAGGCGAAGCCCACCGCCACCACCAGGTCGGCGCCCTTGCGCGCCATATTGCGCAGCATCTGCTCTTTCTGAGCGTCGTTGCTGACCTGGCCTTCGCGGTAGTTGATGTGGAATTCTTTCTTGAATCGTTCGGCGCCGTTGAATGCCGCTTCATTGAAGCTCTTGTCGAACTTGCCCGCCTGATCGTAGATCACGGCGACAGTGAAATCCTTGGCTGCAACCGGGCCTGCCAGCAAGATGGCAGCGGTTGCGCCTGCGATGTGTTTCAGCGCAAACGTCATGTTTTATCTTTTCTATGTGGATTACAGGCGATGCGACAGCGCCGCGGGCGGCGTTGCCGGCGCTTCAAGCGAAAGACGGAGGGGGAAACCGAGTGGACCGCGGCTGCCGGAGCAGACGGGACGAAACAGAACCACGCCGCTGCGAACCGCAGCGGATACAACGCGCCAATTGAAGCTGCCGGATTGTAGGCAGCCTGCCGCCGGCTGTAAACCGGCGTGGCCGAATCCTGCAACAACAGGTCGAAAAACGGACAGCCCGCCGTATGAGAGGCGGCACGATGAGTGCGGCTTCGAAATGCTCATATACCAAACGTACATTCCGCTTTCTCAGCCGCGACACCTTGTCCCGCTCCCGCTCACTAGCCTTTGAACAGGCTCTGAACACTAGGGCGACGGGCCGTCGGCAACGCTCAACACACGCTCAGCGCGGAAACAGCTGGCCGATGTCCTTGGCCTCCCAGTGCGGGAAGTATTTGCGCACCAGCGCGTTCAACTCCAGCTCGAAGGCGCGCAAGCGCTGCAATTCGTCCTGAGGCGCGGCCGCCTGCTCCGTCCTGGCCGCCGTGATCATGCCGGCGCCGGCGGTGGCGTTGCTCAGCCGGTCGATCACGATGAAGCTGCCAGTGCCACGGCAGGCGGCGTAGGCGTCTATTACCGCCGGCGCGTTCAGGCTGATCCGGCACAGCGCGATCTCGTTCAGGTGCAGCGCCTCGGCCGGCTTCTGCTCCAGCGTGTTGACGTCCACCTGGTGCAGGATGGCCTCCACCCGGCCGGTGACGAATTTGCCGGCCAGCTTGAAGCCGTACTCCTTGCCGGCGCGCAAGGGTGCGTCCTGCATCCACACCAGATGCGCGTCCAGGCTGGCCGCCACCGCCGGCGGCGGCTGGTCGGCGCGCACCAGCATATCGCCGCGCGACACGTCGATCTCGTCTTCCAGCGTCAGCGTGATCGCCTCGCCGGCCCCGGCCGCGGCCAGTTCGCCCTCGTAAGCCACCACGGCCTTGACCTTGCTGCGGCGGCCGGACGGCAGCGCCAGCACCTCGTCGCCGGGGCGGATCTCGCCGGCGGCGATAGTGCCGCAGAAGCCGCGGAAGTCCAGATTGGGCCGGTTCACGTACTGCACCGGCAGGCGGAAGCCTTCCAGCGCCGCGTCGCTGCGCACTTCCACCGTTTCCAGCAACTGCATCAGCGTCGGCCCCTGATACCAGGGCGCGCCCTCGCCGCGGCTGACCACATTGTCGCCGCGCAGCGCGGAGATCGGCACAAAGCGGATGTCCGGAATCGCCAGGCCCTCGGCGAAGGCCAGATACTCGTCGCGAATGCGCTCGAACACCGCCGGATCGTAATCCACCAGGTCCATTTTGTTCACCGCCACGATCACATGACGGATGCCCAGCAAACTGACGATGTAGCTGTGGCGGCGGGTCTGGGTCTGCACCCCGCGCCGCGCGTCGATCAGAATGATGGCCAGATTGCTGGTGGACGCGCCGGTGGCCATATTGCGGGTGTACTGCTCATGGCCCGGGCAATCGGCGATGATGAACTTGCGCTTGTCGGTGCTGAAATAGCGGTAGGCGACGTCGATGGTGATGCCCTGCTCGCGCTCCGCCTGCAAACCGTCCACCAGCAAGGCCAGGTCTATCTCCTGATCGGTGGTGTTGTATTTCTTGGAGTCGCGCTCTATCGCCGCCAGCTGATCCTCGAAGATCAGCTTGGAATCGTGCAGCAGCCGGCCGATCAAGGTGGACTTGCCGTCGTCCACGTTGCCACAGGTGATGAAGCGCAGCAGATCCTTGTTTTCGTGCTGGCGCAGGTATTCCAGGATGTCGCCGGCGATCAGATCGGATTGGTGGGTCATCAGAAATATCCTTCCATCTTTTTCTTTTCCATCGAACCGGCGCTGTCGTGGTCTATCACCCGGCCCTGACGCTCGGAAGTGCGGGTCAGCAGCATCTCCTGAATGATGTCCGGCAGTGTGGCCGCCTGCGATTCCACCGCGCCGGTCAGCGGATAACAGCCCAGGGTGCGGAAGCGGACGCGGCGGGTTTCAATGCTCGCCTTCTCCGCCGGGCTCAGATAATCCAGTATCCGCTCGTCGTCTATCATGATCAGCGTGCCGTCGCGCGCTATCACCGGCCGTTCGGCGGCGAAGTACAGCGGCACGATCTCGATGTTTTCCAGGAAGATGTATTGCCAGATATCCAGCTCGGTCCAGTTGGACAGCGGGAACACCCGTATGCTCTCACCCTTGTCTATCTTGCTGTTGTAGATGTTCCAGAGCTCGGGCCGCTGGTTCTTCGGGTCCCAGCGGTGGTTGCGGTCGCGGAAGGAATACACCCGCTCCTTGGCCCGGCTTTTTTCCTCGTCGCGGCGAGCGCCGCCGAAAGCGGCGTCGAAACCGTATTTGTTCAAAGCCTGCTTCAGGCCCTCGGTCTTCATCACGTCGGTGTGCTTGGCGCTGCCGGCGGTGAACGGATTGATGCCGGCGTCCACGCCCTCCTGGTTGACGTGGACGATCAGATCCCAGCCGTACTCGCGCGCCTGCTTGTCGCGCAGCGCGATCATTTCCTTGAACTTCCAGGTGGTGTCCACGTGCATCAAGGGAAACGGCGGCTTGCCCGGCGCAAACGCTTTCTTGGCCAGATGCAGCATCACCGCCGAATCCTTGCCTATCGAATACAGCATCACCGGGTTTTCGAATTCCGCGGCCACTTCGCGAATGATGTGGATAGACTCCGCTTCCAACTGCTTGAGGTGAGTCAGCCTCTGTTGACCGATGTTCATGCTTCCTGCCCATCCTGTAGATGCGCTCAAATCTACCGAAAGCCCATCGGCGCATCAAAACCGATGGGTTATATCAATATGCTCTTAGCAAATCAACAATTAGTCCAAAGGGCAATAAGAACGCCAGGACGGACGCTGCGGAATCTTCGGCCCACGCGGCAATAACTGTCTACATTAGTACAAATACGCAAGCCGCACGGAGACAGCGATGAGCCCCGCCGCAGAGCCGGAATACCAAATCGTCGCCACGCTGCACTGCCCGGACGGCCTGTCGGTGCTGCTGGCCAGCCGCGACGGCGCGGCGCTGGCGCTGGTGGAGTCCGCGTCCGAGCTGCCGGACGCGCCGCCGCGCCCGGCCTTCCGCCATCCCTTGCTGCAAGCCTGGCAGGGCCAGGCCCGCCTGGACGGCAAACCCTACGCCGTCTACCGGCAGGACACGCTGCAGCCCTTGCGTCTGAAGGCGCTGGCCGCGCTGCCGCTGGCCGAGCGCATCGGCCTGGCCTGCGACATTCTGGAGCCGCTGATCCACCTGCACGCCAGCGGCAAATGCCTGGGACGGCTCTATCCCGAAACCGTGCTCGCCGACATCCACCAGCGCGTCGCGCTGCTGGGCGAACACGCCTGCCAGGCCTTGAGCCCGGAACGGCTGCGCCAAGAGCTGTCTCAGGCCGAACAACTGCTGCGCTGGCTGATCAGCGCCGGCGCGCCGGAACGGGACTGCGATCCGGAGCTGGAGCAATGGCTGGACGCGCTGCGCGACCCGGCGGCCGACGCCGGCGCCTGTCGCCGCGCGCTGGCCGGGCTGCAGGACTGGCTGGCCCGCCATCAACGCTTCAACCGCCAGGAAGGCGGCCGCGCCGCGCTGGACCACTTGCTGCAACGCATGCGCCACGCGCCGGACTTTCCGGCGCTGTCCCAGGCCATCGCCGCCATCAACAAGAGCAACAACGCCGACAGCGAGCGCCTGCAAGCGCTGTCCAGCGCCATCCTCAAAGACGTGTCGCTGACCAATAAGCTGCTGAAAGTGGTGAATTCCGCCAATTTCAGCCAGTACGGCGGCGCGGTCAGCACCATCTCGCGCGCCATCGTGATCCTGGGCTTCGACACCATACGCAATCTGGCGTTCAGCCTGCTGCTGTTCGAACACCTGCACAACCGCGCCCACGCCGACGAGATCCGCGACGTGGCGATCAAGACCTTGTTCACCGGCCTGCTGGCGCGCTCGCTGGCGCCGGCCTGCGGTGTGCGCGAGGCGGAAGAAGCCTTGATTTGCGGCATGCTGCAAAACCTGGGCGAACTGCTGTGCGTCAACTACTTCCGCGACGAGTACCGGCAAATCCAGACGCTGATCGCCGCCGGCGCCGGCGTCGACCAGGCCGCGCACCAGACGCTGGGCGCTCATTACGCCGACCTGGGCGCCGCCACCGCCGCCTTGTGGCGTTTTCCGGAACGGATTCTGACCGGCATGGAACCGATGCCGGCCGGCGCGGTGCGCCAGCCGCAAACCGGCGAGATGCGGATGAAGGCGCTAAGCTCGCTGTGCCGCGAACTGGTCTGCCAGCTGACCCAGAGCGGCATCGATCAGACCGAGGCCAGCCGCAAGCTGCTGCAACGCTACAGCCGGGCGCTGGCGCTGGAGTGGGCGCCGCTGGAACGGGAACTGGCGCAGGCGCAAACCCAGCTCACCGCCTATCTGGCGGAACTGGGCCCGGAAGCCGGCCAAGGGCCGCGCTCGCAGGCCTTGCGCCAGGCCAGGCTGGACAAGAGCGCGCCGCCGCCCAGCCCCGCCGCGCCGCCGCCGCCCGCGCCGGACCCCACCCGGCTACAGGCCACCGCCGGCTCCGCCGGCCGGATCGCCGTGCTGTCCGCCGGCGTGCAGGACATCACCAACACCCTGCTGGGCGATTACAAGCTCAACGACCTGCTGCGCATCATTCTGGAAACCATGTACCGCGGACTGGGCTTCGACCACGCGCTGATCTGCGCGCGCAGCGGGGCCGATCTGCCGCTGCAGGCGCGCTTCGGTTTCGGCGAAAAAGTGGAGTTGCTGCTGCCGGCGCTGCGCGCCGACATCGACAGCGGCGACAGCCTGTTCCGCAAGGCGCTGGAACGTAACGCCGACATGCTGATAGACGACATCGACGCGCCGGCCATCGCCCAGCACATCCCGGCCTGGTTCCGCCAGATGGGCGTCGCCCATACCTTTGTGCTGCTGCCGCTGTCCTTGGACAAACGCAAGCTGGGCATACTCTACGGCGACCGCCGCCAGGCCGGCTCGCTGGCCATCGCGCCGGAGCAGCTCAGCCTGCTGAAGACGCTGCGCAATCAGGCCTTGCTCGCCATCCGCCAGCAGCCCGCGCGCTAAGAAGCTGTTTACGATCTGCTGCGCGTCGTGAGACGTGGCACGGTGAGCACCGCTTCGAAATGCTCACGCCCCCCTTGTACACTCCGCTTTCTCAGCCGCAACGCCTTGTTCCGCTCTGGCTCGCGAGGGGTTGAACCGGCGCTAAACCACCTCGCCGGCGAAACCGTCCAAGGCCTCCAGCAGGCGATCGATGTCGGCGAACTCCGCGTCCGGACACAGCAGCAACATATTATGGAAGGGCGTGATCAGGAAACCGCGGTTGAGCAGGTAAAGATGGATCACCCGCTCCAGCTCCTCGTCCAGCATCGCCCCCGCCTCGCTGCCGTTGCGCGGCGGACGCGGGGAAAACTGGAACTCGCAGCGCGCGCCGACGCGGCTCACGCACCACGGCAGCCGCCAGCGTTCTATCCAGTCCTGCAAGCCGTCCGCCAGATGCTGGGCCAGCGCGAACATCCGCTGATAGGCGGCGTCGCTCATCACCTCGGCCAAGTTGGCGCGCATCGCCGCCGCGGCCAGCATATTGCCGCTCAAGGTGGTGCCGATGCCGGAATGACCGGGCGCGGCCGCGCGCTTGGCGCGCTGCGCCCGCTCCGCCAATTCCGCGCTGAACCCATAGACCGCGCACGGCAGGCCGCCGCCCAGCGGCTTGCCCAACACCAGCGCGTCCGGCTTCAGGCCGTAGGCCGCGCCGTAGCCGCCCGGCCCGCTGCTGATGGTGTGGGTTTCGTCCAAGAGCAAATAGCTGCCGTAGCGGCGGATCAAATCCTGGGCCTCGCTCCAGTAACCGGAATCCGGCAACACCATGCCGATATTGGTCATCACCGGCTCGGCCAGCACGCAGGCCGCCCGCTCGTCGCTGAGGGCCCGCTCCAGCGCTTCCAGATCGTTGAACTCCACCACCCGGGTATGCGCGGCCGGATCGTGGACCTGGCCCAGCAGGCTGGCGCGCCGCCTGGGCCGGCCGTCGACCAGATCGACGAAGGCATCGTCCACCGTGCCGTGGTAACAGCCGTTGAACACGACGACCTGATCCCGGCCGCTGGCGGCGCGCAGCCAGCGCAGCGCGAAGCGGTTGGCGTCGCTGGCGCTGAGGGCGAACTGCCAGTGCGACAGGCCGAAGCGCCGCGCCAGTTCCTCCGCCACCCAGACCGCGTCCGGCGACGGCAGCATGGCGGTCAGGCCGCGCGCCGCCTGTTCGGCGATGGCGCGCGCCACCGGCTCCGGCGAATGGCCGAACATCGCCCCGGTGTCGCCCAGGCAGAAATCCAGGTATTCATGGCCGTCCACGTCGCGCAGCCGCGCGCCCCGGGCCTCTTCCACGTAGAGATTGAAGGGAGTGGACCAGTCCGCCATCCAGTGCAAGGGCGCGCCGAACAGCAAATGCTCGCCGCCGGCGGCGGACAGCTGCCGCGAACGCGGGCGCCGCTCGGAAAACATCGCCAGTTCCTGCCGGTGCAAGGCCTGGGCCTTGTCGAAATCGATGCCGTGACGCAAAGCCATGAAGCTCTCCTTGAAGGGGAAGACTGCGCGTCAGTATATCCAGATGCCGTCGACGGCGGCAGCGGCGCCGGCCCTCCCCGGCACAAGGAACAGCCTGAATGCGACGAAGCCCGGCCGAGGCCGGGCTTCGTCAGCGCCGCGATGGCGGCTTTACAAGGGCAGATGGCCTGCCAGAGCGTTGATTTTTTGCAGCGCGCGGCGGAAGCGGCTGTGAGCGCGGGACACGGTGGACTCGCTGATGTCCATTTGCTGGGCGGCGAAGTAGCCGGTCATGCCCTCCACCTCCATCAGCCACACCGCTTCGCGCGAGCGTTTTTTCAGGCCGATCAGATCGGCCACCTGGTTGAAATCGTCAAGCTTCATCGCGCTGTTCTCCTCAGGCGTTCGCCTTCGCATCATGACAATCCATGCAGTGGGCGGCTTTCTCGACAATGACGTGGCCGCGCGTTTCGCGCGACATTACCAGTATAGGGGCTTGCAAAAAAAATGCAGGCAGCGCTCCGTGTAAATACGCAGTCGCCGCCTATTGCGCTGGCGTGGACGCAACAGGCCTCAAGCCTGCCGCATCCAGCGCAGCACGCCGCCGGCGGCGGCGCGCCCGGTGGAGAAGCAGGCGGTCAGCAGATAACCGCCGGTGGGCGCTTCCCAGTCCAGCATCTCGCCGGCGCAGAACACGCCGGGCATCGCCTGCAACATCAGATTGTCGTCCAGCGCGCCGAAGGTCACGCCGCCGGCGGTGCTGATCGCCTCGTCCAGCGGCCGCGGCGCCAGCAAGCGCAAAGGCAGCGCCTTGATGCCCTCGGCCAGCTTGGCGGGGTCGTTGAACACGTCCTTGTCCAGGCATTCGCGCAGCAAGCCCATGCGCACGCCCTTCAGACCCAAGCGGCTTTGCAAATGGCTGGACATCGAACGCGAACCCCGCGGCCGCGCCACTTCGCCCAGAATGCGTTGCAAGCTCCAGTCCGGCATCAGGTCCAGATAACACAAGGCCGCGCCGCTGCGCGCGATTTCGTCGCGGATGGCGCCGGAGCAGGCGTAAATCAGATTGCCCTCCACGCCGCCGGCGGTGATGACGAACTCGCCGCGGCGGCTGAACGGATGGCCGACGGCCGGATGGAACTGCAAGGTCACCGATTTCAACGGCGCGCCGGCGAATTTGTCGGCGAAATACTCGCTCCAGCCGGCGTCGAAGCCGCAGTTGGACGGCTGCAGCTTGGACACCTCCACGCCGCGTTCGCGCAGCATCGCCGCCCAGCTGCCGTCCGAACCCAGCTTGCGCCAGCTGCCGCCGCCCATGGCCAGCACCACGGCGTCGGCCTCGGCCAGGCGCTCGCCGTCCGGCGACGACAGCCGCAGGCGGCCGCGCTCGTCCCAGCCCAGGAAACGATGGCGCACGTGGAAGCTCACCCCCGCCTCGCGCAAGCGCGTCAGCCAGGAGCGCAGCAGCGGCGCCGCCTTCATTTCCTTGGGAAACACCTTGCCGGAACTGCCGATGAAGGTTTCTATGCCCAGGCCGTGCACCCAGGCGCGCACATGCTCGCCGTTGAACACGTCCAGCATGGGCCGCAACTCGGCGCTGTGAGCGCCGTAGCGCTGCACAAAGCTGGCGTGGGGCTCGGAATGGGTGATGTTCATGCCGCCCACGCCGGCCAGCAGGAATTTGCGGCCGACCGACGGCATCGCGTCGTAGACATCGACCCGCACGCCCGCCGCCGCCAGTTGCTCGGCGGCGGCCAGGCCGGCCGGCCCGCCGCCGATGATGGCTACGCGGCGTCCGCTTGTGTCACCCATATACTGCGCTCCTTGAAATCCATGGTGAAGAATGCGCCCAAACTGCGGCGAGGGCGGGATTTTCACAGAAAACCGCCGCAAACCCAAGCCTAATCGTTTTAACTATAAGTTTGATTTAAACCAACATTCCTACGTCATCAAATCACTACCATCGCGCTGCGACCCATTTCAATAAACCTATAGCGGCAATCGCGCGATTCTACAAACACACCGGGAGAACGGACCCTCCGTCCGCACACGCATGCGCAAATTTTCCGATTGGCCGATCTGGCTGAAACTGACCATGGCGGTATGGTGCTGCCTGGTCCTGGCCTGGAGCGGGCTGATAGCCTGGGAAACCAGCGTCAGCCGGGACATCGCCGTGGAACAGGCGCAAGACCTGGCCCACAGCATGAATGAAATGACCATGGCCGGGCTCACCGGCATGATGATTACCGGCACCGTGGGCCAACGCGACGTTTTTCTGGACCAGATCAAGGAACTGTCCGCGGTGCGCGATCTGAGAGTGATCCGCGCCCCGGCCGTCAGCAAGCAGTTCGGCCCCGGCAACGCCGGCGACAAGAATCTGAACGGCGACGCGGTGGAGCAACAGGCGCTGCGGGACGGCAAGCCTCATATCCGGATTGAATCCACGCCGGCGCTGGGCGAACATCTGCGCGTGGTCTATCCGGCGCTGGCCTCGCGCAACTATCTGGGCAAAAACTGCATGATGTGCCACCAGGTGGCGGACAAGACCCCGCTGGGCGTGGTCAGCATGCGCGTCTCCCTGGAGAAGCCTTACGCCTCGGTCAGCCGTTTCCGCGATCAGAGCATTCTGTTCGCCATCCTGGCTTCCCTGCCCCTGATGGCGGTGGTCTTCCTGCTGGCGCGCCGCCTCGTCACCCGCCCGCTGCAGGCGATGTCGGCCGGGCTCGCCGAGCTGGCCCAGGGCGAAGGCGATCTGACGCGACGGCTGCCGGTGCGCAGCCGCGACGAAATCGGCGACACCGCCTTGCGCTTCAACCAGATGCTGGCCGCCATCGCCGAGCTGGTGCGCCATGTCGGCGCCTCCGCCGGCGCGGTGTCGCAGTCCTCGCGCCAGTTGGCCGACGGCGCCGCCCACCTGGCGGAAAGCTCGCACAGGCAAAACCGCCAGTCCCAGTCCGCCGCCGGCGCGGTGGAGCAGCTGGCCAGCCATATCGGCGAAATCGCCGGCAAGGCCGAGGACGTCAGCGCCGAAGCCGACCAGAGCCTGCAACGCTCCGAAGACGGCCGCGCCAGCCTGAGCCAGCTGCAACGCGAAGTCAGCCAGGTGGAGCAGGCGGTGCGGCTGATGGCGCAGGCGGAAACCGAGCTGGCCAGTTCCACCTCCAGCATCACCAATATGACCAAGGAAGTGCGCGAGATCGCCGAACAGACCAATCTGCTGGCGCTGAACGCGGCGATCGAGGCCGCGCGCGCCGGCGAACAGGGCCGCGGCTTCGCGGTGGTGGCCGACGAGGTGCGTAAGCTGGCGGAGAAATCGGCCCGCTCCGCCAGCGAGATCGACGCCGTGACCGGCGCGCTCAACCAGAAAACCGACGCGGTGCGCGCCGCGGTCAACGCCGGCCTCAGCTCGCTGGCCGCCAGCCGCCAGTCCGCCGACAGCGTGTCCAGCGTGCTGGACGCCGCCAATCAATCGGTGGCCGAGGTGCGCCAGGGCCTGCGCCAGATCGTCGCCGTCACCGAGCAGCAGCGCGCCGCCAGCCAATCCGTGACCGGCAGCATAGACGCCATCGCCGAAATGGCGCAGACCAACGATCAGGAGATCGGCCAAACCGTGAACGCCGCCGAACAACTGGAACAATTGGCCCAGCGGCTGACGGAATCGGTGTCGCGCTTCACCGTGTGAATCCAACTCCATGGAGCCGCCAGTCAATTTCGGCCCCGTTCGCGCGGGGCCTCCGCCTTCTTGCGGGCTGGAGCCGAAATAAATCCGCCGGCGGCGGATATCCGATTTGGCCGTTGGCCGCCGGCCTGTTACACTCGCAGCCCGATACCGTAATACGCCAAGTCATTGTGAAAAAAGCCGCTTTCTCCACCCTGCCCCTGTCCGCCGCCCTCTTGTCCAATCTGGACAGCCTGGGCTACCACAGCATGACCGCCATCCAGGCGGCCAGCCTGCCGGCCATTCTGGACGGCCAGGACCTGATCGCCCAGGCCAAGACCGGCAGCGGCAAGACAGCGGCTTTCGGACTCGGCATCCTGGCGCGCTTGAACCCGCGCTGGTTCGGCGTGCAAGCGCTGGTGCTCTGCCCCACCCGTGAGCTGGCCGACCAGGTAGCGCAGGAAATCCGCCGGCTGGCGCGCAGCATAGACAATGTCAAAGTGGTTACTCTGACCGGCGGCAGCCCGATGGGCCCGCAAATCGGCTCGCTGGAACACGGCGCCCACATCGTGGTGGGCACCCCCGGCCGGCTGCAGGATCACCTGTTCCGCGGCTCGCTGAATCTGTCCGGCGTCGGCACCCTGGTGCTGGACGAGGCGGACCGCATGGTGGACATGGGCTTCATCGAGGAAATCGTCGGCATCGTGCGCGCCTGCCCGCGCCAGCGCCAGACGCTGATGTTCTCCGCCACCTATCCGGAAAACATCCGCAAGATCAGCGCCCAATTCATGCGCCGGCCGCAGGAAATCCAGGTGGAGTCGCTGCACAGCGGCGAACGCATCGAACAATGGTTCTACAAGATCAAGCCGGAACAGCGGCTGGAAACCGTCACCACCATACTGCGACACCTACGCCCGACGTCCGCGCTGGCCTTCTGCAACACCAAGGAACGCTGCAAGGAGCTGGTGCGAGACCTGCAGGCGCGCGGCTTCAGCGCGCTGGCGCTGTACGGCGACCTGGAGCAGCGCGAACGCGACCAAATCCTGCTGCGCTTCGCCAACAAGAGCGCCACCGTGCTGGTGGCCACCGATGTCGCCGCGCGCGGCCTGGACATCAAGGAACTGGACCTGGTGATCAACGTCGACGTCACCCATGATCCGGAAATCCACATCCACCGCATCGGCCGCACCGGCCGCGGCGAGGCGATGGGCCTGGCGCTGACCCTGACCGCCGACAACGACGACAAGCGGCTGGCGCTGATCGAAAGCTATCAGCAGGCGCCGCTGACCTGGGCCAAGCTGGAACAACTGACCCCGGCCCCCGGCGGCCCGCTGCTGCCGCCGATGGTCACGCTGGAAATCGCCGGCGGCAAGCGCGAAAAACTGCGCCCCGGCGACATCCTCGGCGCGCTGACCGGCGACGCCGGCTTTAGCGGCGCCCAGATCGGCAAGATCAGCATCTTCGAATTCGCCAGCTTCGTCGCGCTGGACCGCGCCATCGCCGAGCAGGCGCTGGAGCGCCTGTCCGCCGGCAAGATCAAGGGCAAGCAGTTCAAGATGCGCCTGATTTGAACGACGACGCGCCCCCGGCCCGACAAGCACTGCCGGGCCGGGGGCGTTTTTGCTAGAATACGTCTCATTAGCCGCAGACACGCACATCACCAGAATCCCATGAGCATCCAACTGAAAAACGCCCAAGACATCGAAAAGATGCGGATCGCCGGCCGCCTGGCGTCGGAAGTCCTCGACTACATCACCCCCTTCATCAAGCCCGGCGTCACCACCGAAGCCATCGACAAGCTGTGCCACGACTACATCGTCAATGAGCAGGGCGCGATCCCGGCGCCGCTGAACTACGCGCCGGACGGCCACAATCCCTACCCCAAATCCGTGTGCACCTCGGTCAACCATGTGATTTGCCACGGCATCCCGAACGACAAGCCCCTGAAAAGCGGCGACATCATGAATCTGGATGTCACCGTGATCAAGGACGGCTACCACGGCGACACCAGCCGCATGTACCACGTCGGCAACGTCAGCGAACACGCCCGCCGCCTGTCCCGCATCACTTACGAATGCATGTGGCGCGGCATCGACAAGGTCAAGCCGGGCGCCACGCTGGGCGATATCGGCTACGCCATCCAGCAGCACGCGGAAAACTCCGGCTACAGCGTGGTGCAGGAATTCTGCGGCCACGGCATCGGCACCAAATTCCACGAGGAGCCGCAAGTGCTGCACTACGGCCGCCCCGGCACCGGGCTGGAACTGCAGGCCGGCATGATCTTCACCATCGAGCCCATGATCAACCAGGGTAAGCGCCACCTGCGCATGCTGGGCGACGGCTGGACCGTGGTCACCAAGGACCGCAGCCTGTCCGCGCAATGGGAGCACACCGTGCTGGTCACCGACAGCGGCTACGAGATCCTGACCCAGTCCGCGGGCACGCCGCCCAAGCCCGGCAAATAAGCCGGAAACGCCATCCCCAGCCCGGCGCCGCCGGGCTTTTTCACGCCCATGCCCGCGCCATCCGCCGCGACGCGACTTTACCCAAAACCCGGCTTGCCCTGCCCCGCGCGCTTTCTTACACTGAAGAAGTGAAACCACATCCAGCGGGAGCCGGCCATGGCACTGACCATCAATAGCAATCTGAGCGCGCTGCAGGGGCAGAACCAGCTGAACCAGACCCAGAAAGCCAAAGACAAGCTGCTGGCTCAACTCTCGGCCGGCAAGACCACCAACAACGCCGCCAACAACCCGGCCAACGCCGCCATTTCCGAAGCGCTGCTGGCCCAGATCAACGGCAATAATCAGGCGATCAACAACGCCAACGACGGCATCTCGCTGGCGCAAACCGCCGACGGCGCGCTCAATCAGCTGCAAAGCAATACCCAGCAAATCCAGGAGCTGGCGATCCAGGCCGGCAACGGCGCGCTCAGCGCCAGCAACCGCCAGGCGCTGCAACAGCAGGTGGACCAGCTGACCCAGGCCAATTCCGCCATCGTGCAAAGCACCGAATTCAACGGCACCCCGCTGCTGAACAGCAACGCCTCCACCACCTTCCAGGTGGGCCCCAACGGCAGCGCGGACAACCAGGTGAACATCTCCGGCGTCAATCTGTCCGCCGCGCCGGCCAGCGGCGGGCTCAACAGCTACAACGCCAATCTGAACGCCACCGGCACCATAGACATCAGCACCCAGGCCGGCGCGCTGGCCGCGCAGCAAAGCACCAACGCCGATCTGAACACCCTGGCCAACACCCGCAGCACGCTGGGCTCGATCAGCAACCGCTTCGAGGCCAGCATCAACAATCTGCAAACCGCCTCGGTCAACACCGCCGCCGCCAATAGCCGGATCAGCGACACCGACTTCGCCGCCGCGACGGCGCAGCTGGCGGCCAAACAGATCCTGGGGCAAACCGGCCTCGCCGCCCAGGCCCAGGCCAATGTCGGCCCGCGCGCGGCGCTGTCCCTGCTGGGCTGAAGCGCGAGGCCGGCCCCCCCCCCCCCGGCCCAAAGCCCAGTATTAGCGGCGATTGCGCCGCCAAGCCTTGTTACACGCGGTTACAAGCGATATCATTGGCACACACGCTTTTCGCGCACTAAATCATCGGGCACCCTGCGGTGCCCTTTGTCTATCTGAAGGAGTTGCATATGTCGACAAGCCCGGCCATCACGGTGTCCTCTCTGGACTATGAGCGCCTCGCCGCGCTGCTGGAGGATTGCGAGAGCGGCCACCCCACCGCGGCCGCGCTGGAAGCCGAGCTGGAGCGCGCCGATGTGGTGGAGCCCGCCGCCATGCCCGCCGGCATCATCACCATGAACAGCTGCGCGCGGGTCAAGCTGGACGACGCCCAGGAAAAAACCCTGACCCTGGTCTACCCGCGCGAAGCGGACAGCGAACAGGGCAAGATCTCGGTGCTGGCGCCCATCGGCGCCGCGCTGCTCGGCCTCTCCGCCGGACAGAGCATAGATTGGCCGACGCCGGCCGGCAGCATCCGCCTGAAGGTGCTGGAAGTCACCTACCAGCCAGAAGCCGCGGGCGAACTGCACCGCTGATAAAAAAACCGGCCATCGCATGGATGACCGGTTTTTTTGCGCCAGGGCCTGACGACGCCCTACCAACAGCGCTGAATCGTCTGCGCCAGCTGCACCAGGCGGCCATGGAAGAAATGGCCGGCGCCGGGAAACACCACCACCGGCAAGCCTTGCGGCCGCGCCCATGCCATCACCGCGGACAGCGGAATCACCTCGTCCTCCTCGCCGTGAATCACCAGCGCATCGGCCGGCACCTCCGGCGTCGGCGTTTCGTACTTGCCCACCGCCACGCCCATCAGCAGCAATTTGTCCGACGTTATGCGCGCGCGGGTGCGCGCCGCGACGAAGCCGCCGAAGGAAAAACCGGCCAGCGCCAGCGGCAGATCGCCCTGCTCGCGGCGCGCGTGTTCCACCACGGCGATCACGTCCTCCACCTCGCCGATGCCGTAATCGTGCTGTCCCTCGCTGTCGCCCACGCCGCGCAGATTCGGGCAGTAGCAGACATAGCCCAGCTGCGACAAGGCCTTGGCCGCGGTCTGCACCACCTTGTTGGTGTTGGTGCCGCCCTGCAGCGGGTTGGGATGGCAGATCACCGCAATGCCGCGCGCCTCCGCCTGGGCCGCCACCACGATGGTTTCCAGACCGCCGGCGGGCCCGGCCACCACTTGCTTGTTCATCGCCTTCAACATCAGATCTTCAACCTTTCCACCACGCGCCCGCCCACCATGTGCTCGGCGACGATTTCGTCGATGTCTTCCTTGTCGACGAAGGTGTACCAGGTCTCCTCCGGATACACCACCATTACCGGGCCGTCGTCGCAGCGCCCAAGACAGCCCGCCTTGTTGACTCGGATCTTGCCCTCGCCGGCCAGGCCCAGGGCCTTGACCTTGTCCTTCATATAGCCCAGCAGTTCGCTGGCGCCGTGATTATTGCAGCAATCCTCGCAGCCGGCGCGCTGATTACAGCAGATGAATACATGCTTGTCGAAAAAGCTCATGGAATGCCTCGTATGCTCACAGAACCATCTTAGAACGTGTTTACGATCTCGCGAGCTAAGGCGAGACAAGGCGAAAACGGTTGAGAAAGCGGAGTGTACAGACGGTACATGAGCATTTCGAAACCATTTTCAACGCCGTATCGCCGACGCGCAGCAGATCGTAAACAGGTTCTTAGGAGTCGCTGTCCGCCCAACCGCTGACGCCCAGCGTGGCGGCGTTGTCGAACTTGGCGTACTTGCCGACGAAGGCCAGCCGCACCGCGCCGGTGGGACCGTTACGGTGCTTGCCGATGATGGCCTCGGCCAGGCCCTTCACTTCCTGGTTCTCCGGGTTGTAATACTCTTCCCGGTACATGAAGACGATCAAGTCGGCATCCTGCTCGATGGCGCCGGATTCTCGCAAGTCCGACATCATCGGCCGCTTGTTGGGACGCTGCTCCACCGCCCGGGACAGCTGGGACAGCGCGATCACCGGCACCTGCAGCTCCTTGGCCAGGCCTTTCAGGCCGCGCGAAATCTCGCCCAGCTCGGCGGTGCGGTTGTCGCCGCGGCCCGAGCCCGACATCAGCTGCAAGTAGTCGATCACGATCAGACCCAGCTTGCCGCCGTGCTGGCGCGCCAGACGGCGCGCGCGCGCGCGCACTTCCAGCGCGGTCAGCGCCGCGGTTTCGTCGATGTACATCGGCGCCTCGGACAGCTTGCCTATCGCGTAAGTCAGCTTCTGCCAGTCGTCGTCGCCCAGCTTGCCGGTGCGCAGCGTGTGCTGATCCAGCCGCCCCACCGAACCCAGCATACGCATCACCAGCTGCGTGCCGCCCATCTCCATCGAGAACACCGCCACCGGCAGATGCTGCTCCACCGCCACGTGCTCGGCGATATTCATCGAGAACGCGGTCTTGCCCATGGACGGACGTCCGGCGACGATGATCAGATCGCCCGCTTGCAGGCCCGAGGTCTTGGCGTCCAGATCGATGAAGCCGGTGGGCACGCCGGTGACCTCGTCCGGGTTCTCCCGGCTGTAGAGCATATCGATGCGCTCCACCACCTCTTTCAACAGGCCCGGCATTTCCAGGAAGCCCTGCTTGGACTTGGCGGTGGATTCGGCGATCTGGAACACCTTGCCCTCGGCCTCGTCCAGCAGCTGCGAGGCGTCGCGCCCCATCGGCGCGTAGGCGGCCTCGGCGATCTCGGTGCCCACCAGCGCCAGCTGGCGCATGATGGAGCGCTCGCGCACGATCTCGGCGTAGCGGCGGATATTGGCGGCGGACGGCGTGTTCTGCGCCAGCGTGGCCAGATAGGACAGGCCGCCGATATTGCCCAGTTCGCCGTTCTTGTCCAGGCTTTCGGAAACGGTGACCACGTCGGCCGGACGCGCCAGTTCCACCAGCCTGGCCACGTGTTTGTAGATCAGCCGGTGGTCATGGCGGTAAAAGTCCGCCTCGGACACCACGTCGGCGATCTTGTCCCAGGCGCTGTTGTCCAGCAACAAGCCGCCCAGCACCGATTGCTCGGCTTCGATCGAATGAGGCGGCGTGCGGATCGCCGCCATCTCGCTGTCAAAATTCTCGTACGATTCAGTCATGTAGACTCGGAGTGATGGCGCGGCCTGGCCGCGCGAATGAAGCAAGCCTGGATCAGGCAAAACCCGATTTTAACCCGAAACCGCCACTCGCTGAGCATGCGTTGACAAGCGCCTCGCGCGGCCCCAGCATCGAAGCTTCGTTCATCTGGAGCCGCCATGACGCCCACCGCCCTCGTCCAAAGACAACTCGACGCTTACAACCAACGCCAGCTGGAGCCCTTCCTCGCCGTCTACGCCGACGACGTGACGGTGTACCGGCTGCCCGGCGCGGAACCCAGCCTGCGCGGCAAAGCCGCCCTGAGAGATTTCTACGCCGGCCAGCGCTTCAACTTGCCGGACCTGCACGCCGAACTGGTCAAACGCATCGAGTTCGGCAACAAGGTAATCGACCACGAACGCGTTAGCGGCGTGGCCGAGCAGCCCTTCGAAGTGGCGGCCGTCTATGAAATCATCGACGGCAAGATCCAGAACGTGTGGTTTCTGGCGGCGGACTAAGAACCTGTTTACGATCTGCTACGCGTCGGCGATACGGCGTTGAAAACATCTCCAAAATGCTCATGTACCGTATGTACACTCCGCTTTTTCAGCCGTTTTCGCCTTGTCTCGCCCTTGCTCGCGAGATCATAAACAGGCTCCAAGATCAGCAATGCATCCCGGCCACATAGCCTGACGACCAGGCCCACTGGAAATTGTAGCCGCCCAGCCAGCCGGTGACGTCCACCACCTCGCCGATGAAGAACAGGCCGGGCACCGCGTTGGCCATCATGGTCTTGGACGACAGCGCCTTGGTCGACACCCCGCCCAGCGTCACCTCGGCCTTTTTATAGCCTTGGGTGCCGTTGGGCTTGACCCGCCAGCCGTGCAAGCGCTCGGCCAGCTGCTGACGCTGCTTGGGCGACAAGTCCTTCAGCCGCTTATTGCAGCCCTCGCGCTCAAGCCAGGCCTCGGCGAAGCGCTTGGGCCAGCCGAACTCGGCCAGCGCGTTGGCGATAAGCTGCTCGCTGCCCGCCTTTTGCTCCAGCCAGGCCGCGGCGTCCGCGTCCGGCAGCAGGTCCAGTTCCAGCGTCATGCCCGGCTGCCAATAGGACGACACTTGCAGAATGGCCGGGCCGGACACGCCCTTGTGAGTGAACAACACGTTCTCGCGGAAGCGCCCCTTGCCGGCGCGCGCTTCCACTTCCAAAGACACGCCGGCCAGCGGCGCGAACGCTTCCGCGTCCTCCACATGAAAGGTCAGCGGCACCAGGGCCGGCGTCAGCGGCGTCAGCTCCAGGCCGAACTGTTCGGCCAACTGGTAGCCGAACGGCGTCGCGCCGATCTGCGGGATGGACAAACCGCCGGTCGCCACCACCAGCGACGCCGCGCGAAAAACGCCGGCGCCGGTCTCCAGCGCGAAACCGTCCGCGTCCCGGCTCACCCGCAGAACCTGCGCCTCCATGCGCCGGTCCACCCCGCCCAGCCGGCACTCCTCGTCCAGCATGGCGATGATGCGTTCGCTGCCGTCGTCGCAGAACAGCTGGCCCAGCTTTTTCTCGTGATAGCCGATGCCGTGGCGCTCGACCATGGCGATGAAATCCTGCGGCGTGTACTGCGCCAGCGCCGAACGGCAAAAATGCGGATTGGCCGACAGATAACAGTCGAAACGGGCGTGGAGATTGGTGAAATTGCAGCGGCCGCCGCCGGAAATGCGGATCTTCTCGGCCAGCTTGCGCGCATGGTCCAGCAAGAGCACGCGCCGGCCGCGCTGGCCCGCGGTGGCCGCGCACATCAGGCCGGCGGCGCCGGCTCCAATGACAATAACATCATACTGCAATGGCGTTCATCCTTACTTTACTTTTTTAGTCAACTATTGGCGACCAGCGGCTTAATCCAGTAAACTTGCGGCTAAAGCATCCGCTTATGCGGCTTACTTTCTCAACAAGGAGAGCATAATGGAACACAAACTGCCGGAACTGCCGTACGCGCTGGACGCGCTTGCCCCGCACATTTCCAAGGAAACCCTGGAATTCCACTACGGCAAGCATCATCAGACCTACATCACCAACCTGAACAACCTGGTCAAGGGCACCGAGTTTGAAAACGCCTCCCTGGAAGAGATCGTGAAGAAATCCTCCGGCGGCATCTTCAACAACGCGGCCCAAGTTTGGAACCACACCTTCTACTGGCTGGGCTTCGCCCCCAACGCCGGCGAAGAGCGCAAGCCCACCGGCGCGCTGGCCGACGCCATCAACGCCAAATGGGGTTCCCACGACGAATTCAAGAAAGCCTTCACCCAAACCGCCATCGGCACCTTCGGTTCCGGCTGGGCCTGGCTGGTGAAGAACACCGACGGCTCGCTGGACCTGGTATCCACCAGCAACGCCGCCACCCCGCTGACCACCGACAAGAAGCCGCTGCTGACCTGTGATGTGTGGGAGCACGCGTATTATATCGATTACCGCAACAGCCGCCCGAACTATCTGGACAGCTTCTGGAAGCTGGTGAACTGGGACTTCGTCGCCAAGAACTTCGCCTGATTCGACGCTGCCTGACAGCCTGATGCAAAAGGGACCTCCGCGGTCCCTTTTTTGTCGCCCTCGCGCCATGGCCTCTCAGGTTTTTACGCCCTGCATCCGCTGCCGCAAGGCCGCCACCGCGCGCAGGGCGAAGGCGTAAATGGACAGCTGCGGATTGGCCCCCACGCTGCTGGGAAACACCGAACCGTCCACCACGGTCAGATTGTCCAGCTGCCAATGCCGCCCCCATTCGTCCACCACCCCGGACTCGGCGTCGCCCGACATCGCCAAGCCCCCCATCACATGAGCGCTGACCACCTTGGCCAGCAAGGGCTTGAGCGTCAGCCCCGCAATCATGCTCCGGGCCTCGCCCCAGCTGCGGGCCAGGCCGGCCTGCTCGTGCACCGTCAGCACCTGCCTGGCGCCGGCCGCGAACTGGATCTCGGCCATGCTCAACCAGGCGCGGCGCGCGCCCTCCCACAAGACCTCGTTCAAGGGATAGTCCAGCTCCGGCGAACCATCGCCGCGCAAGCGCACCTGGCCGCCGCGGCTTTCCGGGTGAAAACCGTCGCGCAACAAGGCCAGCGTCGCGTGCAGATGCGGCAAGCGTCGCAGCAAGGCCGGCTGCGCCGCGCCGAAGCCGGGAAAGGTGATGCCAGCCAGCAAGGGATGGATGGGCGGCACCTCCAGCTTGTAGCCCAAGGGACCGTCCAGCGCGTGAACATGCATGAAGTGATCGCTGTACACCGTCTGCGGCGCGCCGTTGAACGGCTCCACCGGTTCCGGCATCAAGGCCGCTGACAGCAGCACTGGATGCAGAAAGGTCCGCGTCCCGGTATGGCCGCCCGGATCGATCAGGCCGCTGCGCAGCAGGATGGCCGGCGAACCGATGGCGCCGGCGGCCAGCACCACCTGAGCCGCCTTCACCTTGAAGCGGCGCCCGGTTTCTCCCACCCCGTCCGCCGCCAGAAAACGCCCTTCCAGCCCTTCCAGCCGGGTTCTGGCGGCATTGGCGCGCAAACGATCCACCCGCGCCCGGCTGATCAGCCTGGCGCCATGCTCCAGCGCAGCGGGAATTGCCGTCACCAGCATGGACTGCTTGGCGTTGGTGGGGCAGCCCATGCCGCAATAACCCAGGTTCCAACAGCCACGCACATTGCGGCGGATGCGCGCATGGGCGATGCCCAGCGCCGCGCAGCCGCGGGCCAGCGCCGCGTTGTTGGGGTTCGGGTCCGGCAGCCAGTCGGCGATGCCCAGCCGCGCCTCGGCTTGCTCGAACCAGGGCCGCATCGCCTCCTCGCCCATGCCGCTCAAACGGTGGCGCTCCCGCCACCAGTTCAGCGTGTCCGGCGGCGTGCGGAAGGAACTGGTCCAGTTGACCACGGTGCTCCCGCCCACGGCCCGGCCCTGCAGGATGGAAATCCCCTTATCCGCCGTTTTGCGACAGGCGGACTCCTGATACAGCTCCGGGTAGGCCTTGGCTTCCAACAGACGAAAATCGCGCGAGCTGTACAGGCCGCCCTCCTCCAACAGCAGCACGTCCAACCCGGCCGCGGCCAATTGCTCGGCCGCCATGCCTCCGCCGGCGCCGCTGCCGACGATGACCACATCGGCCCGCAGCTCCAGATCGGGCAGGCTCGCACCGTCCAGCGCCTTCCAGCCCGCGGCGACGCCGGCGGCCACCGGATCGGGTATCGTCGCGCGGCTCACGGCAGCATCTCCATCACCGCCGCCGGCTGCCGATAGCCCAGCGCCGGCCAACTGGCCGGATTGCCGTACCAGGCCGCGTTCAGCAACTGGTGCAAGGCCTGATAGCCGCTGCGCAGCAAGGGAAAAACGCTGCCGCGCCAGCGCCGCAGAAAGGCTTCGATGTCCTCGACCGACGCCTGCCGCCACGGCGCGGACACTCCGGCGATCCAGCGCCGCCCCCAGGGGTTGCCGAGCAAATCCAGCAATTGACGCAGTTCGGCCCGCATCGCCGGCGGCAAGCCGGCCACCGCGCGGTCCACGCCGCGCACCACGTCCTCGGGCGGCGCGACGCCCGCCCCCAGGACGCCCGGGGCGATCGCCGCCAGCAACTGGGCGTCCCGCGGCGTCAAGGCGCGCAGCTTCAAGGGCTTGGCCCAGTCCTCGGCCGGGCCGTCCGGCTGCGGCGAGGCCAACAAGGTGGCCAGCGCCAAGGCCGCGGCGCCGCCCAGACCGGTTTTGAGCAATTGGCGGCGGCTCAGCATCTCAGCGCAGCATCCACTTCAACAGCCGCTCCACGCCGGCGCCGTAAGGCGCGCGCGTCAAGGCGGTGCCGGCCCAGCGGCTTTGCCGGAACACCGGCTTGAGCTTGGAGAAGGCCATAAAGCCCTCCTTGGCGTGACAATGCCCCATCCCGGACGGGCCGACGCCGCCGAAAGGCAAATCCTCCTGCACCACCTGCAGGGCGATGTCGTTGATCGCCACCCCGCCCGACACGGTTTCGCGCAAGGTTTTCTCTATGCGCAGCGCATCCCGGTCGAACAGATACAAGGCCAGCGGCCGCGGCCGCGCGTTGACGTAGGCCAGCGCCTCGTCGAATTTGTCGTAACTCAGCACAGGCAGAATCGGCCCGAAAATCTCCTCCCGCAACAAAGTCGCGTCTTCCGGGCAGCCCTGCACCAGGGTCAGCGGGAATTTGCGGCTGGGCCGCCAGTCCTCCGCCGCCGGGTTGATCTGCTCCACCTCGGCGCCGGCCGCGCGCGCCTCCTCCAGCCATTGCAGCAGGCGCTGGCAATGACGCTCATTGATGATGGCGCTGTAATCGGGATTGTCCGCCAGCGTCGGATAGGCGCGCCGCGCCGCGCCGCGCAACTCGTCCAGCAAGGCCTCGCGGTCCTTATCGTTGACCAGCACATAGTCCGGCGCCACGCAGGTCTGGCCGGCGTTCAGCATCTTGCCGGCGACGATGGCCTCGGCCGCGTGACGCAGATCGGCGCCCCGGGCGACGATGACCGGCGATTTGCCGCCCAGCTCCAAGGTCACCGGCGTCAGATTCTCCGCCGCCGCGCGCATGACGTGACGGCCCACCGCGGTGGAGCCGGTGAAGAACAGATGGTCGAAAGGCAGCCGGCTGAAGTCCTGGGCCAGTTCGGCGTCGCCGTTGACCACGACCATCACCTCCGGCCCCAGGTAGCGCTCGGCCAGGCGCTGCAATAGCGCGCCGGTTGCCGGCGTGTATTCCGACATCTTCACCATCACCCGGTTGCCGGCCGCCAAGGCGGACACCACCGGCCCCAGCGCCAGAAACAAGGGATAGTTCCACGGCACCAGCACGCCGATGACGCCCAAGGGCTGCGGCATCACGCTGTTGCCGGCCGGCTGGAACCACATAGACACCCCGCGCCGTTCCGGCCGCATCCAGCGCCGCAGCCGCCGACGCGCGTAACGTATGGCCTCCAGCGAGGGAAACAGCTCGGCCAGCCGGGTTTCCACCGCGCTGCGGTGGCCGAAGTCCTGGCTGATGGCGTCGACGAAAGCCTGGCGGTTGTCCTGCAACATGCTCTCCAGGCGCTTGAGCCAATCCTGGCGCTGCTCCAGCGGCGGAAACGCTGAAGCCCGGCTAAGGCGGTACAGGCGGGAAAACTCCGCTTGCAGATGATCATCCCGGCAAATGGGCATGGCGGCGGCATTCATTGTATTATCCTTAGGATAGCAGTATCCGAACGATTGTTTAGAGCCGTGACTCTAAAATAAGAATATCATCGCCCACCCACGCTGTCACCCTCTAGCCGCGCCATGTTGATCGATTTTTTTTACGCCCTGCGCGAGGCCGGTCTGCCGGTCACGCTGAAAGAATTCCTCACCTTGCTGGAGGCGCTGCAAAAACGCGTCGCCTTCGGCGATCTGGACGCGTTTTACTATCTGGCGCGCACCGCGCTGATCAAGGATGAGAAACACTTCGACCGCTTCGACCAAGTGTTCGGCAGCCATTTCAAAGGCCTGTCGCTGGCGCTGGACGAACTGAAAACCGGCATCCCGGAAGACTGGCTGCGCAAGCAGGTGGAAAAGCACCTGTTAGAGGAAGACAAGCGCCGCCTGGAGGCGCTGGGCTGGGAGCAGTTGATGGACACCCTGCGCCAGCGGCTGCAAGAGCAGCAGGAACGGCACCAGGGCGGCAATAAATGGATAGGCACCGGCGGCACCAGCCCCTTCGGCGCCTTCGGCTACAATCCGGCCGGCATCCGCATCGGCCAGCATGAGTCGCGCCATCGCCGCGCGGTGAAAGTGTGGGACCAGCGCGAATTCCGCAATTTCGACGACTCGGTCGAGCTGGGCACCCGCAATCTCAAGATCGCGCTGCGCCGGCTGCGCGAGTTCGCCCGCGACGGCGCCGAGGAAGTGCTGGATCTGGACGCCACCATCGCCGCCACCGCCGGCAAGGCCGGCATGCTGGACCTGCGCATGCAGCGCGAGCTGCGCAACGCGGTCAAGGTGCTGGTGCTGTTCGACATCGGCGGCTCGATGGACGACCACGTCAAGGCCTGCGAGGAACTGTTCTCGGCGGTGAAGTCCGAGTTCAAGCACCTGGAGTATTTCTACTTCCACAACTGCGTCTACGAAGCGGTATGGAAGGACAACGCCCGCCGCCACACCCAGACCCTGCCCACCTGGGACCTGATCCATACTTTCGGCGGCGATTACAAGCTGATCATCGTCGGCGACGCCACCATGAGCCCCTATGAGATCAGCTATCCGGGCGGCAGCGTGGAACACATGAACCAGGAGGCCGGCGAAGTCTGGCTGCGCCGCCTGCTCGCTCACTTCAAGCACGCCGCCTGGCTCAACCCGGTGCCGGAAGCGCACTGGGACTACACCCAATCGCTGCACATGCTGCAACAACTGATGTCCGGGCGCATGTACGGGCTGACCTTGCAAGGCATTGATCAGGCGATGCGGGCGCTGAAGCGCAGCGCGCCTTGAATTTTAACTTTCCGACACAAATTATTACTTGAGCTTGCGGCAGCTTGTGTTCCAGAATGAAATCACAGGGGGCCGCCATAGACGACTTTGCTTCCAGGCCGGTTGGCCGGCAATCGTCTTCACCAACAAGTTCGTACTCAAGCCTCGGGGAGCCATGCCATGGAAATTTTGCTTTTATTCGCCCTCATCGCCGCTGTGGTCGTCGTCGCCAAGATGTTGAGCGGCCCGGTGGAAGACCAGGACCAACTGGCTCCGATCCGCATTCGCAACGATCAGGACCAGCGCCGTCGCTGACCCCCGTCCACGCATAAGAAACGAAAAAGCGCGCCGCTAGGGCGCGCTTTTTTCATGCGGCGACACACGAATCAGAACTCGCGCTGCGGCACCAGCACCGTCCGGTTGCCGTTGCTTTCCATCGGGCTGACAATGCCCGCCGCTTCCATTTCCTCGATCAGCCGCGCGGCGCGGTTATAGCCTATGCGCAGATGGCGCTGCACCGATGAAATAGACGGCTTGCGGGTGCGCATCACGATTTCCACCGCCTCGTCGTACAGCGGGTCGCTTTCCGTCGCCGCCTGCGCCTTGGCCGTGGCCGCGGCGGACTCCTCCTCCGCCTCACTCTCGCCGGTCAGCAGGCCTTCCACATAATCGGGCTCGCCGAACTGCTTCAGATGTTCGACGATGGCGTGCACTTCGTCGTCGGTGACGAAGGCGCCGTGCACGCGCTGCGGATAACCGGTTCCCGGCGGCAGGAACAGCATATCGCCCTGACCCAGCAGGCTTTCCGCGCCCATCTGGTCCAGAATGGTGCGGCTGTCCACCTTGCTGGACACCTGGAAGGCGATCCGCGTCGGAATATTGGCCTTGATCAGACCTGTGATCACGTCCACCGACGGCCGCTGAGTGGCCAGGATCAAATGGATGCCGGCGGCGCGCGCCTTCTGCGCCAGCCGCGCGATCAATTCCTCGATCTTCTTGCCGGCCACCATCATCAGGTCGGCGAACTCGTCCACCACCACCACGATGAAGGGCAAGGCCTCCAAGGGCTCCGGCGTTTCCGGCGTCAGGCTGAACGGATTGCCGATGCGCTGCCCCATGGCTTCGGCCTCGCTCACCTTGTCGTTGTAGCCGGCCAGATTGCGCACGCCCAGCGCGCTCATCAGCCGGTAGCGGCGCTCCATCTCGCCCACGCACCAGTTCAAGGCGTTGGCCGCCAGCTTCATATCGGTGACCACCGGAGCCAGCAGATGCGGGATGTCGTTGTACACCGACAGTTCCAGCATCTTGGGATCTATCATGATGAAGCGCACTTCGTCCGGCCGCGCCTTGTACAGCATGGACAGAATCATCGCGTTGACGCCCACCGATTTGCCGGAGCCGGTGGTGCCGGCCACCAATAGATGCGGCGCCTTGGCCAGATCCATCGCCACCGGCTGGCCGGTGATGTCCTTGCCCAAGGCCAGGGTCAGGCGCGAACGCGGCTGCTGGAACACTTCGGAGGAGAAGATCTCGGACAAACGTATCATCTGGCGCTTGGGATTGGGCAGCTCCAGACCCATGCAGGTTTTGCCGGGTATGGTTTCCACCACCCGGATCGCGGCCAGGCCCAGCGCGCGCGACAAATCCTTCATCAGATTGACCACCTGATTGCCGCGCACGCCCACCGCCGGCTCCACCTCGTAACGGGTGATCACCGGGCCGGCGTAAGCGTCCACCACGCTGACCTTGACCTTGAACTCGGCCAGCTTTTCCTCGATGACGATGCCGCGCTCCAGCAACTCCTCCTCCGAGCACGTCACCGTCGCCTCGTCCGCCGGGCGCAGCAAATCCAGCCCCGGCAAACCGTAATCGTCGTATACCGGCCGCGGCTTGGCTTCCGCTTTGGCGTCCAGCGTCGCCGCCTGCTCCACCTCGGCCTGCGCCTGCCGCGCCCATGCCTCGGGCGCCTCCGGCGCCGGCTCGGCATCCCAGGGCGGACGAAGCTCGGCCAAGGCTTCCGCCGGCTTCGCTTCCGCAGGCGGCGGCTCGATCAAGACCCAGGGCATGGGCTTGGCCGCCAGCTGCCGCGCCGCGGCCGCCGCCGAAGGCGGCTCTTCCGCCGGCAACACCGCCTGCTGCACCACCGCGGGCTTTTCATCCTCCTGCACCAGAACCGAGCGCGTTTGCGGCCAGCGCCACGGCGCCGGCTCCGGCGGCCGCGTCGGCTCCGCCTCGTCTACCGTCTGCGGAACGGAAACCGGAACCGGGTCGATAAGCGGCAACGCCGCCTCGTCGGCCGCGGGATCCGGCGGCGCGGCCTCGGCCGGCGGCGGCGCCCATTCCTGCTCGGACCTGGGCTCCACGTCAAGCAGAAACGCCGGCGCGGCGGGCTCGACCGGCGCGAATACCGGCGACGCCGGCTCCGACGACGGGGCCTGGGCCTCGTCCTCCGGCCTAGGCGGCGCGATCTCCGCCATCGGCGCGGATATCTCCTCGAACGCCACCACTTCGGGCTCGATCAGCGGCGGCGCCGGTCGCGCCTGCGCGGGCGGCGGAGACAGCCAGCCGTGATGCGCGGGCCGCGCGCTGGCCGGCAATTCATGCCGCACCACGGGCGGCGGCACGATTTGCGGCTCCTCCGCCTCTTGCGGCTTGAGCGCCTGGGGGCGAATCACGAAAGCTTGAGACGCGGCCATGGTTTTGCCGCGCTTGGAATGGATGTGGCGCAACTGCTCGCGCACCTCGCTGGGCTCGATCACCGGCAAGGCGGACGCGCCCTGATCCTTGGCGCTCTGCGTCAGAACCCGGGAGGCCTGGCGGCGACGGTAATCCGACTGCAGATTATGTTGCAGCTCATGCAGGCCGATCACCGGCAGATCCTTGGCCTGCTCTTGCTCGGCCGACGGCTGGCGCACGCGCTTGCGGTATTCGCGGGACAGTTCCAGCGTCGGCAGTTCCGGCTTGGCCTGCGGCGGCGCGGCCGGCCGTTTCGGCAAGACTACGGTTTCGCGCTCGACGGCGGCCGGCGGCGCTTCGCGTTCAGGGGACGGCTGTGGCGCGGACGGTCTGGCCGGCTCCTGCTCGGCTGGAGCGGGAGACGCGTCGCGGGACGCGATCGGCTCGGTCCGAGGACGGCTCCACGCCTCCGCGGCGTGCGGCCCGGCGTCGGCCTCCTCCGCGAAGTAGTCCGGCTCATGACGCTCCGTCGGCGACATGCCCAACAAGCGATCCAGCTTTTGGGTCCATTCGGACAAGACGACGCGGCCGGTATACACCAGCCAAGCCAGCGCACCCAGCACCAACAGCAGCACACACAGCACAAACCACACAGTTCACAACCTCTGACGATGTCGAAAATTAACCGCCGGACCCGCACCCGCTGCGAGCCCGACTGCGGCGATTGTACCGTTTTTTATAGTGTTCGCGGCAGGCGCGCGCGGACGATGAGCGCCCAGGCGGAGAAAAAAATTAAGCCGCGGCATGATGCGGCGGCTTAATCCCTGCTGGCGGCGCGGTCCGGCTAGGCGGCCAGTTGCAAATACCCCTGCAGCTGACCATTGGCCAACAAGCGGCGCAGATGGCTGCCCGGCGTGGGGCCGGCGTAGGCGACGCCGGCCTGTTTGCAACGCAGCACCTGGCCGGTGGCCAGGGTCACGAGCTCCATTTCCAACACCCAGGCCTGAACGTCGTCCACGCCTTCGACTTCCGGCTCCAGCGTCGCGGTCAGGCGATAGCGGCCATCGCCGGAGTTCACATCCAACAAGCCCATCAGCCCCAGATTGTTGCGCACATCGGCATCGTCCGCGTCAAAAGCGCCCGTCGCCAACGCGGCGGCCGGCAGCTTGTCTTTAACAGTGTTTGCAACCATGACAGTTAATCCCCTTTGATGTTGTTATCGTTTGCCGCTTTGGGCTGGCCGCGGTTCAAAGCGCCGCGCGGGCGCGGGCTCCCGAACTAAATCAGCCGCGGAGACGGGAAACGCCGCAACATCATGCTGCATTTCATTGGCCTACTGCAATCCCTTGCCAGAGGCCTCTGCGTTGCGAGACGGACAAACTGTCCTTTTTGCCACTTCTTCACATTGCGGGACGATTACAGCAAACGCGGATTTAGCGTATAGCGGCCGCTCAAGCTGGCCGAGGCCAACACATGGCCGTCCAAAGCCGCGACGATATTCGCAGGCGTCAAGGCGCCGTCCACCGGTAAAGCTGCCACATCCAAGGCGTAGACGGTGAAAACGTAGCGGTGCTCCAGGCTGTCGTTCCACGGCGGGCAGGGGCCGTCGTAGCCGTAGTAGTCGCCGGCCATAGCCGCGTCGCCGGCGAACCAGCCGGTGTAGTCGTTGATGCCGTGACGCAAGCCCTGCGGCGCGTCCGGACCGCTCTTGCCGCGCGCGCTCACCCCCGCGCTGTGGCCGCCCTCGGCGATCTCGCTCTGTCCGGCGGGAATGTCCAGCAGCAGCCAGTGATAGAAGTCCACCCGCGGCAGATCCGCCGGCACCTCCCTGCCCTCCTGATTGACGTCGTCGCCGCGCGACGGCACGTCCGGATCATGGCATATCAGCGCGAACGAGCGCGTCCCCTCCGGCGCTCCGCTCCAGACCAGATGCGGGTTGAGGTTGTCGGACAGCGCGACATGGCTGTCGGCGTCCGGCACGCAGAAGGCCAGGCGGCCCGGAATGCGTTCCCCGTCTTGAAAGCTGCGGCTGTGCAATTGCATGAATCTGCTCCTTGACTACGGCCGGCGATAGGCCGATTGAAAAAAAGCCCCGACTTGCGGGGCTTTGGCGATGCTGGATATCAAAACCGGCCAGGCTTAGCCCGCCTTCACCACCTGGGCGATGGCGGAAGCCACATAGGTCAGGTTCTTGCTGTTCAACGCCGCCAGGCAGATGCGGCCGGTGGACACGGCGTAGATGCCGAAGTCGGCGCGCAAGCGCTCCACCTGGGCCGCGCTCAGGCCGGTATAGGAGAACATGCCGCGCTGCTGGGCGACAAAGGAGAAGTCCTGAGCCACGCCTTCGGCCTTGATCGCCTCGACCAAGCCGACGCGCATCGCGCGAATGCGATCGCGCATGCCGGCCAGTTCGTCTTCCCACAACTGACGCAGTTCAGGGTTGGACAGCACCGCGGCCACCACCGCGCCGCCGTGAATCGGCGGGTTGGAATAGTTGGTGCGGATCACGCGCTTCAGTTGGGACAGCACGCGCGCGGATTCTTCCTTGCCGGCGGTGACGATGGACAAGGCGCCCACGCGCTCGCCGTACAGCGAGAAGCTCTTGGAGAAGGAGCTGGACACGAAGAACTGCAGGCCGGAGGCCGAGAACAGGCGCACGGCGACGGCGTCGGCGTCGATGCCGTCGGCAAAGCCCTGATAAGCCATATCCAGGAAAGGCACCAGGCCGCGCTCGCGGCAGACCCGCACCACCTCGGCCCATTGCGCGTCGGACAGGTCGGCGCCGGTGGGATTGTGGCAGCAAGCGTGCAGCACGATCACGGAGCCGGCCGGCAGTTGCGCCAGGAAGGCGCGCATGCCTTCGAAATCGACGCCGCGGGTGGCCGCGTCGTAATACGGGTAGTTTTCCACCTCGAAGCCGGCGGACTCGAACAGCGCGCGGTGGTTTTCCCAGCTCGGGTTGCTGATATAGACCTTGGCCGCCGGGTTCAGGCGCTTCAGGAAGTCCGCGCCGATTTTCAGGGCGCCGGTGCCGCCCAGCGCTTGAGCTGTCACCACCTGGCCCGCCTTGATCAGCTCGCTGTCCGCGCCGAACAGCAGGTTCTGCACCGCGCTGTCGTAAGCCTGAGCGCCTTCGATCGGCTGGTAGCCGCGCGGCGGCATGGTTTCAAGACGCGCCTTCTCCGCCGCCTTTACCGCCGCCAACAGCGGAATCTTGCCGTTGTCGTCGGAATAAACGCCAACGCCCAGATTCACCTTGGTGGTGCGGGTGTCGGCGTTGAATGCTTCGTTCAGGCCCAGGATAGGGTCGCGCGGCGCCAGTTCTACGGCGGAGAAGATCGAGGTCATGCAAGGCTCCATTACTTTACGCAACAACCGGCCAAAAGCGCTCGCCCTGGCCGGCTGGACAAGAAAAACCGGATGGCCACAGTCTAACATGGAGAGCCGTTCTCCGGTCGCTCATCCACCGTCGCCGCGTTTTGACAGTGCGTCGCCCGGCCATTACCCTGACATCAGCCACCCAAGCATTTCCTTGCGGCAGCCACAGGAGCATGACTCAATGAAAAAAGGCATCTTGCTGTTCTGGCCCTCCTTCATCATCGCCATTCTGGCGACAGGGGTGTTCTTCTCCATTTTCGATCCGGCCGAGCTCAGTCTGCACGGCAAAACCCTGTTCAACGACAAGCTATCGGCCTACTCGGTGTTTTTCCTGGTCAGCTGGGCTTTCGGCGCGCTCAACACCAGCATTGTGCTGCTGTTGGAAAAAAACGCCCGCGAACTGAACGGCTTCACCCCGCCGCCGGTGGTGATACCGGAAGACGACGCCGCCCAGCCCTAAACCCCTGCCGGCCGGCATGAAAAAAGGAGCCTCGCGGCTCCTTTTTCTATTTGACGGCACGGGCTCAAATCACGCCCAGGCCCTTCAGCATCACCACCAGGATCAACAGCGGCGACACATAGCGCAGCACGAAGAACAGCGCTTTCAACAAGCCCTCGTTCTTCAGGGCGCCCTGATTGCTCAGCGCCTGCTTCAGCTGTTCGAAACCCCACACCCAGCCGACGAACAGGCAGAGGAAGATGCCGCCCAATGGCATCAGCAGATTGGAGGTCACGAAGTCGAACAGATCGAACAAGGTCATGCCGAAGAGCTTGAAACCGGACAGCGTGCTGTTGGACAAGGCGCAGCCCGCGCCCACCAAAGCCAGCAGCAGCAGGTTGATCACCGTGGCCTTGACGCGGCTGATGCCGAAGCGCTCGCTGAACACCGACACCGGCACTTCCAGAATGGACAGCATCGCGCCGGTGGCGGCGATCGCGGCCAGCACGAAGAAGGCCACCATGAACACATTGCCCAGCGGCATGCTGGCGAACACCGCCGGGATGGTGATGAAGAGCAGCGACGGGCCCGCCGCCGGCTCAAAGCCGAAAGCGAACACCGCGGGGAAAATAGCGATGCCTGCCAGCAGGGAAACGAACAGGTCCGCGCACATCACCCGGAAGGTGGTGACCGGGATGTTCTGATCATCGCGGAAATAGCTGCCGTAGGTAATCATGGTGCCCATACCTATGGACAGCTTGAAGAAGGCCAGCCCCACCGCGGTCAACACCACCGCGCCGCTGATCTTGGAAAAATCGGGGGTAAACAGGAAGTCCAGCCCTTTGGCCGCGCCGGGCAGCATCAGGCTGCGCGCGCCTATCACCAGCAACAGCAGGAACAGCAAGGGCATCAGCTTCTTGGTCACCGCCTCGATGCCCTTGGACACCCCCATCAGCAGAATGCCGCCTATCAGCAGCAAGACCAGCCATTGCCACAGCAAGGATTGCACCGGATCGGAGATCAAGGCGCCAAACGCCTGCGAGGTCACCTTGGGATCGCTGGACAAGAGGCCGCCGCCCAAGGACTTGAACACATAGGCGAAGACCCAGGCCGCCACTTCGGAATAGAAAGCCATGATCAGGAAGGCGGCCAGCACGCCGAATGCGCTGATCAGCCACCAGGGCTGACCGGCCGGCGCCAGCGTCTTCAGCGCCGTCACCGCGTCACGCTTGGCTTTGCGGCCCAGCATGATCTCGGCGATCATCACCGGCAAACCCACCAGCAGCGTGGCCAGCACATACACCACCAAAAAACCGGCGCCGCCATTGGTGCCGGTCAGATAAGGAAACTTCCAGATATTGCCGAGGCCCACGGCGGAACCGAGAGTCGCCGCCAACACGCCAAAGCTGGAGGTGAAGCCGTCTCGCGACTTGGCCGCGCCTCCCTGCCGCACAGATCCCACGTTCTGACTCATTTATTTTTTCTTTCTGACTACCGCGGCGCCAACGCTCGCCGGCCCCTTGGGACCGGGCGTTGAACAGCTGCTCACGCCGCCATAAAACAAGCCCGCCTAAGGGATCCCCCCGGCGGGCAACTTGAGTGTTCGGCTTGTCGCCGGCAGCGATTTTGCGGCTATTCGGTCATCAGCGCAAAAAAATCTTCACGGTTTTTGCGTCAGCTCATCTCCCAGTCGCCGCAACCAGGCCGCGCACTGCTCCAGTTGATCGATGTCGATGTATTCGTCGGGCCGGTGCGCTTGTTCGATGTTGCCGGGCCCCAACACCACGCAAGCGATGCCGGCCTCGCTGAACAGGCCAGCCTCAGTGGTGTAGGCGACGCCCTTGCCGCCGTCGCAGCCGCACAAGCGCGCTACGGTGCGGCGCACCGCGCTGTCTTCCGACGATTCGAAGGCCGGGCTGTACACCACCCGTTCGATCTCGATCTGTGCCTCCGGCGCCACCTCGCGCATCTCCAGCAACAAGGTGGCGGCGTAGTCCCGGACGGAACTGACAAAACGCTCAGGCCCATCGCCCGGCAACCAGCGGCACTCGAACATGAATTCGCAATCCTTGGGCACGATATTGCAGGCGGTGCCGCCATGAATGGTGCCGGTCTGCAAGGTGGTGAACGGCACATCATATAAGGACTGACGATGGCCGAAGGACGCTTCGGCGTCGGCCAGCTTGCGGATATGGGTGATCAGCCGCGCGGCGAACTCGATGGCGTTGACGCCTTGCGGGGTAAGCGAGGAATGCGCGGCGCGGCCGCCCACCTTGCACAGGAAATGAGCGATGCCCTTGTGCGCGATCACCGGCTGCATGCTGGTGGGCTCGCCGACGATGCAGCCCGACACCTTGACCCCGTCCGCCGCCAGGCGGTCTATCAGCCGGCCCACGCCCAGGCAGCCGACTTCCTCGTCGTAAGACAGGGCGATGCCTATGCCCTGCCTTAATTCTCCGCGCGCGGCCAACTCCGCGAACCAGGGCGCCAGCGACAGCACGCAGGCGATGAAGCCCTTCATATCGGCGGAGCCGCGGCCATACAAGCGCCCATCGCCCTTATCGGTCAGAACGAAGGGATCGCTGCTCCAGACCTGGCCGTCCACCGGCACCACGTCGCTATGGCCGGACAGCACCACCAGCGGCAGTTCCGGCGCGCCGATGCGGGCGAACAGATTGGCCTTGCTGCCCTCGTCGTTGAAGGTCAGCGTGGACTCCACGCCCAATTGCGACAGATAAGCGCGCGTCCACTCGATCAATTGCAGATTGGAATGCCGGCTGGTGGTGTCGAAGCGGATCAGTTCCGCCAACAGTTCTTGCGCCGATTGAACCATCACACACTCCCACGCTTGCCGCAGTATTAATATAGATGCCGCCCAGTCTGCCTGCGCGGCCGCGCTTCGGCAACCGACGCCGCGGCCGGCGTCGCGACAAAAACGCACGCCGAGCTTGGCAAAACGGCCGCTTGTCGTTAGAATGCGTCTTCTCTTGAGGCGGGTCTCCCCGCATTGCGCGATAGCGAACCTGGTCAGGTCCGGAAGGAAGCAGCCACAGTTATTTAGCGCAAGTGCCGGGGGTCAGGCTCGCCGCCCCTCCCCTTTTTTTTCAGTCTCAAATGCCAAAACGCTTTACAAAAAAGCGACCACACAGTATCTTTTTGCGTCTCGACCTGCAAATCCCATTGTCCTTGACAATAAGAATCCACTAACATTGCAAAAAACGAAGTCGACTCTTAACGGAACTTCATGAACTTTTTTGCATCAGAATTATTCCTGATGGATTTTTTTTGCTATTTTTAGGGTGCAGGGCACGAAACCTAAAAAATATTAGAACCAATATTCTTTGATACTGAGAGGAACACTCATGAAACTGTTTGAAAAGATCCCCAACCCGCGTGAGATCCGCCGCAAGCTCGGCCTGAACCAGCAAGAATTCTGGAGCCGCATCGGCGTGACCCAGTCCGGCGGCTCCCGCTACGAAAGCGGCCGCAACATGCCCAAGCCGGTGCGCGAACTGTTGCGCCTGGTTCACGTCGAGCAGATCGACCTGTCCAAGGTTCGCCGCGAAGACTTCGAAATCGTCGAGTACCTGAAGGAAACCCACCCGGACCTGTACAAGAGTCTGCGCAAAGCGGTTCGCACCAAGCTGGAAGCCCAGGACGGCAGCGTGGAAGCCACCGCCGGCTGATCCCCTTCCGCGAGGAAAGCCAGCCCGCAGCGATGCCGGCTGGCTTTATTTTTGCCCGCGTGATTGTCCGACAAGCAACGGCGCGCCTCACTCCGTCCATGCAAGGCGCCCGCCATGCCATCAGCCTAGTCCCCCGGGTTGCGCACCAGCAACACCGGCACGTCCGCCAGTTTAAGCACGCCCTCCGCCACGCTGCCCATCAGCAAATGCATTAAGCCGCTCCAGCCATGGGTACCCATCACTATCAAATCGGCGCCCCAGACGCCGGCGTCGTCCACCAGCACCGCGGCGATTTTGTCGCCCCAGCTTTCCAGAATCTTGCAATCCGCCGTCACGCCCAGCTCTTTGGCCTTGGCCCCGGCCTGGCCCAACACCTGCTCGCCCGCCTGCTTGATCGATTTCTGCAGCTCGGTCGCGTCCAGAAACTCGGTGCCGCCCCAGCCGAACTGGGCCAAATCCACCACATGCACCAACTTCAGGCTGGCGCCCACCTCCTTGGCCAGATGGCAAGCCTCGTGCAATGCCAGGTTGGAGGTTTCACTATCATCCACGGGTACGAATATGCGCTGATACATGACTCTGCTCCTTGTTGTATTTGCCTTACACTTGCAGTCTATCAAACCATGCCACTGCCCTGTTGACTCAGGTTAAGACAAACAACTCAGCCAAACCACTCGCCCAAAGCCCACATCATGCCCAGAATCCAGATTGTCCTGCCTGAGCGCTTCGCATTCGAAACCCGCGTCGACATCCGCATCGGAGACATCAACTACGCCGGCCACCTAGGCAACGACGCCGTGCTGAGACTGGCTCAGGAAGCGCGGCTGCGCTTTTTACAAAGTCTAGGCTATCCGCACGAACTCAGCATCGAGGGCCTGGGCGTCGTGGTGGCGGACACCGCCATCCTCTATCGCGCGGAGGCCTTTCACGGCGAGGTGCTGCGCTTCGCGCTGGCCGTGGACGACGTCGGCGCGCGCGGTTTCGATCTGCTCTATCAGGCAAGCAATGACAAAACCGGGAAAGAAGTGGCAAGATTGAAGACAGGCCTAGTCTTCTTCGACTACGTCAGCCGCAAGCCTGCCGCCATGCCCCCAGCGTTTCTGGAGCGGCTAGGCGTCACATCAGAATAAAGGAAAGGCGTCATGAGAAAATACGCACTCAATAGCCCGGAAGCACTGGCGCGCCTGCTGGCCATGTTTATGATCACGGATGGCAATATGGACCCGCGCGAGCTGGAGCTGCTGGAGAAACTCCACGTCTACGACCTGATCGGCCTGCCGCGCAAGCAGTTCACCAAGGTGCTGGTGGATTACTGCGACGACGTCTCCGACGAAGCCAACGACGACGGCACCATTCATTTGCTGGACGCGGAGCGCATCAACGGCCTGCTGGCCGAGGTGAGCGACCACCGCAAACGCATCCTGGCCTGCGTGCTGGCCATGGACATCAGCAAGTCAGACGGCACCATCAGCGAGCCGGAAATGGCCTTGCTGAGCCATATGATGAAAAGCTGGGGCATTTCGCTGGACGATCTGGAACGCGAATTCGCCCGTTAACCCCTTTCCGCGCCAAAGCAGCCGTCCGCGCGGCTGCTTTGGCCATTTTGAAGCCTCCCCCGCCCATGACGAGCAATACCCGATTTTCCGGCACCGACAACTACATCGCCACCGAAGACCTGATGATGGCGGTGAACGCCGCCATCACGCTGGAGCGCCCGCTCCTGATCAAGGGCGAACCCGGCACCGGCAAGACCATGCTGGCCGAGGAAGTGGCCCGCAGCCTGGGCCGAGAGCTGATTGTCTGGCCGATCAAATCCACCACCAAGGCGCAGCACGGCCTGTACGAATACGACGCGGTTTCGCGGCTGCGCGACTCGCAGCTGGGCGACGCCCGCGTGCACGACATCCGCAACTACATCGTCAAGGGCAAGCTGTGGCAGGCTTTCGACGCCGACTCCGCCCCGGTGCTGCTGATCGACGAAATCGACAAGGCCGACATCGAATTCCCCAACGATCTGCTGCGCGAACTGGACCAGATGGAGTTCTTCGTCCACGAAACCCAGGAGTTCGTGCGCGCCCGCCAGCGCCCCATCATCATCATCACCTCCAATAATGAAAAAGAGCTGCCGGACGCCTTCTTGCGTCGCTGCTTCTTCCATTACATCCGCTTCCCGGACCGGGACACCATGCAGGCCATCATCGACGCCCACTTCCCCGCCCTGCGCCAGCAACTGGTCAGCGAAGCGCTGGAGGTGTTCTTCTCCATACGCGAGCTGCCGGGCCTGAAGAAGAAACCCAGCACCTCGGAATTGCTGGACTGGCTGAAACTGCTGTCGGCGGAAAACATGAACGCCGCCGCGCTGAAGCAGCGCCATCAGGACAACGCCCCGCCGCCGCTGGCGGGCGCGCTGCTCAAGAGCGAACAGGATCTGCAATTGTTCGAGCGCCTGATGCAGATGGCCAGACTGCGCCGCTGAAATGGACATCCTGGAGCGCTTTGCCGCCTCGCTGGCGCTGGCCGGCCGCAGCGGCCACACCGCCGCCGCCTACCTGCGCGATCTGGAACAACTGGCCGCCCTGCTGAGCCCCGCTCCGCTGGAGCGGGCCGAACACGCCCAGTTGCGCAGAATCCTGGCCAAGCTGCACGCGCAAGGCCTGCACAGCCGCAGCCTGGCGCGCAAGCTCTCCGCCTGGCGCCGCTTCTACCAATGGCTGTTGGACAACGGACAGCGCGGGGACGACCCCAGCCAGGGTCTGCGCGCGCCCAAACAGGACAAGCCGCTGCCCAAGGCCTTGCCGGTGGACAGCACCGCGGCCTTGCTGGACCGCATCGACGACGACGACGCGCTCTCCATACGCGACCGCGCGCTGTTCGAGCTGATGTATTCCTGCGGGCTGCGCCTGTCCGAAGCGGTGGGCTTGAATCTGGAAGACCTGGACTTTTCCGACGATCTGCTGCGCATCCGCGGCAAGGGCGGCAAGGAACGCATTGCGCCGCTGGGCGCCGAGGCGCGCGCCTGCCTGCAGCGCTGGCTGGCGCAACGCCAGGCGGCGCAGGAGGAGCGCGCGGTCTTCATCGCCCGCCACGGCGGACGGCTGGGCGGACGGCAAGTGGAAAAACGCCTGCGTGACTGGGCGATCAAGACCGGCGCGCAACAACACGTGCATCCGCATATGCTGCGCCACTCCTTCGCCTCTCACCTGCTGCAATCCTCCGGGGACTTGCGCGCGGTGCAGGAACTGCTGGGGCACGCCAATCTGTCCAGCACCCAGATCTATACCGCGCTGGACTTCCAGCACCTGGCCAAGGTCTACGACGGCGCGCACCCGCGCGCGCGCAAAAAACCGGACAACAAAGACTAAGAGCCTGTTCAAAGCCCGCCGCGCTTCAGCGGGTGGACGCTAAGCCGTGCGGCTGCGCGCGGCCAACAGCTCGTCCAGACGCTGCAAGGCGCGGATCACGGTTTGCGCGCGCACCTGCGCGCGATCGCCGTCGAAGCGGCAGCTGAAAGCCTCGCTCCAGCCGTCAGGGCCGGCGATGCCGAACCAGACCAGCCCCACCGGCTTGGCCGCCGTGCCGCCGCCGGGGCCGGCGACGCCGGACACCGCCACGCTCCAATCCGCGCCGGACAACGCCTGCGCGCCGGCGGCCATCTGCCTCACCACCGCCTCGCTGACCGCGCCGTGCTCGCGCAAGGCGCCGTCCTCCACCCGCAGCAGACGCTGCTTGGCCTCATTGCTGTAAGTGACCACGCCGTAGCCGAACCAGGCGGAACTGCCGGCGATGTCGGTCAGCGCCGCGGCGATCATGCCGCCGGTGCAGGATTCGGCGGCGGCGACGCTCTCGCCCGCCGCCAGCAAACGCTCGCCCAGACGGCGAGCCAATTCCAGACTTTCTTGCATGGCCATCCTCTCAGCCTCGCCGCGCTTTGAAATGGCGGATCAAGCCGTTGGTGGAGCTGTCGTGCGCCAGCGCGTCGTCGCCGGCGGCCAGCTCCGGCAGAATGCGGCGCGCCAGTTGCTTGCCGTACTCCACCCCCCATTGATCGAAGGAGTTGATGCCCCAGATCACGCCCTGCACGAACACCTTGTGCTCGTACAGCGCCAGCAGCATGCCCACACTGCGCGGACTCACCTCGTCCAGCGCCAGGGTGTTGGACGGCTGATTGCCCGGGAAGAGCTTCTGCGGCAACAGCATGTCCAGCTGCTCGCCCGGCAAATGCGCCAGCTCCCGCATCGCCTCAGCCTCGCTCTTACCGCGCATCAAGGCTTCGGTCTGGGCCAGGCAGTTGGCCACCAGCACCTGGTGCTGGTCCGCCACCGGATAATGACTGCGCATCGGGATGATGAAGTCGCAAGGCACCAGTCGCGTGCCCTGATGCAGCAGCTGGAAAAAGGCGTGCTGGCTATTGGCCCCCTCTTCGCCCCAGATCACCGGGCCGGTGTCGAAATCCAACGCCTCGCCGTAACGGCCGACGCGCTTGCCGTTGGACTCCATGTCCAATTGCTGCACATGGGCCGGCAAACGCCGCAAGCCGTGGTCGTAAGGCATGATGGCGTGGGTATGGGCGCGATAGAAGGTGTTGTACCAGACGCCGATCAGCGCCAGCAGCACCGGCATATTGGCGGCGAAGGGCGCGCTGAAGAAATGCCGGTCCATCGCGTGACCGCCGGCCAGGAATTCCTGGAAGCGGTCGAAGCCTATCGACAGCATCACCGGCAGGCCAATGGCCGACCACGTGGAGTAGCGGCCGCCCACCCAGTCCCAAAAGCCGAACATATGCGCCGGATCGATGCCGAAAGCCTGCACCGCCGGCTGATTGGTGGACACCGCGACGAAATGACGCGCGATATCGGCCTCGCTCCCCGCCTGCAAAAACCACTGCCGCGCCGCCTGGGCGTTCAACAGCGTCTCCGGCGTGGTGAAGGATTTGGACGCGATGATGAACAGGGTTTCGGCGGGGTCCAGCCGCTGCAGCGTGCGCGCGACGTGCGCGCCGTCCACATTGGAGACGAAATGCACGTCCAGCTCCGGCGACGCGTACGCGGCCAGCGCCTCTTTCACCATCAGCGGCCCCAGATCGGAACCGCCTATGCCCAGATTGACCACGTGACGGATGCGCCGGCCGCTGAAGCCTTTCCACTCGCCGCCGCGCACCTGTTCGCTGAAAGCGCGCATCCGCGCGAGCACCGCCTGCACCTCGGCCACCAGCTCGCAGCCGTCCAGCAGCAGGCTCTCGCCGGCCGGCAGCCGCAAGGCGGTGTGCAGCACCGCGCGGTCCTCGCTGACGTTGATGCGCTCGCCGCCGCGCATTTTCTCCATCCAGCCGGCCAGATCGGCCTCGCGCGCCAATTCGAACAACAACTCCAGCGTACGTTCGGTGATGCGGTTCTTGGAGTAGTCCAGCAACAGGCCGTCCAGCTCCAGCGAAAAGCGCTGGAAACGCTGCGGATCGGCGTCGAACAACTCGCGCATATGCATGTGCCGGGTCGCGCGCTGATGCTGATGCAGCCGGGCCCAGACCCGGGTGGAATTAATGTCGGAACTGCGTTGCGAAGCCATATGGATTGCCGCTGGAATAAGTGTTCGCCAATAAAAAGGAGCAAACTCCGCTGCGGAGCCGCTCCTGTGGGACAGTCCCCCGCTTAAAACGTGTCTACGATCTCGCGAGCTAGAGCGGGACAAGGCGTTGCAGCTGAGAAAGCGGAATGTACTCGTGGCACATGCGCATTTCGAAGCGGCACTCGCCGTGCCACGTTTCACGACGCGCGGCGGATCGTAAACAGGTTCTTAGAGCTTGAGGAAATGCTCACGGTAGTAACGCAACTCCTCGATAGACTCCAGGATGTCCGCCAGCGCCTCGTGCTTGCCGCGTTTGACCACGCCGCGCGCCACCTCCGGCTTCCAACGCTTGCACAACTCTTTCAGCGTAGACACATCCAGGTTGCGATAGTGGAAATACTCTTCCAGCTTGGGCATCCAGCGCACCATGAAACGACGATCCTGGTGGATGGTGTTGCCGCACATCGGCGTGATCCGCGGCGGCACGTGCAGAGCCATGAAATCCAGCAGGATTTGCTCGGCCTCGGCTTCGCCCAGCGTGGAGGCCTTGACCTTTTCGATCAGGCCGCTCTTGCCGTGGGTGTTCTTGTTCCAGTCGTCCATGCCGTCCAACACCTCGTCGGGCTGGTGGATCACCAACACCGGCGATTCCGCCACCACGTTCAGCTGGCTGTCGGTCACGATCATCGCCACTTCGATGATGCGGTCGGTCTCTGGATTCAGGCCCGTCATTTCCATGTCGAGCCAGATGAGGTTCATTTGATCTTGTGTCATACTTGCCAATCTTTGCAAAACCCTTCTATTTTCCTTCATTGCCGCGCTGGCGGCAAACCTGACAGCAGATAACGGACTCCGATGACCGAGGCATTCAGCTCTCTCTTCCTGGCCGCGCTGGCGGCCACACTCGCGCTAAAACTCTGGCTGGGCTGGCGCCACGCCCGCCACATCGCCCGCCACCGCGCGGAAGTGCCCGCCGCTTTTCGCGACGCCATCGCCTTGCAACAACATCAATTGGCCGCCGATTATTGCATCGCCAAGACCCGTTTCGGCCTGTTTTCCGCCGTGCTGGACAGCCTGGTGATCCTGGCGCTGACCTTTGGCGGCGTGCTGCAATGGCTGGCCGGCGCCGTGGCCGCCGCAGGCGTCTCGCCGCTGCCGTCCGGCCTGCTGCTGATCGTGGGCGTGGCGGCGCTGACCGGCTGCGTCAGCTTTCCGCTCAGCCTGTACTCCACCTTCGGCATCGAGGCCCGCTTCGGCTTCAACAAGACCACGCCCAAGCTGTTCATCATCGACCAGATCAAGGGCCTGCTGCTGGGCGCCGTCATCGGCTTCCCGCTGGTGGCGCTGGTGCTGTGGCTGATGGACATTTCCGGCCCGCTGTGGTGGCTGTGGGTCTGGCTGGTCTGGACCGGCTTCCAGCTGCTGATGGTGGCGATCTACCCGACGCTGATCGCGCCGCTGTTCAATAAATTCACCCCGCTGGAAGACCTGGAGCTCAAGGCGCGCATCGAAGCGCTGCTGCAACGCGCCGGCTTCCAGAGCCAGGGCGTGTTCGTGATGGACGGCTCCCGCCGCTCCAGCCACGGCAACGCCTACTTCACCGGCTTTGGCGCCGGCAAGCGCATCGTGTTCTTCGACACCTTGCTGGGGCAATTGGACCATCAGGAAATCGAAGCCGTGCTGGCTCACGAGCTGGGCCATTTCAAGCGCCGCCACATCGTCAAGCGCATCGCGCTGGCCTTCGCGCTGTCGCTGGGCTTCCTCTTCCTGCTGGGGCAGTTGCTGGACGCGCCCTGGTTCTACGCCGGCCTGGGTGTTTCCACGCCCAGCACCGCGATGGCGCTGATCCTGTTTTTCACCGCGGTGCCGGCCTTCACCTTTCCGTTCACCCCGCTGTCCAGCAGCCTGTCACGCCGCCATGAATACGAGGCCGACGACTTCGCCGCCAGCGAAACCGACGCCGGCAAACTGGTGTCCGCCCTGGTCAAACTTTATCGCGACAACGCGTCCACGCTGACGCCGGACCCGCTGCATTCCGCTTTTTACGACTCGCACCCGCCCGCCGCGCTGCGCATCAACCATCTACAAGGAAACCGCTGACATGAACCTGCTCGAACTGTCCTGCGAAGCCCAACACGGCGCCAGCCCGCTGGCCGCCAGCACCGTCAACCAATTGATGGGTTCCCTGCCCGGCTGGAACATCCGCGGCATCGAACTGACCAAGACCTTTCCCTTCGCCAACTTCCACGACACCATGGCCTTCGTCAACGCGCTGGCCTGGATCGCCCACCGCGAAGACCACCACCCGGATCTGTCGGTGCATTACAACCGCGTCGTCGTCAACTTCAGCACCCACGACGCCGGCGGCCTGACCCTGAACGACTTCATCTGCGCCGCCAAGACCGAAGCGCTGCTGGCCCGCCCATGACAGGTCAGACCGGACAAATCATCCGCAGCCACGGCCGCCGCTTCATCGTTGAATCCGACGGCCAGGTTTACGATTGCACCACCCGCGGCAAACGCGTCGATTTCGCCTGTGGCGACTGGGTGGACATCCTGGTGCAGAACAAGGAACAGGCCGTCATCGAGCGCTCGCAAGAGCGACGCAGCCTGCTCTACCGCCAGGACGACTGGAAAACCAAGGTCATCGCCGCCAATGTGACCCGCATCCTGTTCGTGATCGCCGCCGTGCCCAGCCCCAACGAAGAACTGCTGGGCCGCTGCCTGATCGCCGCGGAAGCCGGCGACATCGATCCCGTCATCGTGGTCAACAAGGCTGACCTGCCGGAAACTGAGGGCTTGCTGCGCAAGTTGGAGCTGTACCGCCAACTGGGCTACCAAGTGGTCACCCTGTCCGCCAAGCAGGACGTCGCGCCGCTGCTGCCCTTGCTGCAAGGCCAGACCAGCGTCTTCGTCGGCCAGTCCGGCATGGGCAAGTCCACGCTGACCAATGCGCTGCTGCCGGACGCCAACGCCCGCATCGGCGACATTTCCACCGCGCTGGACTCCGGCCGCCACACCACGACTCACGCCACGCTTTACCATCTGAACGCGGACAGTCATCTGATCGATTCCCCCGGCCTACAGGAGTTTGGCCTCAAGCATTTGAAGGCCGCCGAACTAACCCGCTACTTCCCGGAAATACGCCCGTTGATTGGTCAATGCCGCTTCCACAATTGTTCGCACCGCGTGGAACCGAACTGTGCCATCATGACCGCATGTGAATCGGGCGCCATCGCCAAGTCCCGGCTCTCTTTGCTGCAACGTCTAACGGATGAACTTTCACCGTCCAAGCCGTGACGAAGGGTGTGCGTACTTTCCATTCACATACGCGGGTAATTCACTTATCCTAAAAAACTGAAAGTCGTATCGCATAAGCATATCCAGACAGACAGCCAAAAAAGGAGCCAGCACTATGACTAAGCGAATCGCACTCGTAACCGGCGGCATGGGCGGTATTGGCACCGCCATCTGCAAAGCCCTGGCGGAAAGCGGTCACATCGTAGTCACCACCTACAGCAAGCCCGGCCGCGAACAAGCCTGGCTCGCCGACATGAAGGGGCTGGGACTCAAGGATATCCACGCCTACCAATGCGACGTCACCGACACCGCAGCCTGCAAGGCACTGGCCGAAAAGGTGGCCAAAGACCTGGGGCCGGTGGACGTGCTGGTCAACAACGCCGGCATCACCCGCGACTGCAGTTTCAAGAAGCAGACCAAGGACGATTGGGACGCGGTGCTGCGCACCAATCTGGACTCCCTGTTCAATATGACCAAGCCGGTGGTGGACGGCATGGGCGACCGCGGCTTCGGCCGCATCATCAACATCTCCTCGATCAACGGTCAGAAGGGGCAGTTCGGCCAGACCAACTACTCCGCCGCCAAGGCCGGCATGCACGGCTTCACCATGGCCCTGGCGCAGGAAGTGGCGCGCAAGGGCGTGACCGTCAACACCATTTCGCCCGGCTATATCGCCACCGATATGGTGATGGCGGTGGCGGAGGAGACGCGCAACAAGATCGTGGCGCAGATTCCGGTGGGCCGCCTGGGCAAGCCCGAGGAAATCGCCGCCTTGGTCGCCTTCCTCGCCTCCGAACAAGCCGGCTTCATCACCGGCGCCAACGTGGCGATGAACGGCGGTCAACACATGATGTAAACGGGCCCCGGCCCGCCGCACGACGCCGCCCCGCCGGGCGGCGTTTTCTTTTGCCCGCCCGCTGTGTATGCTGTCGCTTTCCCAAGCCACACCCCGACGACACCCCATGGCAGAACAGCTGATCATCCACGGCGCCGACAAACAAGAGCGCTATCAAACCCTATTGCCGCAGGCGCTGGCGCTGATTGAGTCCGAGACCGATCAGATCGCCGCGCTGGCCAATCTCTGCGCCGCCTTGCACAGCAGCTTCGACTGGCTGTGGACCGGCTTCTACCTGGTCAAGGACAAGCAACTGGTGCTTGGCCCCTTCCAGGGCCCGATCGCCTGCACTCGCATCCCGTTTGGCAAAGGAGTATGCGGCAGCGCCTGGCAGGCCGAAAAAACCCTGGTGGTGGAAGATGTCGACGCTTTCCCCGGCCATATCGCCTGTTCCTCCAGCGCCCGTTCAGAAATCGTGGTGCCCGTCCGCAACGCCGCAGGCGAAGTGGTCGCGGTGCTGGATGTGGACTCCAGCGAACCGGCCAGCTTCGACGCGGTGGACGCCGAATACCTGGAGCGCATCGCCGCGGGGCTGGCCCGCTTGTTCTGAGAAAGCCCGCAAACCGGCCTCAAGAGCTTTCGAGGCCGCCGCGACCATGAAAAAAGCGCGCCCTTTGGCGCGCTTTTCATTGCCGTCCCTTGCCGCCGGCTACGACTGCAAATGCATAGGGTCTCGCCCCTCGCGGGATCTCGACCACGCGCGTCCCGCCAGCTCCAGAACCCAGAACACGGCCAGACCGGACAGAATGGACAGATTCTTGCCCGCGGCCATCGCCAGCAAACCCTGCCAGAAAGAGCCGCCGTCCGCCCAGCACAAGCCGCACCACACGAACAAGGCCAGCAGGGAGATCAGCGCCGGCGCGCGATAATATTCGACGAAAGTCATATTGCCTCCAATCAAGACAATCCTCACGTCAAACTAGCAAAGCCGGCTTCCGCCGGCATCGTGGCAAGCACTTAGTAGAAACACGCGTCCGGAGCGCGCTAGCCCAGCAGGGGCAATTGCAGTTGCCGCCCCAGCCATTCGCGCAAGCCCGCCTCGTCCAGCGCCAACAGCTCCTGGCGCGAACCAGCCAGAATCTCGACCAAACGCGCCAGCTGCCGCTCGGCGCCCAGATTCACCTCGCCGGCCAGCCGGCTGTTCTCGCTGGCCATATCCAGCAAGCGCGCCGAAGTCTGCTCCAACTGCACCGCCTGCCGCAACGCATCCTGCTCCAAGGCGGCGCTGCGCCCTTCCAGCCACTCCAGCCTCGCCTCCAAACGACCGTTGTCTCGCTCGCGCTCCGCCAGACGGTCGCGCCACTCGCCCTCCAGCCGCGTCCGCTCGCGCCGGCTTTGTTGCAAAGCCTCTTCCTGGCGCGCCTGCGCCTGCTGCATCGCCCGACGCTCCTCTTCCATCTGTTCGTAGAGCCGCAGCCGCAAACCTTCCAGCCGCTCATAGGCCAGCGCCTCGCGCCGCGCGGCTTCCTCCCGCGCCTCCTGCACTTTCAGCTCGGCGCGCTCTTCCAGTTCCTGCTGACGTTGCTCCGCCTGACGCCTAAGCTCGGACAGCTCTTTCCTGGACTGCTCCAGCCTCGACTCCTGCTCCAGCTGCGCCCGCTCCAGCATCTGGCGCCGGGTTTCCTCGCCCTGCAAGCGTCCTTCCAAGTCCGCCAGCCTCGCGGCGCGCAACTCCAGCTCGCGCAAGGCGGACTGCAACTCGGCCTGGCGCGCCGCCAGGCCGGCTTCCAGCTCGCGGGTCTCCGCCGCGGCCTGGGCCACCGCGGTTTCCGCGTCCTGACGCAAAGACTCCAGCCGCCCGTCCGCCTCGTCGCAGGCCCGCTGCCACACTTGTTCAAAGGCTTCGGCCAGGCCGGCCGGCCAATCCGGCCGCCGCGACGACACCGCCACCCGCGACAGAAACTCCTGCCGCCACTCTTTCAAGGTGTTGTTGATCGTGGTGTTGGAGCCCGCGCCTATCCTGGCCCTCACCTCCATCACCGTCGGCCATACGCCTTCGCCCACCAGCTCGAACGCCGCCTGCCGGATGCGCGAATAAATATCTGTCGCCATGCCTGAAAATGCCCGTTTGTCGTGGCCGACATTCTAGCAAAGCGTCGCTTTAAAATATATTACGTATTACATTTAAAATTTAACAGACAGCCTGCGCATGCCTCGGCCGGAAAACACAAAGGGCGGCGCGCCGTTTACGGCGCCCGCCCCGCATCGCTCCGTCCGCCCGCGTCAACCGCGCGCAGCTTCGCCCACGAAGATTTCCACCCGCCGGTTCTTCGCCCGCCCAGAGGCGCTGGCGTTGCTCGCCACCGGCTCATGCGAGCCGCGGCCGGCGATGCTGATCCGCCCCTCCGCCACGCCGCGCGCGGTCAGATAGTCGCGCGTGGCGCGGGCGCGGTTCAGCGACAGCGGGTCATTGACCGCATTGGAACCGGTGTTGTCGGTATGGCCGACGATCTTCACCGTGGTCACCGGGTTCTGGTTCAAGGTGGTGGCGAAACGGTCCAGAATCGGCCGCAGATTGGGCTTGATGTCGTAGCGGCCCACGTCAAAAGACACATCGCTGGGGATGTCCAGCTTCAGCTGATTGTCCGCGGTCTGGCTGACGCTGACGCCCGAACCCTTGGTCGCCTGCTCCATCGCCGCCTTCTGCTCCTGCATGTGCTTAGACCACAAATAGCCGCCACCGGCGCCCAGCGCCGCGCCCAGGGCCGCGCCGGTGGCGGCGCTGCGACCGGGGTTGCCGCCGGCGGTCAGGCCGCCCAGCACCGCGCCGGCCACCGCGCCAATCGCCGCGCCGGTACCGGTGTCTTTCTGGGTTTCGGACATATTCGCGCAGCCGGACAGGCCGCCGCTCCCCAGCGCCAATGCAACAAACATCACGATCAGTTTATTCATGCCTGGATCCTTTCCATTCAGTCCATTACCCGCCCCGGCTCCTGCGGGACGCGCTTTCAGCATATACCCATTGCGTTGCGGCCACCGCGCGCCCCGGCCAAAAGACAGGCGCGGCTGAAACCTCCAAAGCGACAAAACGCTTGATTCGCTTGCCAAAGCCTTCCCTTGCCGCGCCAATCCGCGTACCATCGCGCCTCGCTTTACGGGAGGGAATATGAACACGCAGACTACGGCCCGCGCCTGCGGCATTGACTTTGGCACATCCAACTCCACCGTGGGGTGGCTGCGCCCGAACCAAGCCACTCTATTGACGCTGGAGGACGGCAAGATCACCTTGCCCTCGGTGGTTTTCTTCAATTACGAGGAAGATCATTCCGTGTTCGGCCGGCTGGCGCTGCAGGAGTACATGGAAGGCTATGAAGGCCGGCTGATGCGCTCGCTAAAAAGCCTGCTGGGCTCCAACCTGATCGACAGCCAAACCGAAGTGCAAGGCAAGGCCCTGCCTTTCCGCCACCTGCTCAGCCTGTTCATCCAGGAAGTGAAGCTGCGCGCCGACCGCGCCGCCGAGCGCCCGTTCGAACAAGTGGTGCTGGGCCGCCCGGTGCACTTTGTCGACGACAACCCCAAGGCCGACGCCGAAGCCGAGACCACGCTGGGCGAGATCGCGCGCCAGGTCGGCTTCAAGGACGTGTCCTTCCAGTTCGAACCCATCGCCGCCGCCTTCGACTACGAAGCCCGGCTGGAGCGCGAAGAGCTGGTGCTGATCGTCGACATCGGCGGCGGCACCTCGGACTTCACCCTGATCCGCCTGGCGCCCGAGCGCCACCGCCTGGACGAGCGCCTCGACGACATTCTCGCCACCGGCGGCGTCCACATTGGCGGCACGGACTTCGACAAGCAATTGAGCCTGCACGGCGTGATGCCCCTGTTCGGTTTCAAGAGCCGGCTGCGCAACAACGCGGAGATGCCGTCCAGCCAGTACTTCAACCTGGCCACCTGGCACACCATCAACTTCGCCTACACCCGCAAGGCCTGGATGGACCTGCAGGACGTGCACCGCGACGCGGCGCAGCCGCAGGTGCTGGACCGCCTGTTCCGCCTGATCCAGGACCGCGCCGGCCACCGACTGGCGATGCAGGTGGAAGCCGCCAAGATCGCGCTGTCGGACGAGGCGCAGCACCGGCTGGACCTGGGGCATATCGAGGCCGGCCTGCATTGCGAGTTGAGCCGCGATCAATTCAATCACAGCATAGACGCGATGCTGGGCCAGATCGGCGCCACGGTGCGCCAATTGCTGACCGACGCCTGCGCACAGGCCGACGACATCGACACCGTCTTCTTCACCGGCGGCTCCAGCGGCGTGCCGGCGCTGCGCGACAGCATCAAGCGCCTGCTGCCCCAGGCCCGCCATGTGGAAGGCGATCTCTTCGGCAGCATCGGCAGCGGCCTGGCGATCGAGGCCGCCAAACGCTACGGTTAAGACACGATTCGCGCCCGGCCCGCCGGGCCCGGAAACGCCAAAGGCCGAGCATGCTTGCTCGGCCTTTTCGCTTATTCGCACGGCGGCGGTGCTTACGCGCCGGAACCGCCGTTAGTCTTCTTGCCCTTGCGCCGCGCCTCCGGCGGCAGATCGAACTCGAACAACTGCGCGGTGCGCCCGGTCTGCGATTGACAGGCTATCATCAGCGCGCGGTTGATCGCCTCCTTCTTGCTGACGCCCCACCACTCTATCATTTTATCCAGCGACTTCTGCGCGTCCCGGCTCAGCTCCACCGTCACCGACAGCTCCTGCAGGCGGCTGCGGCGCAGTTCGCGGCTGCGCCGCTTGCGCTCGGCCACCGTCATCGCGCGCTCGCCCAAGGGCTTGCGTCCCGGCTTTTTGCGGACGCCGCCAATCAGATCGAAGGTGTAGTGATCGCAAGGATCTTTCATGGCTTGAGTGACGGGTCACGGTCGTTGCTGAAGAGGGGCGCAAGGATAGCACAAAGCAAGCCCTGACGGGCGTTTCACGCATTCCCGGCGCAAAATATCCCATTGCGATGCGGCGGGCGCAAAAAAACCCCGGCCTGGTGCCGGGGCAGACTCAATCAGCCGCCCTGAAGGCTGATCGAAAGCGACTATACAGTTCCAGCATAGCCCTTGTTTCGGCTTTGCACAGCCCGCTTTGGCGTAGTCGGGCCCCGTCTCAGTCGCTGCCGAATTCCCGCTCCAATTCCGCCAGCGCCTGGCGCGTCACCCGCACCGGCATCAAGGCGCGGCGCAAAGGCTGGGCCTGCCCCAACACCAGCTCCTCGAACTCCAGTTCGGTGGCGTCTTCGCCCGGCGCGTCCTGCTTGATCCCCATGCGGTTCAGGTACAAGGTCCGCCATTCCAGCCGAAAATATTCGGCCGGATGCTCCAGCACATGGCGCACCGTCTCCAGCAAGCCCTCAAGGCTCAGCGCGCCACGCGCCTCGCGCAATTGGGGCTCGATCTCGGCCATGCGCCGCTGCACCCCTTCGCAGGTGTCGGGCAAGGGCGAACCGTCCGAGGAGCCGTCCACCACGGTGCCGGCCTCGCAACGCAGCACGCTCAAGCGCAATTGCAGCCGCGACATCTCGTTGTCCAAGGTCTGGCGCAACTGCTCCAGCAGGCTCAGCCGCCGCGCGATCACCGTGACCAGCATTTCCTCGCTGCGCCGCGCGCTGCTCTCAAGCAGCAGCTCGCGCGACGCGCAGGGCATGGCCAGCCTATGACCGTCGAAGCTCACCACCTGCTGCGGCACTTCGCGGCGCAGCTCCCCGCCCTCCATCGCCACGCCCAGCCGGCCGGTTTCGCTGCGCGCCATCGACAACAAGGCCCAGGCCTCGTCGCCCTGGCTGGCGGACAGGAAGAAATTGCGCAAGGCTTCGCTCTGCCGCAGGCAGGACAAAAGGCTGGCTGGCCCGGAAAACAGCAAGCCCAGCCGCGGGTCCTGCGCAAAGCCGCGCAAGGACAGCGCCAGCGGCTCCGGCATTCGGCTGGGCAACTCGGCCAGATAGGCCTGGGTGACGCGCATGCCCGGCGCCAGCGCGTCCAGATAGCCGGGAGACAGGCGCAAACGCTTGTCCGTGCCGTCGACCAGGCTCTCTATCGCCTGCGCCAACTCCCGCTGCTGCTGCCGGCTTTCGGCATCCAGCCCCCATCTTTGCAACAAGCGCCCTAACATGCGTCCCCCACTGACAACCGGCCGTCCGGCCGGATCAAAACGATTCGTCGTCGCGCAGATAGCGCCATTGGCCGGTGGGCAGATTGCCCAGCTTGACCTTGCCGATACGAATCCGCTTCAGGCCCACCACGCGCAAGCCTACCAGTTCGCACATGCGGCGGATCTGGCGTTTCTTGCCCTCGCGCAGCACAAAACGCAACTGATCCTCGTTTTGCCAAGCCACGGTGGCAGGCAGCAATTTTTTACCATCCAGCTCCAGACCGTGATTGAGCAGACTCAAACCTTCGTCGGAAAGTTCGCCCTCCACCCGCACCAGGTACTCCTTATCCACGCTGGAATGCTCGCCGATGATCTGCTTGGCCACCCGGCCGTCCTGGGTCAGGATCAACAGGCCCACCGAATCGATGTCCAGGCGGCCGGCCGGCGCCAGCCCTCTCAGATGCTGCGCAGAAAACCGGCGGCGGCTCTTGTCCTCCGCCCACTGGTTTTCCGGCTTGACCAACACCACCGCCGGCTCGTAGCCGTCCTCGGCCTGGCCGGACACATAACCCATGGGCTTGTTCAGCAGGATGGTGACGCGCGAGGCTTGAGCGTCCTGCGCCTTCTTGTCCACTTCGATCAGATTGTGCGGCAGCACTTTCTGCCCGAGGACGGCCACCTCGCCGTCCACTTTCACCCACCCTTGTTCGATATAGCTATCGGCCTCGCGGCGCGAGCACAAACCCAACTCGGCCATGCGTTTCGACAGGCGCACTGGTTCCATCATTTCGTTCCGTAATAAAAAAAGCGGCTTGCGCCCGCTGCGGCGCCCGCTCCGTCTCCATCTTCCAAGACAGACGCTCGGGCCACCCGCAACCACCGGCAAGTCCGCTGTTGCATTCCCGCTATTGTAGGGGATGCCACTGCAACTGGCTATGCGCCAACCATCACCCTCCTGTTGGGGACTTGTTCAGCACCCCGGTGCCACGCACCTCCTCTCTGGTGGACAAGCGCCACTGCAGCACCTTACCCCCAACGTCAAACAATAACACCAGCTCCTTGTCGTAACGGTTCTGCGCACTGAACAAGGGCCCCAGGTCGGTGAAGTTTTGCAACTGAGGCCGATACTGAACATAGCTGTACACCCACAATTCACGATTGCTGGAAAAACGTATTCGGTCCTGCGGCTCCCCAAAAGCATCAAGCACCTCGCGCTGGCTGCCTCCGCTTTGCAGCATTCGCTTCACCGCCGGTTCATCCACTTCCGCCAACTGCCTGCTTCCGCTGCTGGCGCACCCCATCAACCAACAAACGCAACATAGCGCCCACCATCGCTTTTTCATTTGCTGCCCTCCCCAATCATGGGTTCCAACACGACTTGCGCATCGTCAGACCATGCCCCTACATCCAGCGGCACCGAATACAAATACTCACGCGGGTACGGCCATTGAAAGAACGGTGTGAACGACTCAGCGCGACCGTAAAGCCAGATGACGGGCAAGGTGAACTGCTTGCCACGCTCCAACAAGGTAACGCTGAACACCGGCTTGTCAGCAATGAACAAGTATTGAACGCGCCCTTGCTCATAAGGGTTTTTCTCGCTCTGCAAGCGCGCCAGCCCCTTGAGCATCGCCTCGCCCAAGGCCGCTGAAGCCTTGCGCGCGCAGGCCACCACACCCTCCTGACACGCGGCCTCCACTACCGGCAAGCAGGCCACCTCCCTCTCATCCCGCAAGCTCACCCTACTCTGGACCCCCACCAAGCACTCCAGTCGCAAATCTCCCAGCCGCCAGGTATTGGCGGGCAGACCTTTGCTGCGTACCACCGGACGCCAACTCAACTCCACCGGGGGCAGGTTCGCCACCAACAGTGCATTGCGCTGCGCCAGCCCCGCCAGCTCATCCAGGGCAAAGCTGTAGTCGCTGGCGAGCTTGACCATGCCTTTGCCCCCACTGCCATCGCGCCAAAATAGCCCTACTCCCGCCCGCGGCGGATGTGGATAAAGGCGATAGCGCAGCGAGGAGCCCGGTGCCAGCGCGCGGAATGCGTCGAAAGCCGCCCACCCCTTAGCCAATTCGGCATAGGCGTAAACCGACTCCTTGCGCGGGGCCTGCGAGTGTCCTGGTGTTTCGGCAACCGCCCCGACCGCCATCAGCAAACCCAAGAAACCAACTCCCGCCCTCAGATTGCGCATTGCCACGCCTCCCCCGTAAAATTCATATTGCATCATCAAGACAAGAAAACCATCGCATTCGATTTTATTTAGTCGCAATCAGTACATCAAGCCGTCTTGTTCGACTATGCTGGTACGCCATGGAGCGCCAGCCAAGCCCCCGGAGGCAGGCATGAACTGTTTCAATGAATACGAAGACTACGACGGCATTGGCCTGGCCCAGCTGATCGCCGACGGCCAGATCAGCGCCGGCGAGGCCGCGGCCGCGGCCCAGGCACGGCTGGAGCGCTGGAATCCGGCGCTGAACGCGGTCTGCCTGCCGCTGCCGGAACAGGCTCAGGCCCAGTTGCGGCAAGCGCAAGGCGCCGGCCCGCTTGCCGGCTGCCCGGTGCTGATCAAGGATTTGCTGGCCGACATCGCCGGCGTGCCCACTCGCAACGGCAGTCGCCTGTTCGACGGCTATGTCGCGCCGCGCGACGCCGACATCATCCAACGTTATCGCCAGGGCGGCCTGATCTTCATCGGCAAAACCGCCACGCCTGAACTGGGCCTCAGTCCCTACACCGAATCCGAGGTCTACGGCCTCAGCCGCAACCCCTGGGACCTGACCCGCACCCCGGGCGGCTCCAGCGGCGGCTCGGCCGCGGCGGTGGCCGCCGGCATCGTGCCCATCGCCCACGGCGGCGACGGCGGCGGCTCCATCCGCATTCCCGCCTCCAACTGCGGCGTGTTCGGCCTCAAACCCAGCCGCGGACGCGGCCCGGCCGGCCCGGACTACAGCGAGGGCTGGCAAGGCCTGGTCTGCCAACACGCGCTGACGCGCAGCGTGCGCGACAGCGCGGCGATGCTGGACCTGCTGGCCGGCGGCCCGCGCGGCGGCGAGGCCTATTACTGGCCGGCGCCGGAGCAAAGCTTTTTCGCCGCGCATCAGCGCGAGCCCGGCAAGCTGCGCGTCGCCTGGAGCAAGCGCCCCATCCTGGGCGGCGCGCTGCACCCGGACTGCGCCGCCGCACTGGACGACGCGCTGGCCTTGCTGACCGAGCTGGGACACGAGGTGGAAGAAGCGTCGCCGCCGCTGGCGTCGCCGGAGGAATACAACCGCGCGATGCTGGCCATCATCTGCGGCGAGATGGCCGGCCTGCTGCGCGACATCGAGCGCCGCACCGGCAAACCGGCGCGCCACCAGCAACTGGAAGCGGCCAGCTGGGCGCTGGCGCGCTACGGCGAGCGGCTCAGCGCCGGTGAGCTGGCCTGGGCGCGCGGTTTCGCCTGGGAGCAGGCCCGGATCATGGAAACCTTCCACCAGCGCTACGACGCGCTGGCCACCCCGGCCCTGAACCAGCCGCCCGCCCTCGTCGGCGGCCTGGGACCCAGCGCCGCCGAAACCGCGATCTCGCGCTGGATGCTGGGCAAGCTGGGCTGGGATTGGACTTTGCGCTTCGGCCAGTTGATTCCGGCCACTTCGCGCCGTCTGATGGAGTATCTGGGCTGGACCATACCCTTCAATATGAGCGGACAGCCGGCAATGAGCGTGCCGCTGTACTGGAGCCAGGCCGGGCTGCCGATAGGCGTGCAATTCGTCGCGCGCTGCGGCGACGACCTGACCCTGCTGCGGCTGGCCCGCCAGTTGGAGCAGGCCAGACCGTGGGCGCAACGGCGCCCGCCGGCCCCGCCTAGCGCTTGAAGCCGGCCAGAGCCGGCCCCAACTCGCCGGCCAGCCGGCGGCCCAGCTCGGTCACCAGCGTCTGCAGGCCGGCCGCGGCCGCCGCGGCGTCCGGCGTCGCCAAAGGCTGGCTCTGCAGGAAATAACCGCTGGCCAGCGGCCGTTTGTCGCCCTGCGTCGGCAGCGCCTGCCAAGCCACTTCCAGCGAGGCGTCGCGCCCCGGACGCAGGCGCAGCTGGCGCACGTCCAGCAATAAGCGGACGTCCCCGCCGCCCATGCCCGGTTGCGGATAGGCGTAGATACTGGCCAGGCCCAGCGAGCGGGACAGGTCCGCCGCCACGGCTTGCGTCAGCATGCGGTCCAGCGGACCGGCCCAGCGCTGCAAGTCCAGCAATTCAACATTGCCGGCGGCATCTTCCACTACCAGCTGGGGTCGCTCCAGCCCCGCGGGCAGGCTAGCCGGCCCCACCATCACGCTGACGCCCAGCACGGGGGTCGCGGCCGCCGTCGACAGCGCCGGCCGCAATTGATGGAAGGTGGTGGGCGGCGAGGCGCAGGCGCTTAGCAGCGCCAGCATGATCAAGCTCAGCGCGATGGATTTCATTTTTTCTCTCCCTTGCCGCGTATCAACGCTTCCGGATGGCGGTCCAGGTAATCGGCCAGCGCGCGGAAACTGCGCGCCGTTTCCGACACCTCCTGCGCCGCCGCGCGCACGTCCTGCTGCAGCGGCGAATCCGCCTGCATCGTCTGGCGCGTGCTCTCCAGCGTTTTCTGCAAGTCTTCCAGCGTTTTCACCGCCTGCGGCAGCACCTTGCCGTCCATGTTCTCGGACAGCTTGCGCATGCCGTCCAGCGTCTGGTGCAGCGATTTCAACGATTGATTCAGCTCCTCGCCTATGCTGTCGAACGGCACCTTGTCCAGCCGGCGCGCAATGCGCTGCAATACCCGTTGCAGTTCTTCCAGATCGCCCGGCAGCGTCGGCAGCTCGGTCATGCCGTTGCGCACCGCCACCTTGGCCGGCTTGGCCTCGGGGAAGAAGTCCAGCGCCACGTAAAGCTGGCCGGTGATCAGGCTGCCGGAGCGCAGCTGGGCGCGCAGGCCGTTGCGCACCAGGGATTCCACGGAAATCTTGGCCGACAGGCTGTGATCGCCGGACAGGGTGTTGAGCCGGCTGGGATAGGTGCGGATGTCCACCGTCATGTCGAAGTCCTTGCGCGCCGCCGCGTATTCGATGCCGATGGCGGTGACTTCGCCAAAAGTAATCCCGCGGAAATCCACCGGCGCGCCCACGGTCAGGCCGCGCACCGACTGCCGGAACTTCAGCCGGAAGGACTGGGTTTCCCGGTCGCGGTTCTGCAGCGCTTTTTCGCGGGTTTCATTGAGCAGGAACAGGTATTTGGCGTCCGGCGCCTTGTCCGGCCCGTCGCTGAGCGGGGTTTCAAAGGCGATGCCGCCCAGCGCAATCGCCGCCAAGGACTGGGTGTTGACGCTCAGGCCGTTGGCGCCGATGGCCACGTCGATGCCGCTGGCGTGCCAGAAGCGGCTGTTGACGGTGACGAAGTGATCATAAGGCGCGTTGATGAACACCGACAGCTTCACCGCGCTGCCGGCTGGGTCCAGCTCGTAGCCCACCACCTGGCCCACCGGCACGCGGCGGAAATACACCGGCGAGCCGGCGTTGAGCGAGCCCAGATTGTCGGAGCGCAGCACGAACATCTTGCCCGGCAGGTCCGCGTTGATGATGGGCGGCACTTCCAGGCCCTTGAACTCGGTGCGGCGCTCCTTGCTCTTGCCCACGTCCATGCCGATGTAGGAGCCGCCCAGCACCGTGCCCAGACCGGACACGCTGCCGCCGGAAATGCGCGGCCGCACCACCCAGAAACGGCTGTCCGCCACCAGGTAATCGTCCACGTTCTTGCTCAGCTCCGCGGTGACCAGGATGGACTGACGGTCCGGACTCACCGATACCGCCTTCACCTCACCGATCTCCACGTCCTTGTACTTGATCCGGGTTTTGCCCGCCTCCAGCCCTTCAGCATTCTGGAAGGCGATGGTGATGGTGGGCCCGCGCGACAAGACCGCGCTCACCGCCAGCCAGCCGCCTATCACCGCCGCCACCACCGGAATCAGCCACACCAGCGACGGCGACCAGCGCCGCCGCTTCACCGGCACCGCGGCCGGCAAGTCCTCGCCGGCTGCGGCCGGTTTTTCGGGTTGATCACTGCTCATCGTCTTCCTTTACCTGATCCCAGATCAGCCTGGGATCGAAACTCATCGCCGCCACCATGGTCAGCACCACCACCGTGCCGAAGGCGATCGCCCCCGGCCCGGCCTTGATCGACGCCAGCGACTGCCATTGCACCAGCGCCACCATCAGGGCCACCACGTAAATGTCCAACATCGACCACGGGCCGATCACCTCCACCACCCGATACAGCCGCGTCCGTTGCCGCGGCGCCCAGCCGGAACCCAGCTGCACCGTCACCAGCAAGAGCAGCAAGGCCAGAATCTTCAACAGCGGCACCAGCACGCTGGCGGTGAACACCACCAGCGCCAGCGGCCAGGAGCCGGATTTCCACAAATACACCACCCCGCTCATGATGGTGTCGTTCTGCATGCCCATGATGGTGGAGGTTTCCATGATAGGCAGCAGATTGGCGGGCAGATAGGCCACCATCGCCGCCAACAGCAAGGCCCAGCTGCGCTGCAGGCTGTGCGGCTTGCGCGAGTGCAGCGCGGCGTGGCAGCGCGGGCAGGATTGGGCGCCTTCTCCGGCCCGGCACAGCAGCCCGCAGCCGTGGCACAGCCACAGGCCGGACTGCGCGGCGGTTTTCACGCGGTAGTCCGACATTGCTGACAACGCTCCCACAAGTCTTCCGGATTGAAACGACTGGCGCTGGCCGCCATCAACACGATCAAGGCGAACAAGGCCATCAGGCCCACGCCCACGTGCACGGTGGCCAGGCTGACCAGTTTGACCAGGGACACCAGGATGCCCAGCAAAAACACTTCCACCATGCACCATGGGCGGGTCAGTATCTTCAGCCGCATCAGCCAGGGAAAGCCGCGCGGCACATGGCCGAAGGCCAGCGGCAGCCGCACATAGAGCATGCTGCCCAGCTCCAGCGACGGCATCACGATGCCGGTGAACATCACCAGCATCGCCACCGACAACATGCCCTGGCGCTCCAGCGCCACCACCGTCTGCCACAAGGTGGCCGCGCTGCGGGCTCCGGCGGCCTCCAGGGTCACCACCGGATAGACGTTGGCCAGCAGAAAGGCGATCACCCCGGTCAGCAGCAGCGCCAGCTCGGCGTCCTGCCGCTGCGCGCCGTAACGGCGCACCAAAGCGCCGCAGCGCGGGCAGCACGCCCGGCCCTCCCCCTTCAACGCCACCCGCATCAGCAGATCGCAATCGTGGCAGGCGGTCAGCTTGGAATCGGCGTCCGGCCGCGCCATCAGTAGCCGCCTTTCGCCTTGCGCTCGGCGGTGAAGCTCCACCACGGCCGCGCCTCGTCGCTGTCCATGTAATGGACCACCGACATCAGCGTATCCAGCACGCACGGGTCCTGCCGGGTTCCGGTCAGTTCGCACAAACGGTGGTACAGCCGCAAAGGCTCGGCGCCGCGCAATTGGCGCGGCTCTTCGATGCCGAGCAAGCGCAAATCCTCGGCCAGGCTGGGGCCGATATTGGGCAGCTCGCGCAAATGCCGCGCCCGCGCCGCGGGCGGACAACGTGATGGATGCATAAACTCTCTGCGCAGATGGCGACAACCCGCATCATAAAGGAGGCCGCGCCAGAGTTCAAAAGCCGGCCCGGTCCGGAGGCCGTTCAACATCCCGAGAATTAGGCGAGACAAGGAGGGAGGAAAGGAAGAAACGGAAGGGAGGCGGCGCATGCGCCTTGCGCAACGGCGCCCGCCGCGCCCGGTCCAGCGCGGCGGACTTGAACAGACGCTCAGCCGTGGAAGATGTCCCAGCCCAGCTTGAGGATCAAGGTGCTGGTCAACAGCAGGAACAGCACCCGCACAAAGCCGGTGCCCTTCTTCATCGCCACCCAGGTGCCCACTGTCGCGCCGGCCATATTGCACACCGCCATCGGCAGCGCGTACTGGAACAGCACATGACCGGCGGGGATGAAGAACAGCAGCGCCGCGCAGTTAGTGGTCAGGTTCACCACCTTGGCCGAGGCCGAGGCGTGCAGAAAATCGAAAGCGAAGAAGCGGATGAACAAAAACATCAGAAAGCTGCCGGTGCCGGGGCCGAACAGGCCGTCGTAAAAACCGATGGCGCCGCCGATGGCCATGCCTATCGCCATTTCGCGCCGGCCTATCGCCACCGGCTTGTGCAGGGAGCCGAAGTCCTTCTTCCACAAGGTGTACACCGCCATCACCACCAGGAGCGCCAACACCAGGGGGCGCAGCACGGCCTTGTCGATCAGGCTGACCGTGGCCGCGCCGGCGATGGACATGAAGAAGGCCGCCACCGCCGCCGGCAGCACCAAGCGCCACGGCACCTTGACCCGCTTCAGATAGGAACGCGCGGCGGACAAGGTGCCCATGGCCGCCGCCAGCTTATTGGTGCCGAACACCGTGGCCGGCGCCAGATTGGGCAAGGCGCTGAACAGGGCCGGAATCTGAATCAGGCCGCCGCCGCCCACCGCCGCGTCCACCAGGCCGGCGGCGAAGGCAATCACGCACAGAAAACTCAAAGTCAACAGCATCCACTTCTCCCGGCTCCGCGCCGCTTACAGTTAGGACAAGATTCTATGCCTTGCCAGCCAAGCGTGCTTGCAATACCGTATTGCGAAAATCGCAATCAGAATACCGGGGCCGGGATGAAATCATTATGGGAATTGCGCGTGTTCTGCGCGGTGGTGGAAAGAAAAAGCTTTGTCGCCGCCGCGCGCCAGCTGGGCACATCACCCAGCAGCGCCACCCGCGCGGTGCAGACGCTGGAAGAAGCGCTGGGCGGCAGCCTGCTGGCGCGCTCGCAAAAACAGGTCAATCTGACCCTGGCCGGCGAAAACTATTACGCCACGGCGCGCAAGATGCTGGACCTGCAGGAAGAAGCCGAGGACGAGCTGGCGGCCTTGAGCGAGGCGCCACGCGGCCTGCTGCGCTTTTCCGCGCCGGAGGCGATGAGCCACGCTCTGTTGCCGCCGGTGCTGACCCGCATGGCCGACGCCAACCCGGAGCTGCGCTTCGACGTGCTGTACAGCGACACCATACTGGACCCGATACGCGAGAAGCTGGACTTCAGCATCCGCGGCGCCTTCCCCGCCTCCAGCGAGCTGATCGGCTACCCGCTGTGGGATTACCAGCGCCACCTCTACGCCAGCCCGGCCTATGTCGAGCGCCACGGCGCGCCGCAAACGCCGGAACAACTGCCGGAGCACCGGGTGCTGATCCACTCCGCGCCGCGCGTGCTGAAAGCCTGGAACTTCGTGTCCGCCGGCCACCAGCTCAGCCTCAATCTAACGCCCTGGCACCGCGTCAGCTCCGGCAGCGCCGTGCTCCACGCCGTGCTGGCCGGCCTGGGCGTCGCCCGTCTGGGCGATTGGCTGGCCGAGCCGCTGGTGCGCGCCGGCCAGCTGCTGCGGCTGTGTCCGGATTACCGCATCGTCTCCAGCCACGGCGACAATCCGCAGATGCACGCCGTCTTCGCCAACCGCCGCATTCCGCGCAAAGCCCGGCTATTGCTGGAGGAGGTGCGCGCGGCCGCCCGCGACGCCGGCTACGGGCTTAAAGCACGCTGAACCATAAAAAAACGGAAGCCAAAGCTTCCGTTTCGATCATGTTCACCATGGGCCGGAACACCGGCCCGCCATGGCCCCGCTCAACCCACCCAGCGGCGGGCGGCGGCGAACATCCGGTACCAAGCGCCGTTCTCGCCCCAATCCGCCGGGTGCCAGCTGTTCTGCACAGTGCGGAACACCCGTTCCGGGTGCGGCATCATGATGGTGAAGCGGCCGTCGGCCGTGGTCACCCCGGTGATGCCCGCCGGCGAGCCGTTGGGGTTCAGCGGATAGGTCTGGGTGGCGCGGCCGTCGAAATCGACATAGCGCAACGCCGTCAGCGCCTGCTCCTGCGCGCCCGGCGCGAACACCGCGCGGCCCTCGCCGTGGCTGACCACCACCGGCAGCTGGCTGCCCACCATATCGCCCAGGAAGATGGACGGCGAGGCCGTCACCTCCACCATGGCGAAGCGCGCCTCGAACTGCTCGGAAGCGTTGCGGTGGAACTTGGGCCAGTGTTCGGCGCCCGGGATGATGGACGACAGATTGGACATCATCTGGCAGCCGTTGCACACACCCAGCGCGAAAGTGTCGCCGCGGCCGAAGAAGGCCTCGAACTGATCGCGAGCGCGCGGATTGAACAGAATGCTCTTGGCCCAGCCTTCGCCGGCGCCCAGCACGTCGCCGTAGCTGAAGCCGCCGCAGGCGGCCAGGCCCTTGAAGTCCGCCAGCGACACGCGGCCGCTGATGACGTCGCTCATATGCACGTCCACGGTGTCGAAACCGGCGCGGTCGAAAGCCGCCGCCATCTCCAGCTGACCGTTGACGCCCTGCTCGCGCAGCACCGCCAGGCGCGGACGCGCGCCGCCGGCGACGAAGGGCGCCGCCGGATCGGCGTGCACGTCGAAGCTCAGCTTGGCGCTCAGGCCCGGCGCTTTCGGGCTGGAACGCAGCAGGTGTTCGCTGTCGGCGCAGGCAGGGTTGTCGCGCAGGCGCTGCATGCGGGCGCTGGTCTCGGACCATTCGCGGTGCAGATCGGAACGGCTCTCGTTGAACAACTCCACGCCGCGGTGCTTGATCACCAGGCGGTCCTTGTTGTTCACGCGGCCGATCACGAACAGCTCGCGGCCGATACCGGCCTTCATGAAGCGCGAAATCACTTCCGGCGTGTCGGATTTCTTCACCTGCAACACCGCGCCCAACTCTTCATTGAACAGCACCCGCATCAGGCGGCCATGGGTGGCGGCTTCCTGAGTGGGCTGCACGAAGTCGTCGATGATGCGCTGGGTGTTCTTGCGCTCGATCACCAGTTCCTGCAGATCGATGGTGACGCCGATATGGCCGGCGAACATCATTTCCGACAAGGTCACGAACAGGCCGCCATCGGAGCGGTCGTGATAGGCCAGCAACATATCGTCGCGCAACAGCGTCTGCACGGTGTTGAAGAAGGCCGCCAACTGGTGCGGGCTTTCCACGTCCGGCGCCTTGCCTTCCATCGCCTTCCATACCTGGCCGTAGATGGAACCGCCCAGACGGCAGCGGCCGTAGCCCAGGTCGATCAGGATCAGATCGGTGTCCTTGTCCTCTTTCAGCTCCGGCGTCGCGGTTTTGCGCACGTCTTCCACCGGGGAGAAAGCGGAAATGATCAGCGACAGCGGCGCGGTCACGGCTTTCTTCTCGCCGGCCTCTTCCCACACCGTCTTCATCGACAAGGAATCCTTGCCCACCGGGATGCTGATGCCCAGGTCCTGGCTCAGCTTGGACACCGCGCCCACCGTGCGGTACAGGCGCGCTTCCTCGCCCGGGTGGCCGGCGGCGGCCATCCAGTTAGCGGACAGCTTGACGTTGCCCAGGTGGCCGACAAAAGAGGCGGCGATATTGGTCAGCGCCTCGCCTATCGCCATGCGGCCGGAGGCCGGCGCGTCGAACAGCGCGGTGGGCGTGCGTTCGCCCATCGCCATCGCTTCGCCGCGGTAGGTGTTGAAACCCATGGTGGTGACGGCCACGTCCGCCACCGGCACCTGCCAGCGGCCCACCATCTGATCGCGCGCGGTCATGCCGCCCACGGTGCGGTCGCCGATGGTGATCAGGAAGGATTTGTCCGCCACCGTTGGATTGCGCAGCACGCGCAGCGCGGTTTCCTTCAATTCAAAGCGCGAGGCGTCGAAGATGGCCAGGTCGCGCTCGCGGGTGCTCACGTCGCGGGTCATCCGCGGCGGCTTGCCCAGCAACACCTCCAGCGGCATGTCCACCGGATGGTTGTCGAAGTGATCGTCGCGCACCTGCAGATGGCCGTCGTCGGTGGCCACGCCCAGCACCGCGAACGGGCAGCGCTCGCGTTCGCACAGCGCGGTGAAGCGTTCCAGATCCTGCGGCAGCACCGCCATCACATAGCGCTCCTGCGACTCGTTGGACCAGATCTGCATCGGCGTCATGCCCTTTTCTTCCAGATGCACCTTGCGCAAATGGAAGACGGCGCCGCGGCCGGCGTCGTTCACCAGCTCCGGGAAGGCGTTGGACAGGCCGCCGGCGCCCACGTCGTGAATCGACACGATGGGGTTGGCGTCGCCCATCTGCCAGCAGCGGTCTATCACTTCCTGGCAACGGCGTTCGATTTCCGGGTTGCCGCGCTGCACGGAGTCGAAGTCCAGATCCGCGCTATTGGCGCCGGTGTCCATCGACGAAGCCGCGCCGCCGCCCAGGCCGATCAGCAGGCTGGGGCCGCCCAGCTGAATCAGCAGCGCGCCTTCCGGAATCTCGTTCTTGTGGATTTGCTGCTGCTGGATATTGCCCAGGCCGCCGGCGATCATGATCGGCTTGTGATAGCCGCGCATCTCGCCTTCCACCACTTCTTCGAAGGTGCGGAAATAGCCGGTCAGATTGGGACGGCCGAACTCATTATTGAACGCCGCGCCGCCGATCGGGCCTTCCAGCATGATCTGCAAGGCGGAGGCGATGCGCTCCGGCTTGCCGTATTGCGCCGCTACATCGCTGTAACGCTCCCACGGCTGCACAAAGCCGGGGATGTTCAGATTGGACACGGTGAAACCGGTCATGCCGGCCTTGGGACGCGAGCCGCGGCCGGTGGCGCCCTCGTCGCGGATTTCACCGCCGTTGCCGGTGGACGCGCCGGCGAAGGGAGAAATCGCCGTCGGGTGGTTATGGGTTTCCACCTTCATCAGAATATCGGTGGGCTCGCTGTGGTAAGCGTAGCCGTGGCCTTCCGGCTGCGGATAGAAGCGCTCGATGAAAGCGCCTTCAATCACCGAGGCGTTGTCCTTGTACGCCACCAGCGTGCCTTGCGGATTGGCGTCGTGGGTGTCCCGGATCATGCGGAACAGCGACTTTTCCTGCTCCTCGCCGTCGATGATGAATTTGGCGTTGAAGATCTTGTGACGGCAGTGCTCGGAGTTGGCCTGCGCGAACATCATCAATTCCACGTCGGTGGGATTGCGGCGCATCTTGGTGAAGTTTTCCACCAGATATTCCACCTCGTCTTCGGACAGGGCCAGGCCCAGATCGGCGTTGGCCGCCTCCAGCGCCGCGCGGCCGCCGGCGAGGATGTCCACGCTGCTCATCGGCTGCGGATCTTGATGGACAAACAGGCGGGCGGCGTCGTCCAGCGAGGCCAACACCGTTTCCGTCATCCTATCGTGCAAGAGGCCCGTCAAAATATGACGAGCCTCTTCATTTAAAGATTGTTGCGCGGACTTAACCCAGAAGGCGGTGCCGCGTTCGATGCGGTAAATCCCTCCCAGCCCGCAGTGCTGGGCGATATCGGTGGCCTTGGAGGCCCAGGGCGACAAAGTGCCCAATCGCGGCGTCACCAGAAACAGTTCGCCATCCGGCTGGCCGGCCAACGGCGCTTCGCCGTAACTCAGCAACTTGCCCAAGGTGGCCTGCTCTTCCAGCGTCAGTTCGGTTTCGCTTTCGGCGAAATGCCAGAATTCGGCACTGATGCTGAGGTCCGGCAGCCCGGCTTCGGCGGCTGCGGCAAGCAGTTTTTCAAGACGGAACGGCGACAGCGCAACGCCGCCACGGAGCTTGGTAAGGTAAGACATTAGACACCCGCGACAAGTATCAGGAAAGCGCGTCATAATACAGCAATTCACTGTTTGTTTTAAGCGGCTAATTGCCCGGATGTCCGCCGCTTAATAAAATAATCCGCATTTAGACAGCATTTCATCTCATCAGCAAGGAGCTTCCAGCATGAAAAAGGTTGAAGCCGTGATCAAGCCGTTCAAACTGGACGAGGTGCGCGAGGCCCTGTCCGAGCTGGGCATCAACGGCCTGACCGTCACCGAGGTCAAGGGCTTTGGCCGCCAGAAGGGCCATACCGAGCTCTATCGCGGCGCCGAATACGTGGTGGACTTTTTACCCAAGGTGAAAGTGGAAGTGATCCTGCCGGACGACCTGGTGGAGCGCGCCATCGAAACCATCGTCGCCACCGCCCGCACCGGCAAGATAGGCGACGGCAAGATCTTCGTCACCCCGGTGGAGCAAGTGGTGCGCATCCGCACCGGCGAAACCAACGAACAGGCGATTTAAGCCCACCGGCAAGCGCCGGAACCCGTTCTCCAAGGCCCCGCTTTCGCGGGGCCTTGTCATTTAATCCAAAGGCCCGAACAGGCAGGTATGCGTATCCTGCCCCGCGGCCACCACCTTGCTGTCCCCGGACATGACGATGTGGCTGCTGCTCCGCTCCTCGCCCGGGCAGAACAGGCGCTGCGTCTTGGGCGCGCCAAAGCGCCAACGCAAAGTGGCGTAGCCGCCCTGCTCCGGCTGGGTGGAGATGCCCGCCACCACGCGGCCGTCCTGACTATAAGCGGTCAGCGTCAGATCGCCGATCACCGGCGAGAACGGCGCCAGCTTGCCGTTTTCCAAACGCAGCGGGTGCTCTCCGTCCGTAGCGGACGCGCTTAGCCATAAGCGGCGGCCATCTGCGGAAACCGAACGCAAGAACATCCCCAGGCTCTCCTTGCGGGTTTCCGCGCGCACCGCCGCCTCCAGATCCGCCTCGCCCTCCGGCGAGATTTGCACGAAGGCGCGCCTATGGTCGTTTTCCCGGTCAAAGGACACAAAAACCGTGCGCCCGTCCGCGGACAAGCCTTCCAACACCGACTTGGCGCGGATCACGCTGACGCCCTCGCCCGCGCGCCAACGCACGGCGTCGCTTTCCGTGAAGATCTTCCCGTCTGCGCCGCTCATGCCGGCCCAGGCCAACACCTGAGCGTCGCGCTGCGCGTCATCCATCTTGCCTTCCGCCTCGACCGGCCACGGCAAGGACTCACGCCGGCTTGGCTTGCCCTCGTCCGAGTTCCAGACAAAGCCGTGCCACATGCCGGTGTCGGCATGCTTGAAGTAGCCGGCCACATCGCCGCGCCCCAGATGGACGCCGGAAACATGCAGCTGAGTCGCCACGCCATCGCTCATCAGCGGGCTTTCATTCATGAAATCTTGCATGCGCCGCATCCGCCGCAGCGTGTCCAGATCGCCGCGCAGGGCGATGCCGGCCGTTACGGCCCCATCCGCGCTCAGCGCCAGCGGCAGACTCATGGGCTCCGGCAACAAGCTGAAGCCCTTGCCCTCCACCCATTGGAAGCCGCGCGGCATGGCTCCTTTATCGCTCAGCAGCCAGCCAATCACCGTGCGGCCGTCGGCGCTGATGTCGGTGACGCCGGACAGCCAGGCCTGGCCGGCAGGCACCAACGTCTCCAGCGCTCCGCCGCGCCGCCAGCGCACCGCCTCCAGCTTGCCGTCCCGGCCGCTTCCAAAAGCCAAGGTCAGGCCGTCTCGCGACATCGCCACATAGCTGGCGGTGAAATAGCCGCCCTTGGGCAAAGGCAGGGCCGCCTCCGCGCGCCCCTGACGCAAGCTCAGGCCATTGGCCGAACGCAGCGCCCACAGCTCATGCCAGGGAAAACGCAGCTTGAGCGCGTCGATCAAACCCATGGCGGAATCGTTCAGTTCGCCGCCGCCGGCGCTCAGCAGCTGCGCCGAGCCGTCGTAGGACAGCTTTTCCGGGTAACGCGCTTTCAATAGGACGAAGTCTGGTTTTGCGGCGGCGGCAAGCGGCGCGCACAAGACGGCCAGCGCCAATAGGGAGGCGAAGGTTTTGGACATGGCTAATTATGATTATCAGCTTAAAGGGCGAAACCATATCATCCCGCAGGCATTGCCCTCAAACCCTTGCCCCGCTGCGCCTGCGCGACATCAAACAAAAAGCCCCCGGATTCCGGGGGCTTTCAAACCATTTAAGGTCGGCTTACTTCCACAGCTTCCACCACGGCATGTCCTCGATGGACCAGCCTTCTTTCAGGTATTCGCTATTGGGGTAGTTCAGCGCCAGCACGCGCTTGGCGTCGTCGCGCAGCTGCGGCATGGACAGCTTGTCGTAAGCCGCCACCATGATGCCCAACGCCTCTTCCGGATACTTGGTGTTGGCGTAACTCTTCACCACGCCCTGGGCGCGGTTGGCCGCCGCCAGGTAAGCGCCGCGCTTCATGTAATAACGGGCCACGTGCATCTCGTTGCCGCCCAGCGCGTCCAGCAGCCGCTCCATCTTCTTGGAGGCATCTTCCTTGTAAATGCTGTTGGGGAAGCGCGTCACCAGCTCGCGGAAGGCGGCGAAAGCCTCGCGCGCGGCGCGCGGATCCCGCTCGCTCATGTCCTGACCGGCCCATTTGGCCAGCAGCCCGGAATCATCGTTGTAAAACACCAAGCCTTTCAGATAATAGATGTAGTCCAGGTTTGGATGGGTGGGATGAAGCTTGATGAAACGGTCGGCGGAGGCGATGGCCTGCTCCGGCTCATTATCCTTGTAATGGGTGTAAGCCAGGTCCATCTGCGCCTGCTGGGCATAGCGCCCGTAAGGGAAACGCGCTTCCAGCGTTTCGTAGAGCTTGACAGCGCGGGTATAATTGCCGCTGTTCAACTCATCATGCGCTTCCGAATACAGCTTTTCCACGGTCCAGCCGCGAGTCTCATCGTAGGTTTCCGTGGTTGCACAACCGGCAAGCCCCATCACCAACATTGCAGCGACAACGTATCTTTTCATGACTGATCCTTACTTTGACCCGGACGATTATAGCGACATCTCGGAAAACGAGGTATCCGCTACACAACAACTTGATGTTCCGCTGTCGCTGTGCGGCGAACGGCTGGACGCCGCGCTGGCGAAATTGATGCCGGAATACTCGCGCAGCCGGCTGACGCAATGGATCAAGGACGGCCATGTGCTGCTGGACGGCAAGCCCGCCGCGCCCAAGACCAAAGTGCTGGGTGGCGAAAAGCTGGACGTCACCCTGATGCGCAGCAACGAGGAGATGGCCTTCCAGGCGGAAGCCATGGACCTGCCCATCATCTTTGAAGACGATCATATCCTGGTGATCAACAAACCGGCCGGTTTGGTGGTCCACCCCGCCTCCGGCAACTGGAGCGGCACCTTGCTCAACGGCCTGCTCCACCACTGCCCGGCTCTGGCCCAGGTGCCGCGCGCCGGCATTGTGCACCGCCTGGACAAGGACACGAGCGGCCTGATGGTGGTGGCCAAGACGCTGCCGGCCCAGACCGAGCTGGTGCGCCAGTTGCAGGCGCGCACCGTCAAGCGCATCTATCGCGCCATCGCCGACGGCAACGTGCCGTTTGACGGCACCATAGAAACCCAGATGGGCCGCGATCCGCACAACCGCCTGAAAATGGCCGTGCTGAAGTTTGGCGGCAAACAGGCCATCACCCATGTGCGGGTGCTGGAACGCTTCGCCAGCCACTCCTACATTGAATGCAAGCTGGAAACCGGCCGCACCCACCAGATCCGCGTGCACATGCGCGAGGCCAACCACCCGCTGGCCGGCGATCCGGTCTACGGCAACCTGCGCCACAAGATGGACGAAGGCGTTGCCGCCGTGGTGAAGACGCTGGGCCGCCAGGCGCTGCACGCTTACTCCCTGACCCTGGTGCACCCGGCCAGCGGCGAGGAACGCAACTGGAAAGCCCCGCTGCCGGACGACCTGCGCCACCTGCTGGACGTGCTGCGCGGAGACGGCGACACCGCCGACGCCGCGCCGCTGCCGCAGTTGCAGGACGAGCCGGAAGACGAGGACTGGGACGAAGAGGACGATGAAGACGACGGCGACGTGGAGGTGATCTATGTCCGCTGAGCTGCCCGCCGAGCAAGCGCCGGACTGGCTGGAGGCCGACTGGCCGGCGCCGCCCAATGTGCGCACCCTGATCACCACCCGCAACGGCGGCGTCAGCACAGCGCCCTTCCACAGCCTGAACCTGGGCCAGCACGTGGGCGACGACCCGGCCGCGGTGGCCGCCAACCGCGCGCTGCTGCGCCAGCAACTGCCGGCGGAGCCGGCCTGGCTGAACCAGGTGCACGGCGTGACGGTGCTGAACGCGGCCGAGGTGGGCGCCCAGCCGCCGGACGCCGACGCCAGCTTCAGCCGCCAAAGCGGCGCGGTGTGCGCGGTGATGACCGCGGACTGCCTGCCGCTCCTGCTGTGCAATAGCGAAGGCACGGTGGTGGCCGCCGCCCACGCCGGCTGGCGCGGCTTGTGCGAAGGCGTGATAGAAGCCGCCGTGGCCGCCTGCCAGGAACGCCCGGCGCGGCTGATGGCCTGGCTGGGCCCCGCCATCGGTCCGGACGCCTTTGAAGTGGGCGCGGAAGTGCGCGCCGCCTTCATGGAACGCGACCCCGCCGCCGCGGCCGCCTTCAGCGATATCGGCGACGGCAAATACCTGGCCGACATCTACGCGCTGGCGCGCCAGCGCCTGAACGCCGCCGGCGTGGAACAGATCTACGGCGGCGAAGAATGCACGGTGATAGACCGCGCGCGCTTCTACTCCTACCGCCGCGACGGCCAGACCGGACGTATGGCCAGCCTGATCTGGCTGGAGTAAGAACCTGTTTACGATCTGCTGCGCGTCGGCGATACAGCGTTGAAACCGGCTTCGAAATGCTCATGTACCAACCGTACATTCCGCTTTCTCAGCCGTTTTCGCCTTGTCTCGCCTTAGCTCGCGAGATCGTAAACCCATTCTAAGCCACCCGCCCCATGGCCCCGCCGCGCGCGGGGCTTTTCATTGATTGCGCGGTCAGACAGGCCAAAAACCCAACACACCAATTACGCACCAATTTCCGCCCGCGCGACGCCGTCCGCGCCCTGATGCAAATCCACAACATCTAGTGGCCCGCGCCGCCCTCCCCGCTGCGGCTTGTTTCAGCAAGGTTTCCTGCCTACAGAATGAAATGTGTCGGCCGGCCAAAAAAAATCTCAGGCCCCGCAAAGCCAACAACCACGGGCTTTCGCCCCTCGTCCGCGCCAAAACAGCCATTAAATCTTCCGCTGTCAAGACTTGTACTGCCCCATACTCAACACTAGAATTTGGGTATTCCGCGAGCTACAAACAATACATATTGTGTTTACCCACAGCTCGCGCACAGCTTTTCAACAGATTTGTCCACAGCCGGCCTGCCCCTCGGGAAACGCAGCAACGGAAGGACGCAACCACCCACCTTATCGAGGGCTACATGCAATTGACCACCTTTGAAGGGCAGACCGCCGCAGAACTCGGCCGCGCAGCCGCGCCCAAGGCCGATTTCAGCCAGTACAAAACCATCCGTCGCAACGGTGCGGTGGTGCCGTTCGAGCCCGTCAAGATCTCCATCGCCATGACCAAAGCCTTCCTGGCCGTCATGGGCCATCAAGGCGCCACCTCCGCCAGCCTGCGCGAAAAAGTCGCCCAGCTGAGCGAACAAGTGGCCAGCGCCCTGATGCGCCGCAAGCCGGAAGGCGGCGCCATCCACATTGAAGACATCCAGGACCAAGTGGAACTGTCTCTGATGCGCTTTGGCGAGCATGATGTAGCCCGTGCCTACGTGCTGTACCGCGAACAGCGCGCCCAAGAGCGCGCCGCCCGCGGCGAAGCGCTGACCCAGGTGCAGATCAACGTGGTGCGCAAAGACGGCCGCAAGCTGCCGCTGGACATCGCCCGCCTGCGCGCCACCATCGAATCCGCCAGCCAGAACCTGGCCGGCATCGATATCGACGCCATCCTGAGCGAAACCCTGAAGAACATCTACGACGGCGTCAGCGAAGACGAAGTCAACAAATCCGCCATCCTGGCCGCCCGCTCCATGATTGAGCAGGACCCGGCTTACGATTACGTGACCGCCCGCCTGCTGCTGAACAACATCCGCCTGGAAATCCTGGGCGAAGCCGTCAGCCAGGAAGAAATGGCCAAGCAGTACGCGCTGTACTTCCCCACCTTCATCAAGAACGGCATCGACGCCGAACTGCTGGATGAAAAACTGGGCGAATACGACCTGAAAAAAATGGGCGCCGCGCTGGACGCCAACCGCGACCTGAAATTTGGCTACCTGGGCCTGCAAACCCTGTTTGACCGCTACTTCCTGCACGTGGACGGCAACCGCATCGAAATGCCGCAGGCCTTCTACATGCGCGTGGCCATGGGCCTGGCGCTGAACGAAGTGAACCGCGAAGAGCGCGCCATCGAGTTCTACAACGTGCTGTCCAGCTTCGACTTCATGTCGTCCACCCCCACCCTGTTCAACTCCGGCACCCGTCGCAGCCAGCTGTCCAGCTGCTACCTGACCACCATTGCCGACGACCTGGACGGCATCTACGAAGGCATCAAGGAAAACGCCCTGCTGTCCAAGTTTGCCGGCGGCCTGGGCAATGACTGGACCTCCGTGCGCGCCATGGGCTCCCACATCAAGGGCACCAACGGCAAATCCCAAGGCGTGGTGCCGTTCCTGAAAGTGGTCAACGACACCGCCGTGGCGGTGAACCAGGGCGGCAAGCGCAAAGGCGCCGTCTGCGCCTACCTGGAAACCTGGCACGCGGACATCGAAGAATTCCTGGAGCTGCGCAAGAACACCGGCGACGACCGCCGCCGCACCCACGACATGAACACCGCCAACTGGATTCCGGACCTGTTCATGAAGCGCGTGATGGAAGGCGCGGACTGGGCCCTGCTGTCTCCGTCCGAAGCCCCGGACCTGCACGACCTGTACGGCGCGGCCTTCGAGAAGCGCTACAAAGAATACGAAGCCATGGGCGAGCGCGGCGAACTCAAGGTGTACAAGCGCATCCCGGCGCTGTCCCTGTGGCGCAAAATGCTGACCATGCTGTTTGAAACCGGCCACCCGTGGATGACCTTCAAGGACCCGTGCAACATCCGCAGCCCGCAGCAGCACATGGGCGTGGTGCACAGCTCCAACCTTTGCACCGAGATCACCCTCAACACCAATGAGGACGAAATCGCAGTCTGCAACCTGGGTTCCGTCAACCTGTCCGCCCACCTGAAAGCGGACGGCAGCCTGGACTCCGAAAAACTGCAGCGCACCATCCGCATCGCCCTGCGCATGCTGGACAACGTGATCGACATCAACTTCTACCCGGTGAAGAAGGCGCGCAACTCCAACCTGAAACACCGTCCGGTGGGCATGGGCATCATGGGCTTCCAGGACTGCCTGCACCAGAAGCGCGTGGCCTACGGCTCCGACGCCGCGGTGGAGTTTGCCGACGAATCCATGGAAATGGTGGCCTACTACGCTTACTGGGCCTCCACCGAACTGGCGGAAGAACGCGGCCGCTACCCGTCCTACAAGGGCAGCCTGTGGGACCGCGGCATCCTGCCGCACGACAGCATCAACCTGCTGGCGGCCGAACGCGGCGGCTTCCTGGAAGTGGACCGCAGCGAACGCATGGACTGGAACGCGCTGCGTGAACGCGTGAAAACCCACGGCATGCGCAACAGCAACTGCCTGGCCATCGCGCCCACCGCCACCATCGCCAACATCATCGGCGTATCGGCGAGCATTGAGCCGACCTACCAGAACCTGTTCGTCAAATCCAACCTGTCCGGCGAATTCACCGTCACCAACGAATACCTGGTGCGCGATCTGAAAGCCGCCGGCCTGTGGGACGAAGTGATGGTGGCCGACCTCAAATACTTTGACGGCAGCCTGGGCCAGATCGACCGCGTGCCGGCCGAGCTGAAAGCCATCTACGCCACCGCCTTTGAACTGGACCCGCGCTGGCTGGTGGAAGCGGCCTCCCGCCGCCAGAAGTGGATCGACCAGGCTCAGTCCCTGAACCTGTACATGGCGGGCGCTTCCGGCAAGAAACTGGACGAGCTGTACAAGCACGCCTGGTTGCGCGGCCTGAAAACCACCTACTACCTACGCACCCTGGCCGCCACCAGCGCCGAGAAATCCACCGGCCGCGGCGGCGAGCTGAACGCGGTGTCCAACAGCCACAGCCAAGCGGCCGCGGCACCGGAAGCCATGGTGGACAACACCCCGGCCACCGACGCCAAGTTCTGCAGCATCGACAACCCGGATTGCGAGAGCTGCCAATAAGGCGGAAGCAGCCATCCTGGCTTGAACGGCCGGCCCCTCGGGGCTGGTCTAGCCTGGCCCCGGCCAGGCTCCATGTCACAGCCCCCTGCCCGCAGCCGGCTGTGACATGGCCCCGTAATCCGGCCGCCCCACCCATTGGCCAGCCGCCTGCCCGTCCAGACGGCTGGCCAATGGGGAACGCAGCAACAACCCGCGCCAGACCGCAACGGCAGCGGGCGCCGCAAACACACAGAACCAGGGGAAACCGGATGAACATAGAGGAATTTTTTAACAGCTACGCCGTTGGCTACAGCCAGCTGGACGTGCCCCAGGTGACCGCGCACTTCACCGTGCCCTTCACCGCCATACACCAGGGCGACCTGACCAGCTGGGAAGACATGGCATCGCTGCGCGACACCACCACCGCCTTGCTGGAGTGGTACCGCAGCCAGGGCTTCGCCAGCGCCCGCCACCAGCTGGACAGCGTGCTGAATTTTGGCGAAGACGCCGCCAGCGCCCGCGTGCGCTGGATTGTGCAGCGCCAGGGCCAGCCGGCCTGGGAATACTGCACCGGCTACCACCTGAAACGGGTGGACGGCGAGTGGAAGATTTACGGCCTGGTCCAATACCAGGACGCGCCGCAGCAGTAAGGCAGCCCCAGCCTCAAGCCGCTTGCCCCCAGGCGGCTTCGGGATGGAAGCGCCGCCGGCCCGCGATGCGGGCGGACGGAAGCAGTTCAAGGCCCGGCCAGCGAGCGCAGCCGGCTTTGAGCAGGTTCCAGGATGACGAGGCCCACGGCCCCGCCGCCACAAGCCAGGCTTCAGCAGGAGGTCAGATGCAAACGTTTGAAAACATCCGGATCAACGGGTTTTGCGAACAAAGAACCCACAACCCCGACAAGCAGTTTGTGCTGTTCAATATGTACCTGACGCTGAACCAGGCCCCGCCCTGCGAATGGAAGGACCTGTTCAACGAAGCCCGCCGCCTGCCGCGCCAAAAAGTATGGCGCAAAGCCTGGGTGGAAGCGGACGCGCTGGTGGTGTACTGCCAGCCGGAAGAACTGCAGCAGCAAATAGAGCTGCTCAAGCAAGACATAGAACAAGCCAACCGGCAATACCGCCAGCTGCTGAAGCTGCGGCAGCCGCGCGGCAGCCAGGTGGAGCAGGAGGAAAGCAGCGAACGCCAGCTGATCCACCGCCTCAGCCAACAGCTGCGCTTCTGAAAGGACGCCGCTCATGAGCGCCACCGCATTCTGTATCGCCCGCCATGGCGAAAATGGCAAAGACGCAGGCTACCGCAAACTGGGCAGCCTGCACGTGGACCTGGACCCGGTGCCGGCACTTGTCGCCGCGCCGCGCCAGATACAAATACTGCGCAAAAGCAGCCTGCCGCTCAGCCCCAGCCTGGCTGGCGACAAGCAGCCGCTGCCGCCCCAAATCACCGCGCCGGACGCGGAGTAAATCCAGACAGGAGCCCTTAATGCTGAACTTTGACGACACCATCGAAACCAAACCGGCCGCCCCCTCCGCGGGCGCCAACGCCGCCGGCCGCGTCAACGTGGTGGACAAAAAAGTGATCAACGGCACCACCGACGTCAACCAGCTCGTGCCCTTCAAACACAAATGGGCATGGGAAAAATACCTGGCCCAATGCGCCAACCACTGGATGCCGCAAGAAGTGAACATGCAGCGCGACATCGAACAGTGGAAAACCGGCCAGCTGACCGAAGACGAAATGCGCATCGTCAAGCGCAACCTCGGCTTCTTCGTGACCGCGGACTCCCTGGCCGCCAACAACATCGTGCTGGGCACCTACCGCCAGATCACCAGCCCGGAATGCCGCCAGTTCCTGCTGCGCCAGGCCTTTGACGAAGCCATCCACACCCACGCCTACCAATACATCGTGGAAAGCCTGGGCCTGGACGAAGGCGAAGTCTTCAACGCCTACAACGAAATCAAATCCATCCGCGACAAAGATGAATTCCTGATCCCCTTCATCGACGTACTGTGCGACCCGGCCTTCAAGACCGGCACGCTAGAAAACGACCAGAAGCTGCTCAAATCCCTGATCGTGTTTGCCTGCATCATGGAAGGCCTGTTCTTCTACGTGGGCTTTGTGCAAATCCTGGCGCTGGGCCGCCAGAACAAGATGACCGGCGCGGCGGAACAGTACCAATACATCCTGCGCGACGAGTCCATGCACTGCAACTTTGGCATCGACCTGATCAACACCATCAAGCTGGAACAGCCGGAAATCTGGACCGAAAGCTTCAAAGCCGAGATCACCGAACTGTTCAAACACGCGGTGGAACTGGAATACGCTTACGCCGAAGACACCATGCCGCGCGGCGTGCTGGGCCTGAACGCCAGCATGTTCAAGGAATACCTGCGCTTCATCGCCAACCGCCGCATGCAGCAGATTGGCCTGGACCAGCTCTACCCCGGCGTGAACAACCCCTTCCCGTGGATGAGCGAGATGATCGACTTGAAGAAAGAGAAAAACTTCTTTGAGACGCGGGTGACCGAGTACCAGACTGGCGGGGCTTTGAGCTGGGATTGATTTGACATAGCTCATTGACATTATTTTATGCAAAAGGCACACTTTCGAGTGTGCCTTTTTTAATGGAAAAATAAAATGCTCACAAGACTCGAGGCAAATGGTTTTAAAAACCTATTGGATTTCTCGATAGACTTTGGCCCTAAAAACTGTATCGCTGGATTAAATGGAGTTGGCAAATCAAACATATTCGATCTTATTCGATTTTTATCATTATTATGTGACAATCCAATAACAAGCGCTGCGACCTTAATTAGAGATGACGGCATCAACTCTGACCCAGCAGACATTTTCTATACAGATGGAACTGACCGTATGGAAAGAATGAAAATTGCTGCAGAAATGATTGTTGATCTAAATGTCGTAGATGATTTTGGCAGACCTGCATCTGCCTCATCATCATATTTAAGATATGAAATAGAACTTGGTTACGACGCCCCTAGCGAACAGTTCAGTCAAGCTAAAGTTTACATGATATCTGAATCGCTAGTGCACAGAAAAAAAAGCGATGCAGTGGAAAATCTACAGTTTCCATTAAGTGCTGGAAAATTTAGAGACGTAATTATTATAAACAAAAGAAAAGGTGCATCATTTATTAGCACAAAGAATGAGGATGGACAACAAACGGTAAATGTACACCAAGATAGCGGAGGCAGGGGACAGCCTTCTCAAAAGTTCCCCGCAGGTGGTGCAATAAAAACGGTAATTGGAAATACCAACACATCCTCCCTACCGACAATTCTTGCAACCCGTAGAGAAATGCAGTCGTGGCGATTTCTCGCTCTTGAACCTAGTGCAATGCGCCGATCAAACAAGATGCATGACCCAAGAAGCATCACTCAAAACGGCGACTATCTAGCTGCGACACTGTTTAAGCTATATAAATCTGATCCATCTGTCTATGAAAAAATTGCAGAGAATTTATCAGAAATTATACCTGTTCAAGAATTAAGAGTAGAGCCAGACACCGCAAGACAAATCTTCACATTAGAAGTAAAGGAGCGTGCGGGAGCTTTTTTACCAGCAAGAGCATTATCTGACGGAACACTTAGATTTCTGACTTTGTGCATCATGTCACAAGACCCTGAATTTAAAGGCCTCCTTTGCTTCGAGGAGCCAGAAAATGGGATTCATCCGGCCAAAATTCAATCCATGCTAGAACTACTTGTAAAGCTAGCGGTTGATCCTTTAGAATCACCAAGCCAGAACAATCCAATGCGCCAACTTATAATTGCAACACACTCCCCTTTGCTCGTTCAGCTGACCCCACCTGCTGATATAATTTTTACAGATGTAGTAAAAATCAAAAACCCTTTTGGCAGAACCGCCTCTACCATTAGATGCTTTCACTTGAAAAATACCTGGAGAGCAAAAAAAGACAATTCCCAGATTGGTCTTGGAAGCATATTAAGCTATCTAGCAAAGCCAAAGCATGCGCAACTCTCTCTGACTGGTATGGAGGGATATGATTATGCATGCTAGATTTTTATTCATTACAGAAGGTCCGTCAGATTTAATGCTAACAGGGCATATTGAATCTCTTTTTATTGAGCTTGGCGCAGATGAGGCATCTGCCGTAAAAATGGACTTATCCCAGCTCCCCACTCCTCCAGGCAGAACTATAAGAGAAAAAGTAGATGCGGCCATCGCGCTTGAACCCAATGTTAACTACATAGTAATTCACAGGGATGGCGATAGCGTAGGAGTTGATGCACGAGAACTTGAAATAAGACAACAAACGGCCCACTTGAATGGGGAGTATAAAATTATTCCATTCATACCTGTCAAAGAAATGGAAGCATGGCTTTTGCTTGATGAAATAGCCATAAAAAAGGCCGCCGAAAATATTGATTGTAGAATAAATTTAAAATTACCAAGCCCAAAATCCGTAGAGCACATTAAAAACCCCAAAGAATATCTCTTAAAAAAACTCATTGAAGCTTCCGAACTTAGCGGAAGCAGATTGGAAAAATTCAAAAAAAAATTCTCCCAAAAAAGATCATTTCTTGCTCAAAACTTACCAACAAATGGCCTCGCCTCTCAAACAAAATCCCATAAAAATTTACGGGAAAATATATCTTTAGCCTTATAAAACAGGAAGTTCACAACTCACCAAGATGGGTAAAAAATTGTAGATTATACTGATTTTTTGCAGCCAAGACCTATCATGCAATAGCAATGCATGGCAGATCGTTATTAACTTGTGAATTTCAAAATTCACTACACGGTAGAAATAATGCAGTTGCACTTTAACACCTACTTCGTTTACATACTGGTTACACCCAGCGGACAAATTAAGTGCATTACTCAGCCGCCCCTCTTGCAACTCTGAGCTTAAAACTCCTAAGTCTAATTTCGAAAGCTAACTTACACTGACTAGAAATCCATACACAACCCAATCAATTCACGACTTAACAAAATTTTATATACCACCCTCACAAAACATAAAAAACTGATGAACAAAATACACAACACTGCCAAAATTCATTTCACTTAATTACACTCACCACCTTGCAAAGCTTTGGCTAGCTCACCTCAAGCCACAGTTAATCGCTACACCATGAAAACCACAAAAGGATTTGAAATTATACCTTCTCCGCCATCAGCATTAATAAATGGAAAGAAGATTCAACTTACAGTATATAACGACAAAATAGAAAGTGAGGCAACATGCCAGCTTGGCGACTTAAAGGGAGTATCCACATCGCAATACCCCGATCTTTTCATATTAAACATTAATTTCCTCGAAGATATAAAAATTAAAAATGCAAGGAGATGCTACATATATCGTGCAGACGGTAAATTCTCCTTGACCATATCGTTTTGTGATGAACCAGATATTTGGGATGACACCATAGTAACAAAAGCAGTATATCGAGAAGTGTATTCAATTATAGCTGGTGAAAAATATTGCCAAGAATTAAAAGTTGATTTTGAGAATGGCGACTTATATATACATGCGGATCTAACAGATTCCGATGAAGACATTTTTGAATTACTTCAAAGAAAATTGCTATTAACATCCGAATTGATAGATGATGCTGAATCCAAAATATTTGGATTTAAGTGGAATAAAGAACACTCTGTGTCAGAGAGTAAATTAACAAAAGAATTAATAATACCCTTGCTAATAGCCATGGGGTATTGCCATGTCAGACACAACCATGGACCGAAAGAGTACGGTAGGGACATCTTATTTAGTGAGATAGATAAGTTCGGAAATTTCAGGAGATTGGCAGCACAAATAAAAGCAGGCGACATTGGAGGGGGAGCGAACTCATTAATAGACACAATAATTTCCCAAATTGACGATGCTTTTAGCATGCCGGTTGAGGGCCCTTGCCAATCTAAATCATATTACATCTCAGAATTTTTCATAGTCGCCAGCGGAAAAATAAGTGAAAATGCAATAAAAAAGATAAACTCAAAAATAGATAGTCGTTTGATAGGGAGCATTAACTTTGTGGATCGAGATGATATCGAGTGGCTTGTAAGAAAAAACTGGCCTCTATCAATGTAAAGAATTTATTCACATAAAAACCCAGCCATTATGTTTAAATCTTTCACAAATTGATCAAAAAAATGGAAATTTGGACTGAGCATGTAAAGTTCCGCATTAAATAGAGCGAAAAATCTATCTCAAAAGCCAAGTTGCTATCTATCCTGCTTGAATAGATTGACCCCAAGCGTCCTCACTGTTAAATTGACCGCTGGTGCTCAACACACCTCTCCGTCAGCGGTTAGCCCGCGCCCGTAAGTCGTGGCTTTTTTGCGTCCATAGGTTTCCTGTCGTGCCGCTATCCTGGCACGCCCAAAGCTTATGGCCGGGTAGCGTGCAGCCATACAATACCCCGGCAACGGGGGAAATCTGCGGGCCGTCTGACGGCGGTGTTGAAGTGCCCGGCCGCCCCTCTCAACAGGGGGCGCTTTAGACAAAACCGTCAGGAGTCCATAACCATGGATGCTCGTCTTATATTTGTCGTCTCTATCTCCCCTCCCCTTATTTACTCTCCCCACCGCCTATCACATGCCTGCTTGCGACTGCGCGCCGCGTATCGCCATGCGTTTCTGGCAGCGCGGCTCCCACGTTTCATTGGGGAGGCTCGGCCATGAATGCCGCTATCAATCTGGAAATGAATACGCCGCTACAGCTGGATTTCGCCAAGGATTTGTCCATGCGGGTGCTGCGGCGGCCCGAGGGATTCTGGTTTATCGCGGCGGAGGTCGCGGCATCCATGAAGCTGGAGGTGAAGGATTTACAGCAGGCCTTGGGCGAGCCGCTGGGACAATCTTTCCGCCTGGCGGATGAGGCGGAGCCGGTGCTGTGCCTGTCCGAGGGTGAGCTAAACGAGGTATTCCGCCGCATCAAGAAACCGGGCGCGCGGCGGCTGCGGCGCTGGTGGCTGGAGGAAACCCGCCCGGCCTTGCTGCATCAGGCCGGCGCGGCTGGCACCGCGGAAGCCCTGCACCTGGCGCTCGCCCTCGCCGCGGAGGCGGCGCAGCAGGTCAGCCGCGCGGTGCTGAACACTGTGCTGCGCGAACCCGGCCCATGGCTGCATTCACGCTGGGTGCTGACACTGGATTATGCGCCCAACAACCAGCAGCGCTGGCCGCACGGCAGGCTAGTCGGCCTGAACAGCAGCGTCTCCACACTCAACGGCATGGCGGAGCTGATCGCCCCGCCCGGCAAAATACCGGTCAGCAAGGCGGAACTGGTGAAGCTAGCCACCGCCTGCCAGCTGCGTTTGGCAGAGCGCATAGGCAGTTAGGCAGCCAATCGCGCAGCGTAATAAGAAACACCGCTTCAACGTTGTGAAGCGGTGTTTTCGTCAAAAGAATCCTAGTAGCTTAGATGCGACCTGAATCGCCCCCACTTTTCCAGATACCTCGTGAGCCTCGACAGGTTTTGTTAGCCGCTCTTAGAAACTCGCTACAGTTATGCAAAATGACCTTATTTAGGTAATTTATCGAAGTCCAAATGCCGCCCCGATGCGTCTTGCCATAGCGTCGGCTGTTTCCATTCTCCATCACACATCTGCGCATCACTCTCAAACAAGAATCGCCCACTCTGTGTATCCACAAACGCGCATTTGACAATCTCGTGAAAACTACTACGGTCAGCGCCTGAAGCAATCCCATAGCTTGAAAACTGGATTGCAGCTATCTTGTTATGCTGATCCATGACGTCAGATGCATCACTTTCTACTGTGTAGTTGCGATACTTAGGACGGATGATATCTTTCTTCTTGAAAAACAGATGAACATCGGCCTTTCTATCAATAAGCTTATGGACTTCTTTACCCTTGATCGGCACAGAGGCGAAGCGTACATTACCAACCTGTCCAGCCCAAGTGGGGACCGTAACGAGAGAAATCACTAGGGCGCAAACGGCTCCAAGACGCAAAACTGAGATTTTTTTAACTGACCTCAGTACACAAAAATTCTGACATCTCCTCTGCATTTTATTTACCCGTCAATAGCAATCAATCAAGTAAAAGCCTATACACATTCCCCTCCTCTACAAAGAAGGCGAAACGCTTTCCCGCCAAGGGCATAAATCGGCCGGACTTAATCATGTACTCATTGAATACGACCCCAGCCGGCTCATCCTTGTCATCCTGATAATGATACTCAAGCTTGTCGAAGCGCACCTGACCGTTCACTAACCTAAGGCCCTGACAGGATGCAAACAGGCTGGGTAGCTTCCATCCTCGGGACTTGGCTCCCAAGCGCAACAGGTAGACCGACTTATGTCTCCCCGCCGTACCTGAGACCGATGCTGGGGTATTTTCCACACATGCCCAACCGGTGGCGAAATAGGCTACGGCCCCTCTCCCCAGGTCTCCAGCGTTAACCACCTCGCCAGGGAAAGCCTTGATCGACTTGGCCAACCATGTCCTGCCATCCAAGATGACCTTGCCCTCTTTCAGCTCAACTTTATGGCGGCTACCCGCTGCCATACCCTGCCAAATATATCGGATGTCTTGTTCCCCCTCCAGGCTGAAAGGTTCTAGCTCTACACCCGAAGACTGGAATAAATGATTTGGCAGGCTGCTGTAATATGTCTCATAACCATCAAACACCTCAGCAGCCAGGGCCAATGTTGGCAGAAACAGTAAAGCCACAAAATAATTCATGCGCATATCATTACAAGGTCAGTAGAAATAAGCCATTTTATCGCCGCTCTAGCCTGCATAGGCTTCAGAACTCGGCACGTTACCCTTCAATAGGAGCCACACCATGTTTTTTCCAACATTCAAATCTTGCGTTTGTTGCTACGCTCATCGCAACGATAACCGCCTCATGATTAAACCCAGGTAACTCTCCCAATTTTTCCAAAAGCTCCCCCATGCCTTCCGCAGTGCTTGAAATGCGACAAAACCAACCACCTCCAGCAAGCACCCAAAATACGTCATCTACAAACGGCCCTTGATCCGTGGTTTCGATGCTTACCTCGTACAGATCAGCCCAATGGAACTCAACATCCTCCCCTCTCAATGGGCTATGGATAATTTTACGCTCATCAAATACAACCTTCTCCACTGCCCGTCTTGACTTCCACTTAAACAATCGAGACAAAAACTCCATGCCACCTCCCTAGCGCAACCCAAAACACTCCCCTTCCAAAGACTCACAAGGGGGTTAACTGAAGATACTTGACCGGCTTTAGCGCCCCCAAAATCAATCTATATTTCAGATCACCAAAGGAATAGCCAACCTTCCCCTTATTTTCAATTACTACTTTATACCTATTGCCATTTCCATACTTTTTAAAGAAAAATACTCCACCTTTTAATTCATAACTATCAATCAATTCATCATCACGGTCATCAGGCGAAAATAGATGCACACGATCCAAAACCACAAAATCTTTTGTTAAAAGATAAAATTCATAATTAGTTTCCTCCCAGGGGGCATTCTGGAACACCAAAAAATAACGTTCAGAATCTTCCATCCAGTACTGAGCAAAAACCGACTCGCTCATAACTTTGACACCGGTCTTTTTGCCACAAAACAAAAGATCAAAATAAACGATTATAACCCCAGGCTTTCTTGGGCTCTCCACTACATCAAAGTCTTTTATTGCATTTGCCATCTAGAAAACTCCTCCAACTCTTCATCTAGACTATCCACAATACTTTCAGCCAACAAACCTCCAGCAACACTACCAGCCAAGACAACAGCAATTGCACAAATTGGAGCACCGGGACCACAAATAGTTGAAACCATCAGCCCAGCGGCCGCACCACCTGCCACACCCCCACCAATTGTCGCCCCTTGTTTAACAACTTCTTTTTTCTTGTTATCCGCCCCCATAACAGCATGAGTTGCCAAAGCAGCGGTAACAATCCACGCCACCTTACCCATGACTTTCAATCTAGTTGCTTTCACATCGAACTTACCACTGGAACGAGCTGAAGACTCTATTACTGCATAGTAAACCTTATTTTGTTCGGCAGGTGTCAGTATATAAAATCCCTTTTGATAAATGTCTCTGGCTTTTTTATCCAACAGTTGCTCAACAGTTTTGCCATTCAATTTATGCTTTTCAGCAGAGGCAAGCGCTTGAGGAGAAGTCACGGTCCGATGTTCTTCCATGATCTTGTTACGCATCGCTGTAGCAAACTCCATCCCTTCCTTCGCAGTCAATTTCCCTGAATTCACCTCTTCAAGAACCGCCTGCGCCATACGATTAATATTATTTTGATAAGAGATTCGGACGCTCCCATCTTTGATAGCATCCGTTGCAAACCTTGCCGCAGCGGCCTCCAACATATCCAAGCTTTTCTTGAGCGGGGACTCCAGCTCATGCCGCTGATTCACTTGGTAGTGGCCTCGGTACTCGATCTTATACTCGGGGACGCTGGCCCCGCTGGTGGTGGAAGTGCCGGCACTGCGGCTTCTGCCATAGCTTACGGTATCGCTCATGTCTCAGCCCTCGATCAGATTAAGGATTTTACTGGAGAGGTTTTCGTCGCTAACGTCTTCATTTTCTGGGATTTCAACATGGATGCCCGCGACTTCCGCAATGGAGTCGATCCGCAAACAGCTGGCCTGGTCAAATGTCATCTCCTTCGAACTGCCGTCGTCGAAGTTGATGGTACAGGCCAAGCCCTGGTAGTTCTCCTGACCCGGCAAGGCAAACTCGATCCAGTTCGGACCTTGAGCCGGCAAGGACGCTCCTGCCGCGATCATCGCGCTCAACGGCCCAGGCACCAGCTTGACCGCGCCGGGTTCGGTATCCACCGTGGCTTGCCACTGGGAGGCGATCAGCACCGCGCCGCAAGAGGTGAGCATCCCCTCCAGCGCCACATTCTTGCCCATGAAGGTGTGGTTTTTCGCCCCGGCTACGATAACAAAATCTGTCTTGCACTGCGGACAGTAGCCCCGGTGGCCAATCCCACAGCCATTCTTGCCAAAAATATTGAAGTTCGAAAACGCCTCCAGCACCGTGCCGCCGTGTGAGGTGGTATCACCAATGCGAATAATTGCGCGCGCAGCCATAGTTTTCCTTTCCATTCAAGAAACTAGCTTCCGGCACGCCACGGCCATTCTCGGCAATTATTCTTAATATATCAACTAAACAAAGCCACCTACCCCGATTAGTCCACTCAGAGACATTAATCTCCTCCGTCAGTGGCTTGACGCCCCATCCCCGCCTCAGTACCCTGTGCTCGCGCTGCGCCCAATAACGTCGCGCCGGGTTTGGAAGCCCGTGATCTACTGAACCTAGCGGCACCGCCGCTGTATAGGTTCGCCTAGCTGTACCCTCGTAGTACCCGCAAGAGGGCAGGCCGTGGCATTGAGCCTTACGGCTGCCGTAGTAGATCGCGGTCTTCCAACCTTGTCACGTGCCTGTCCAAGCCTCTCCGGGCAGGCTCCAAAGCTGACTAGGAGACCGCAATGACGCCTTCCCATCCGCACTCCGCTTTCGCCAAACCACCGCCTGATCCACAGACCCAAACCCTGGCCGCCTGCGCTCTGGCCTTGAACTGCCTCGTCACCCTGCGTCACGTTCTTGACGCTTTCCAATCCCACGCCGCACAGACACAGCAGCCCCGCTTGCAACATCTGGCCTGCGCCGCCACCGCGGTGCTGGACGATTGCGCCAGCCAGTTGCACAGCCTTTGCCCCGACGCCGCTCCCTGCCCGCCAAACGGCAGGTTTCCAACGCTGACGTGGAGACCGCAATGATGCCTTCGCACTTTTTCGCCACTGCCGCAAAACCGCCTCCAGCGGCCGGTCCTGCCGGACGTCTGCCCCCGCCGATTTCGAAGCGATATATTTTTAACAAATTAAGTTGTATGTTTTTTCACTCTATGGTTTCATCCGCTGACGACGCATCGGGTCAAAGCCGTGGCTTTGCTCCTGCGTCGTCAAAGCAGATGTTTGTGCTCAAGGATTGTTACTGCGCAAGCAGGCAAAACCTGATGACTTGGCTGAGGCCAAGCCGTCAGGTTTTTTTGTTTTCAAGGTGGGCGCTATGAAGATCAGCAAAGTCTTGAACAACAATGCCGCCCTCGTGTTGGACGAACACCAGCATGAGCTGGTGGCCATGGGCTGCGGCCTGGGGTTTCAAAAGCGGCCGGGCGACGCGCTGGACCCGGCGCTGGTAGAAAAACTCTTCGCCTTGCAAAACCATGAGCTGATGTCCCGTTTGAGCGAAGTCTTGAGCGGCATCCCCGCCGAGGTGATGGCGGTTTGCACCGACATCCTCAACCTGGCGAAAAAACAATTGGGCAGGCTGCCCGAAGAGGTTTACCTGGCTTTGCTGGATCACTGCCATTTCGCGCTTGAACGCCATCGTCAGGGCATTGCCCTCCACAACGCGCTGCAATGGGAAATGCGCAGGCTTTACCCGAAAGAATTCGCCATTGGCCTGCAAGCGCTGGCGCTGATTGAGCAGCGATTGGGGCTGACCTTGCCGGAGGATGAGGCCGGTTTCATCGCCTGGCATTTGGCCAACGCCCAAATGAATAGCGAGGCTCCGGAGATGCAAGCCATTACCCAGCTGATGCAGCAGGTACTGCGGATCGTCACCTACCAGCAAGGGCATGAGCTTGACCAGCAAGCGCTGAGCTACCACCGCTTCATTGCCCACCTGAAGTTTTTTGCGCAACGCGTGTTGTCCCAGCAGTCATTGCCTGCTGGAGACACCTCCTTGCATGCGGCGGTGAAGGCAAGCTACCCGCAGGCATGGCGCAGCGCGGAGAGCGTTGGTGCTTATATTTGGGAGCAGTACCGGAAGGAGCTTGAGTTGGACGAGATGATGTTCCTCGCCATTCACATCAGCCGTCTATAAGCCTGATCTTTACTCACCGGCTGGTTTGACCAGTCGCGACATCAACAGGGTTGTTACTGTCTAGAACAGGCAAAACCTGGCCACGTCTCCCCCATTGCGGGTGGGCGCGGTCAGGTTTTTTTTTGAGCGTTCGCTCGCCATAGGGAGGAGAACCATGGACACACTTGCCAAACAAATCGTCGCGGGAGTGGGCGGCAAGGACAATATTCTGAGCCTGGTGCATTGCGCCACCCGGCTGCGCTTCAAGTTGCGCGATTCCGGACGGGCCCAGGCGGAAACCTTGAACCGTCTGCCCGATATTCTGATGGTGCTGGAGAGCGGCGGGCAATTCCAGGTGGTGATCGGCAATCAGGTGGCCGAGGTCTTTGCAAAAATACAGCCGCTGATTGGACTCAAGGAGGAAACCGGCACCGAAGAAAACGAGGGGCTATTCAACCGTTTCATCAGTCTGGTGTCGGCCATCTTCATGCCCGTGCTGGGCATTCTGACCGCCTCCGGCGTTTTAAAAGGGCTGCTGGCGCTATTCGTGGCCTGCGGTTGGCTCAACAAGAGCAGCGGCACCTATTTACTCTTGTTCACCGCCAGCGACGCCTTGTTCTATTTCTTCCCGATGGCCCTGGGGTATACCGCTGGCAAAAAGTTTGGCGGCAATCCTTTGTTTACCATGGCCATCGGCGGAGCCTTGGTACACCCGCAAGCGCTCCGTGCTTTCGAAGCCGCCAAAGACCCTGCAGCGGTGGGTTTGGATTTTCTCGGCCTGCCCATCACCTTGATGAATTACAGCGCCTCGGTGATGCCCATCCTGTTTGCGGCCTGGGTCAGTTGTCAGGTCGAACGCCGGCTCCGACCACGCCTGCATGACTCGGTTCGCAATATACTGACGCCGCTGGCCTGCCTGCTGCTGGTGGTGCCGCTCACCTTCATCTTGATAGGCCCGCTGGCCACCTGGGCTAGCCTAACGCTGGCAGGCGGCATTCAACTCTTGTACGGCCTCATGCCCATGCTCGCCGGGGCCGTCCTGGGTGCGGGCTGGCAGGTTCTGGTGATCTTCGGCCTGCACTGGGGCTTCATCCCGCTGTTCTACAACAACCTGAGCGCGCTGGGCTACGACACCTTGACGCCCATGTTGATCCCAGCCGTTTTGGGACAGGCTGGTGCGGCCTTGGGGGTCATGCTGCGTAGCCACGACGCCAAGCAACGCGCCCTGGCCGGTTCGGCGGTCACGTCCGGCCTGTTCGGCATTACCGAGCCGGCGATCTATGCCGTCAACTTGCCGGCCAAACGTCCCTTCATCTTCGGCTGCGTGGGCGGTGCGCTGGGCGGCCTGGTCATCGGCTATGTGCAGGCCAAGAAATACTCGATGGGCCTGGCCAGTATTTTTTCCTTTGCCCAACTCATTCCCGACAGCGGCATCGACTACACGGTATGGGGCGCAATAGCCGGCAGCCTGCTGGCGACGAGTGTTGCCGCCCTGCTCACCTTCTTCTTTGGCCAGCCCAAACCCAAGCCGGCCGCTGCCGCCACAGCGGCGATGGAGGCTCCGGCCTTGGTCTTGGCGACCTCGTCTTATCAAGTTCTGTCCCCACTCCATGGCCAGGTGCAGCCGCTCAGCACAGTGTCGGACCCCGCCTTTGCCAGCGGCATTCTAGGCCAAGGCGTGGCCATCCTGCCGCATAGCGGCCGGGTAGTGGCGCCGTTTGGCGGCCAGGTCAAATCCCTGTTCCACGCTTGCCACGCGCTGGCGCTCGTCGCCGACGACGGCACCGAAGTGCTGATCCATGTCGGCATCAATACCGTCAAACTCGATGGCCGCCACTTCCACGCCCATGTTCGGACAGGTGACTCAATCGCGGCAGGCGATTTGCTGTTGGAGTTTGACCGCGCCGCGATTACCGAGGCCGGCTTCGATATGACCAGCGTAGTGCTGATCTGCAACCCCGGCTGCATACAAGTGCAGTCCATCCCCACGGCCGAGGTGGAGGAGCTGGCTCCCCTGCTGGCCGTCAGCCGTTAACCACCGCAACAGGAGATAGAGATGACTATGTTTCCCGCTAGTTTTCTTTGGGGCGGCGCTTTGGCCGCCAACCAGGCTGAAGGCGCTTACCTGACCGATGGCAAGGAGCTGTCCACCTCGGACGTGCTGCCGCAGGGCGTTTTTGGCCCCATCGTCGAGCGCGTGGACGGCGACAGCGGCCTCAAGGACCGGGCCATCGACTTTTATCACCGCTACCCGGAAGACATCGCTCTGTTCGCCGAGATGGGCTTTAGCTGCCTGCGCGTGTCCATAGCCTGGAGCCGCATCTTCCCGGAAGGCGACGAGGTCGCCCCCAACGGGACCGGGCTGGCTTTCTATGATCGCCTGTTCGACGAAATGGCCAAACACGGCATTCAACCGCTGGTCACGCTGTCGCACTTCGAAATGCCTTACGCGCTGACCCAGCGTTACGGCGGTTGGGCCAGCCGCCAGACCATCGCCTTTTTTGAGCATTACGCCCGCACGGTGCTCACCCGCTACCGCGACAAGGTCAAATACTGGCTGACCTTCAACGAGATCAATATGGCGCTGCACGCGCCGTTTACCGGCGTCGGTCTGCCGCCGGACAGCAGCAAGCAAGCGGTTTACCAAGCCATCCACCACCAACTGGTGGCCAGCGCGCGAACGGTCAAAATCTTCCGCAAACTGATCCCTGACGGCCGGATCGGCAATATGTTGTTGGGAGGCATCCGTTACCCGCTGACGTGCCGGCCGGAAGACGTGCAAGAAGCCCTGCGGCAAAATCGAAAGTGGCAGTTCTTTGGCGATGTGCAGGCGCGCGGCGCTTACCCGGCCTATATGCGGCGCTTCTTCCGCGAAGAGGGTATCGAGCTAAGCATTCGCCCCTCAGACCTGGCGGACCTGCGCAACACCGTGGATTTCATCTCCTTCAGCTACTACATGTCCGGCTGCGCCAGCGCCGACCCAAACTTGGCGGAACAAGCCGGCGGTACGTTGGGCATGGTGCCCAACCCGCACCTGCCCAGTTCCGACTGGGGCTGGCAAATCGACCCGCAGGGTCTGCGCTACCTACTCAATCTGCTCTACGACCGCTACCAAAAACCGCTGTTCATCGTGGAGAACGGCCTGGGCGCGCGCGACGAGGTGACGCCGGACGGCCGCATCCATGACCCCTACCGCATCCAATACCTCAATGATCACCTGATCCAAGTGGCCGAAGCTCTGGACGATGGCGTTGAAATCCTCGGCTACACCAGTTGGGGGCCGATTGATCTGGTCAGCGCCTCCAAGGCGGAGATGTCCAAGCGCTACGGCTTCATCCACGTCGATCTGGACGACCAGGGCCATGGCAGCCTGGAACGACGGCGCAAGGACAGCTTTTACTGGTATCGCGATGTGATCAGCAGCCGGGGAAAATCACTGAAGCCGGCCGGCTAAGCCCAGCTGCAAAAACCCCTAGGCCTGCCAGCGGCAGGCCACACCCACAACAGGCGCTGTCATAGGCCAGGGGCTGGTTTTGCCTGCGCCTATGCAGCCGCCGGAAGTTCAGGAGACCAACATGCCTACCCTGTTTTCTACCGACCCGCGTTCCCTCCCGCTGGCCTTGGGCCTGACCGTGGGCGTTCTACTAAGCCCGGCTATCGCGCAAGCCGACAGCGGACGCGATGATATCCCCGCCTGGGATGGCACGGTGCTTGGCTTCGAACCGCAGGCCGGCGACTTGCTCAGCACCGATACCGGCATTCGCAACCGGCTGGAACGATATGGTTTTCGTTATCGCCTGGCCTACGTCAGCCAAACCGCCTACAACGCCAAAGGCGGCTACAACACGGACAAGAAAGCCGAATACATCGACCAGTTTTCGCTGACCTTCACCCAAAGTCTGGAAGCGCTGACCGGCATTCCCGATGCCGTGATCGAGGGCAATATCGTCAACCGCAACCATGACAACAACCTGACCACTTCGCGGCTGCAAGATACCCGCGTCGGTTTCAACGATCTGACGCAGGAAAGCTGGGGTGGCCAGTCCATTACCCGTCTGGGCTGGCTGACCTTCCGCCGTAGCTTCCTCGACGGCAAGTTGCAGTGGCGGATAGGACTGATGAACAAGGTACAGGACTTCGACCAGATTATTTCCTGCGACTTCCAGACCTTGAATCTGTGCGGGGGCAAATCCGCCGGCTCCCGGACTTGGTATAACTGGAACGTGCATTACTGGGGCACCACCTTGCAGTACCGGATCACCCCGGAAGTCACGCTGAAAACCGGCTTGTTGGAGCAGAACCCGGATGCGCCGTCACGCAGCCACGCCTGGAGCGTGTCCACCGACGGCAGCCGCGGCATTCTGCTGCCGCTGGAAGCAACATTGAAAACCCGCCAGTTTGGCCTGCCAGGCGTCTACACACTGGGATTGCTCTACACCAATGCCAAACAGCGCGACCTCTACGCGGGGGCGTCCGGGGGCGCGGGAATGAATGACCCGGCGGGCTACCGCTACTACCGCAATACCTGGTATCTGTACACCGGCTTCAATCAGCAGTTGACCCGCCACGCCGACACCGCCAATCGCGGACTGAGCCTTTCCTGGAGCTTGGGCGTGGCCGATCAACGCAGCAGCACTCGCTCCTACTCCAGCTCCCTGTCCTTGCGTTATCGAGGGCCGTTTGATGCCCGACCAAACGATTGGCTGGCCTTGGGCGTCTCCAAGTTTCAAGCCAGCCCCAACTGGCGCCGCAGCCAGAACCTGCTGAATCAGCAAACCGGCGTCAGCGACTATCAGGACCCGCGTTACGCGCCGCTGCCGGAGTCCTCGGTCAACACCGAACTGATCTACCGCTACCAAGTTACGCCCTGGCTGGAATTGCAGCCAGGACTTCAATACTGGGTGCGGCCAGGCGGGCTGGTTCAGACGCCCAATGCGTGGGTGGTGGGATTGAAAACCACGATCAACTTCTAATTCAATTTGGTAAAGCCAAGGGAATGCCGTGATGAATACTGCCTTGCCCGCCATGGAGCAATTAAAGCTGTTGAACCAGAACCTGTTCGACGCCCAGAATCAGACCGCCTTGCCACACTTGGGCCGGCAACTGGCCCAGCAATGCGCGGAGATGGACGCTTGTCTGGTACAAGGCTTGATCGACATCCGCGCAGCTCATCTCGGGCTGCAAGCCATCCTGACCCTGATGCAACGCCGCGACGAACCCTTGCTGTTCAGCAGCGAGGAGGCCGTGGCGCTGCTGGAGCCGGTGCAACAGCGCTTGAGCCAGGGCTTAAACCGCGTCAACAGCTTGGTCTAGCCCGCGGAGCCTCCCAGCTCTGCCCCGCCCGGCCTCAGGTGCTGCTCTCGCTCAGCAAACCCGCCAGGGTCAGCAGCCCGGACGCGCCCGCGGCGCCGTCCGGGTCGGCGACATCGTCGCTCTGCGGGATGACCGAGGCGTCCGTCGGGCCCAGCCACAGCGGGGCCAGCCGGTTGAGGCCGCCTTGCATCAATAGATCCGAGATCAGATCAAAGGCCGCGGCCGGCGATTGCAGGCGCAGCCATTCCGAGGCCGGCAGCCCCGCAGCGTCCGTTGGGCTGACCTGCAGCTTGGCCGCCATCAGTTGCCGGCGAAAGGCGCTCACCTTGCGGCTGTAGCCGCCGGCGATGTCGCGATCGAACGAGGCCACCGCCATGCTGCCGTCAAAAGTCATGCCGCGGCGCCGGAAATGGGTGGCGCCGCTCAGGCACCAGACATCGTCGACGATGACGGTGGTGGTGCGCAGTTGCGCCCAGCGGCCGGGGAAGCCGCGCGGGTGGAACACCGCCACGCGCGCAGCGCCGGCGCTTTGCAGGATGTCCACCGCGTCCTTGCGCTGGGCGATCGCCCGGCGCACAAAGGGCGCGTACGCGGGCGCGAAGTCCGTCTCGCGCGGCAGGCAGACAATCACTTTCAGATTGGGGTTGGCCGCCATCCGGTCCGCAATCTTCTGCGCAAGGTCTATCTCGTAGGCGGCGGGCGAGCCGCTGGGGCGCGCGGTGCGGGCGAAGCCGGCGGTTTCGATGTAGATCAGCTCGTCGGCCTCGCCGATGGCGCGGGTCAGCGCCCAGAGCGAATCGCGGTTGCCGTGCTTGGAGACGAAGAACTCGCGCCGCACCGCGTTGATCAGCCGGTCTTCGTTGGAGACGGTGATGGACGGCGCGCTGCCCAGCCCCAGGGCGGTGGCCAGTTGGTTGAGCAGGTTCTGGAAAGTGATGGGCGAGGAAGACCCCAGCGGATTGCCGTCGGGCAGCAAGGACAGTTCCGGCGTCTCGCATACCGCGCACACCGTTTCCAGCGCCACGCCCGAGGAGCTGCCGGGCACGGCGGCCGGCGCCGCCGTCGGCGGGTTGAAGTTGTTGCCGCCGGACATGGCGATCCAGCCCGGCGTGGTGCCCCCCGGCAGCGGGAAAATGGGCTGGGCGCGGCGCAGCGCGTGCTGGGCCAGGTCGTAGGCCAGCGCGCCGGTGACGCGCACGCCCGGCGCATGGGTGTCCGGGCCGGCGGGGTTGCCGGGATTGGCGTTGGCGTGGTCCGCGGACCGGCTTTCGCGCGCCCAGCGGCCGCCGCTGAGCACCGCGTCCCAGTCCAGCCCGGCCGAGACGTTGGCGCTGGGGATGCCGGTGACCACCATGGCGTCGAAGCGGGCCATGGTGGGCATGCGCGGCCCTTGGCGCGGCTGGGTCTCGGACAGCAGCGCGCGCGCCAGGTCCGCCGCGGTGGCCGGCGAGCCTCCCGGCGGCGTGACGGTGCGCGGCAGGCCGAAGAGCGGCACCTGGCAGATGGATTTGATGTTGTCCGGCCAGGCCGCCAGCGGGTCGCCGGCGGCGAACGGGTCGGCCGGCGCGGCCGCCGGCCCGGCCGCGATCGCCGCGCGTTGCGCCGCCCACATGCGCCGCCGCCCGGCGCGCGGCACGATCACCAGGTCGTAGACCAGGGTGCCGGGGCTGGGCAGCGGGTCGCCGGGCTTCAGGCCAAACGGGTTGCGCACCAGCACCGACACCGGGCTGCCCGCCGCGGCGATCGCCGCGCCGCCGTCGGCGCGCAGGAAGGATTGCTCCTCGCCTATGGCCTGGATCAGCTGGAAGCGCTGCGCGAAGACGCGCACAGTGGCGCCGCTGGGCGCGAAATCGGCCGGGATCGCCACCACCACGTCGTTGCTCCCGGACCAGGTGGCGGTGACGCCGGCCGGCGGGGCCATGCCCGCGCCAAAGCCGGCATTGGTGTTGGGGCCGGGAAAGGCCGGCCAGTGCGCGCCCGCGCCCGGCGCGGCGGCGGTGCCCACGCCGGATTCAAAGGTGGGCGACACCGCGAACATCAGCGCGCCGGCGCCGGCCCCCATCATGCGCCCCGCCACTTGCGACGCCGCGGCCAGCATGTCCGGGCCGTCCGCCAGGTAGTCGATGCGCACGCCGTCGCGCACCTGGGGCTGCAGGTCCGCCGGTATCCGCTGGTCGTCCGCGGGGATGCCGTTGATCTCGGCGACGCCGCGGTTGCCGCGCAAATGCCAATCCAGATCCACCGCAAAGGCGCGGACGAACTGGCGCGCCAGCGTCACCCCCGCCGGCAGATTGGGCACGGTGAGCGGCCCGGCCGACATCGTGCCGCCGCCGGCCCAGCCCAGGCGCAGCCTGGCCGCCGCGCTGGCGCCGGTTCCCGCCAGTTGCTGGCCGGCGCTGATGGCCACCAGCCCTCCGGCGCCCAAGGCCGTGGACGAGCCGCCGCCGGACGCCTGTCTTTCCACCCCCGGGCCGCCGCCCGCCGCGGCAAACGCGCGGCCGTGCAGCGTGACCACCTGGGCGAGCACGCCGCCGGCCAGCCCGGCAATGCTGCGCACGCCGCCCGCCGCCGCGGGCGATGCCCCGCCGGCGCTGATATCCAGCGCGGGAAACGCCGTTTGCAGATCGTCTAGCATCGCGGCCACCGCGACCGGGTCGACGATGAGGCCGCGCGCATCGTGAAAGCTCAGCGCCGCGCCCGCCGCGCCGGCCGGCAGCGCGTCGCCCGGATCGTAGCTGTGCGGCGAGACGTTGCCCGTCAGGCCGCGGATCACCATCACATGCGGCACGGCGCGCACCTGGGGCTGTCCGGGCGCGGCGTAGCGGCCGGCGGCCAGACCCTCCAGCCGCGCCGCCGCCTGCGGATGCAGCCGCAGCGCCGCGCCGGCCCCGGTCAAGGGCGCGCCGTCCGCCGCGCGGAACGCGGACAGGCTGTCCAGGTATTCAAGAACGCCGCGCCACGGCGCTTTGGGCGCGCCGGCAAAAGTGAGCGTGAGCGCCGCGCCGTCAAACGCGGGGTTGGCCCCGCCCCAGCTGGGCCCCAGCCGCAGCGCGGTCAGCCCCAGCGCATCGAGCCCGTGGTCCTTGAGCGCCTGCGCGGCGCTGGTGGGAGTCAGCGTGAAAACCGTGGCCATGGCGCGCTCCTTAACCGTGAGCCCGTTGTTCGACCGTGCGGCCGTCGGGCGTGATGATGCGAACCAGAACGCCGCGCAAGGCCAGCGCCGTGACGATGGCGAAATGGTCGCGCGCCGGCGCGGCCTGGCGCGCCACCGCCGGCCCGGACGCCCCTAGGGCGGGCCTGCCGGACACCGTGGGCACCGAGGCCAGCTCCGCCTCGAACACATAGACCCCGTTGATCAGCTTGAACTGGGACGGCAACGGGCGCGGGCCGATGACGATGGGCGGTATCCCTATGCCGCCTATGCCGCCCAGCCCGGGCGGCAGCCGCGGCGAGATAGGCGGAATGGGCGGCAAGGGCCGGATCGGCGGTATCGGCGTGATCGGAGGAAGCGCTGGTTCGGGCGTCAGTTCGATGCGCAGGCGGTAAACCCCGCCCGCGTCGCTGTCCGGCGCGTTGCTGCTAAAGGTGTAGGCCTTGCCGGACGGCGACAGGGCCGCGCCGACGATGGGCGACAACAGCGGCAGCGGGACGATGGAACCGGACGGGATGGCCAGCGTGCGCTCGCTCGCGCGTCCCAGCGGGTCCGTCATCCGCACCGTCACCGACACCGCGTCGCCCATGGCGGCGCGGCGCACCAGCAGCCGGTATTGGGTGGGGCCGCCGTCTATGCGCCAGACGTCCGTGCCGGTGACGGGCGGCACCAGGCCCAGTTTGTCCAGCGCCGTCTGCCGCCGCAACAAGGCCGCGCCGCCGGCCAGGACGGCCTCCACCGACAGCATGTGCGGCCCGGCCGGCGTGGCCGCCACCGGCGCGTTGGAGCTGAACTGCAGCAGCACCGCGGCCGGATCGCCACCGGGCCAGCTCATCGTCAGCGGGGACAGGTCCGGCGGCCCGGCCGGCGGGATCAGCACCGACACCGCGGGCGACGGCCGCGAGCGCCCCTTGAGCACGCCGCGCAGCGCGTCGTCGTCGCTCCAGGCCACGGCGCGATACCAGACATTGCGCCATGAGCCGCTGGGGCGGTCTTCGCCGGCCAGGCGGGCGATCCAGTCGCCGCCGCCGTCCGGCGCGCTCACCGTCCAGCCGCCGCCGCTGGCCATGACGCTGGCGATTGGCGGGCCCATGCTGTCCAGCGCGCGCGCCGCGTCGTCCACGCGCACGCGGTACAGGTCTATGCGCTTGGGCCGCGCGCCGGCGCCGCCGCGCGTGCCCACCCGGATGCGCGCCCGGTAGTCCGGCGCGGCGGGCGGTTTGTCGAACACCATCTGCACTTCTATCGTTGGCGGCGCGGGCTCGGCCACGCGCGGCGCGGCGTAGGCGATGAGCGCCTGATCCGCGTTCGGTCCGCTGGGCCAGGCCGCTTCGTGGCCGCCCGCCATCATGGGCAGCACGGTGTAGACGTGGATGTCGCGCGAGCCGCGCGGCATCGTCACGTCGGCGGCGGTGACGGTGATCAGTTCGGCGTTGCGGCGGATGAAGTCGCGGCGGATGGGATTCGTCTTGAACGCCTGCTTGATCGTGCTCAGCCGCTGGCTGAGCGTGCGCTCCGGCGTCGGCTCCGGCTGCCCGGGATGGCTGCTCAGGATGCGGGTCTCGGTGCTTTCGTACACCGCGTAGCCCACGGCGCCGGCCACCGCCGCCCAGCTCAGCTGCGCGTGGCATTCGCCGGCGGCGTCCGGCAGGCTGGCGAGCTGGACGATGTCGACGGCGGTGGGCCGCGCGCGCGGGTCCGAGGCGTAGGCCAGGCGCGGCGTTGGCGACCACGGGCCGCTGCGGTGCGGCGCGATGGCCTCCACCGCGCGCGCCTCCAGCACCAGGCCGATATGCGGCGTGGCGCCGAAGTCCAGCGAAAAGCCCGGAATCGTCAGCCGGTAGCGCCGGCTGCTGCCCTGCGCGGCGTGGCCGGGCGTCACCACCGCCGTGCCCTCCGCGTCCAGCGCGGCCACCGTGCCGCCGGCCAGCGCGGGCGCGTCGCCGGCGAAGGTCAGCTGCATGGCCGCCGCCGCGCCGCCCAGCGATTTTTGCAGCCCCGCCGGCGCGGGCGCGGCCGGCAGAGCGCTGCTGCGCGTGGCCGCCGCGAACAGGCGGCCGCGCAAATCTATCCGCGACGGGGTGCGCACCCGCCAGTCCACCGAGATGTCGCACACCAGGGTGGCCGCGCAGACGCTGCCGCTGCCCGGATCCGTCGCGCGCAGATCGGCGGACAGGAACTGCACCGGCGACAGCTCCGGCTGGCCCACGGTGATGGCCGCCGCCGCCCACGGGCTCCAGACGCCGAAGATGTTCTGGGTGGCCGCCGCATAAGTCATGGCCACGCTGCCCGGGTCGTTGGGAACGGCGAGCGCGCCGTCGGTGGCGCTCTGCCGCGTCGGCTCCGGGTCGCGGTCGTTGCGCGCGCTGCCGATGGGGCGATGGCCGCCGGCCTGCGCGTGCTTTTGCAGTAGCGCCTCGGCCGCGCCGGGCGCGCCGTTGCGGCGCCGCGCCGCGGCGTAGCTGGCCACCGCGCTCAGCTGGTTCAAGGGAAAGCGCTCCCAGCTCGCCCGGATCGACGCCAGCCAGTCCCGGTCCGCCTGAGACGGCCGCAGATTGGCCTGGAAATCCACCGCGAAATCCGCCGGCGTGGGCGCGGGCAAGGCCAGGCCCGGACGCGGCACCAGCGCGGCGAACTCCACCGGCCCCGACGCCCCGTCCAGCCCCTTGTCCCACAGGCCGGTGATCAGCCAGTCCCAATCGCTGCGGCTGGCGTCGCCGAACAGCTGGCTGCTGGCGAAGTTGATGGGCGGAATGTCCTCGTCCGCGTAGCCGGTGCCGTAGCCCAGCGTCACGGCCAGCAGCGGATCGGTCGACGCCGCCATCGCCAACAGTCCCACCGGCGACAGATCGGCCTTGCCCGGGTCCGTGGCGGGCATGGTTTCGCCGGCCGGGTTCTGCGGCGGATCGATGGTGAAGGTGAAGCGTTTGGCCGCCTGCTGATTGGGCGGCAGCGAGGCCACGTCATGCAGCATGGGCAGCAGTTCGATGGCACTCTCGTCCACCAGCTTGGCCGGGTCCGGCAATTGCCACATCGGCGCCGGCGCAGCGTCCGGAAACGCCGGCCACCAGCCCAGCGGATTGACGCCGCGCTGGTAGCGGTCCACCGCCGCGTCCGGCGCCGGCATTTCCGCGCCCACCCTGCCCTGTTTGACGCCGTGGCGCTGGCCCAGCCCCGCCCAGTCCGCCTCCGCCACCGGCAGCCCCACCGTTTCCACCAGCTGCCAGCCTTCCACTTTTTCCAGTTCGTCGGCGTTGAGCCCGGTGGGCGCGTCGTAGCTGGAGACGTTGACCAGCATCAGCCCTGTGATCAGCGGCGCCTGAAACTCCAGGGTGTCGCTGCCGCCCGCGGCCAGGGTGCGGGACTGCACGGCCACGATGGCCTCCAGCACCGGCGGTCCGGCCAGCACGGCCACGCTGAGCATGCCGCCGGCGCTGGAATGCACGGTCAGCCGCGCCGAAGCCAGCGGCGCGTCGAACTGAATGATGCGGAACAGCGGCGGCAAGGCCAGTTCTTCATAGCCCACCGGATGCGGCTGGCCCAGCGGCGTGGCCGGACGGCGCCAAACCTTGAAGGGCTCGCTGGGCAGCCCGGCCGCGGGGCTGGTCTGCCAGCGTAGCAGCAGCGCGCGCCGTTTGGGCGGCGCCATGGTCGCCGCGCCGATATTGGGGTTGACTCCGCCGCGCTGGCGCAGGAGAGCGGTGAAATCCACCAGGGCGCCTTGCGCGTTCAGGATCGCCGGGTCGTAGATACGGGTCGCCATCTCGGGGCTCCTCAGAACTCTTCCCACGGCGCATGCGCCAGCGGTTCGTCGACGATCACAAAATCGGTGGGCGCGGCGCCCGCGCCATCGAGATAAGCCGCCTTGAAGACCTTGCGCTCCAGCGCCAGGCGCAGCCGCTGACCGCGCGCGCCCGCGCTCAGGCGGATCAGCGCGCGCTGATTGCCCGGCGCCCACAGCGTCTGGCTCACGCCGGCCGCATTGCCGGCCGCCGGGGTCAGATCCAGCCAGACTTGCTCGGTCATCTGCCAGCGTTTGCTGGGCGGCGTGTCGCCGCTGGGCTCCTCGCTGGGCAGCGGGCGGGTGCGGCGCATGGGCTCGGGGGCGTCTATCATCACCGCCACCGGCTGCGGCGTGGCCGCGGGGTTGGCCTGTTCCCAGAACACGACGACGCGCGGGTCCTTGGGCACCGGCATCGGCTCCAGCCCGGCGGCCATCATCGCCTGATCCAGCTCCGGTCCCTGCGGGTCCCGGCTGGCGAAGGCGGCGGTGGCGAAAATGCCCTGCATGGCCCCCGTCGGCGCGTAACGGTGCTCGGTCAGCACGCCCTGGAAGGCGGTGGCGAACGCGTCGAAGGTGCCGAAGGCGCCGGTTGAGAAATGCCGCCGCAGCACGCGCTCGCCCACGGCGTTCTTGGGCGCGCCCATGGGCACGGCTTCGATGTCCAGCACGTAGTCGGTGTAGGGTTCGAGCGGGATCGGGAGGGTCAGCTCGCTGTGGCGCGAGCGGTCGACATCCACCGGGATGCACGGCCCGAACTCTGCCAGCTTGTCCACCAGCGCGCCTTCGAACGGCGACATCACGCTCGCCTTCACATCGCCCAGCTTGGGCTGGATGCCGGCGCCGCCCCCGGCGGGATGGACGATGGGCACAGGATGCTCGATGCCCGGCACGTTCACCTGGGCGAACGAGGCGGCCTTCAGGCGCACGCGCAATTCCTTGCCGTAGGCCCCCCACAATTTGTCCACATCGTTGGTCCCGAACACCAGGCGCACGTGCTCCTCGCCAAAATAATGCGCTTCCCCGGCGGCCGGCAGCGTGCACAGCATCCACGGTTCCAGCGATTTGGGGCTGTTGGCGTCGGTGCGGAACCAGAAGTCCTGCGTCTGCGCGCCGCCGTCGGTTTCGTTGCCGGCTTTGTCGCGGGCGCGGATATGGACCGTGGTGCGCAAGTGGTACAGTTCGTCCGGCGCCAGCAAGGCCACGTCGCCGCTGGCGGCGCCCAGCAATTGCTCCAGCACGCCGCGGTTGCGCTGGGTCTGGCGTTGATCCCAGTCTTCGCGCGCGGCCTCGGCCCAGCGGGTGAACTCCAGCGCGGCCACGTAGTACGGCCGCCCGCTCACCTCGCGCTTCTTGGCCGCGGCCGGGTCCTTCGCGTGCGGCACGCCGATCTCGATGCGGTCCAGCTTCTCCGCCTTGTCCAGGTGGATCAGATACGGCACATAGCCCTGCGCCTGCATCAGCTGAGATTGCAGCACCACGTGGGACACCGGGTCCACCCACGGCCCGTTGGCGTCCGTCCAGCGCGGCGGCAGGCCGAGCAGGCCAAGCGCATCGGCGTTGCTCACCACGCGGCGGCCGATCTCGGCGCCGTTCACGTCCAGCAGACGCAGCACCAGGCCGCGCGCCGGCGTGGGGTTGGGCGGCAGTTCGCGCCGGGCCAGCAGCAGGATGCGGCCGTCGACGATGGCGCCGCAGCTCACCACGATCACATCGTCCAGCGGGCCTTGCTTGAAGCCGGCCTGCTCCAGTTGCGCGGCCACCTCGCCCGCGCGGCGCTTGTCGCCGAACACCACCGGCAGGCCGATGTCGTACAGCGGAGACGCCAGCAGACGGCTGTCGCAGCGGCGCGGCGGCACGGTGGCGGCGCCCGGCGCGGCGGCCGGCGGCGCCAGCGTGGCCAGGCCGGCGCTGATCTGCGTCAGCGCCGCGCGGTTGATGACGGTGCTGCTCGCCAGCTGGCGCACGGTGTCGGCAAACGCGACCGGGGCGACGTCAATGCGGTCGGTCCGGCGCAGCGCGATGGACGGCGCGGTGGCGGCTTCCAGCACCGCGCGCCCGACGGCGAGACGGCTGGCGAAACCCGACAGATTAAGCGGCGCGGCGACGCCCGCGGGCACGGTGGAGGACGGCAGTCCGGGCTTCTGGCGGCACGGCACTTGCGTGCCCGCGATGACGGCCGGCACGATGCCGCGCTGGCGGTCCAGCTGGCGCTGGCCAGTGCGCCAGCGTTCGCTCACCTCCAGCTCCAGGTCCGGCGCTTCCGAGCGCTTGGTCTTGTCCGGGTCCGGCCAGGCGATGCCGTCCACCTGCCAGCCGGTTTCCGACGGGCCGCTGGGCTCGTGCTCGAAGGTCCACAGCACGGCGGCGGCGGGCGCGGCGTCGTGGCAGACGGTGCCCCAGCGTTCGGTGATGTTTTCTTCCAGGAACTGGCTGCGCTCCAGCGCCTTGGGCGTGGGATTGGGCACCCAGTTCAGCAGGGATAGATTGGCGACGAGATTGCCTTCGGTGGGGTCGTTCAGCGTCCACCAGGTCGACGGCGTCGGCCCCGGACCGACCGCGACGCCGCCGTCGGCGCGCGTCAGCTCCACGGCGGTCACATCGTAACGGTAGGCGTAGTCGCCGCGCTTGACGAAGCCGTCGGCCGGCGCGCCGGGCGATCCGCCCGGCGTCTGGCCCAGAATCGTCAGCGCGTCGTCCACCGGGGTGGCCGACATCGTGATCACCGGAATGGCGTCTATGGGCACCACCGGCAAGGCCGGATTGTTGGCGGCCGGCTGCGCCGCGCCGCGCAGCGCGTCGCCGATTTTCGAATCAATGCCGCGGTCCACCCCGGTGCCCACCACCAGCGCGGGCGAACGGCTGACCAGGCTCACCGCCCGGACCAGCTCGGGCGCGGCCGGGATGATGGGGTTTTGCTCGCCGATGTGGAAATCGACGCAGCCTTTGATGCTGAAGAAGAACAGATCGATCTCGCCGCAGATCTCGCCGTCTATCCGCGAGATCTGCGAGCCGTCGGACTTGGTGCCGATCTGCACCGTCAGATCCGCCGACGCGCTGATGCTGATGATGAACAGGTGCAAGTCCCCGCGGACGTAGAGCAGGCCGCCCACGTAGAACGGGTCGAAGCCGAGCACCGCGTTGAAACCGGCGGTGGCGCGCAGATAAAGGTTGATCGAGGTGTTGCCCCAGGTGATGGACACCTCCAGGCCCACGGCCAAGCCCACGCCCGAGACCGCCGACAAGCCCTTGTACGCCGGGATGCCGTGCCCGGACACCATCACATAGCCCTGGCCGTCGAACACCTTGAGGATGTTGGCGTGGATGGGGCCCGGCAGCGGACGGTTCATGCTGTCGCTGCCCGGGAAGGTGCCCAGGTAGACGTGCCAGTCGCCGCCGTGATTGAGGTTGAAATACGCCTCGATCGGGATGGTGATCTGCACGATGGGGGTGATCTTGAAATCGATGGACAGCCCGATGGTCAGCGTGCCGCGGCCGAAGTCGAGATCGATCACGCACAGGAAGGTGCCTTCGGCGGTTTTGTCCTTGAGGTCCGGCAGCTTGGCCAGCAGATTGGCCTTGACCACCAGCAGCAGGCGCGGCCCCGGCAATTCCAGCAGGACCATCCCCTTGACGTTGAAGATGATGCCGCCTTCCATCGTGCCCAGGATGGCGCCCACGCCGAAGGCCCAATGGTCTATCTGCGGCTTCCACGCCTGAAGGTTGGTCGGATTGCCCTGGGCCCGGTCCTTGAGCCAGGTGAGCGCGGGCGTCAGCGAGGTGATGCCGTCCTCGTTGCGGGTGTAGTGCATGGCGAACAGGCCGAGGAAGCCGTAAATGCCGAAGCCAGACTGCGCCAGCGGTATCGCCACCGGCAGCTCCAGTTCCAGCGAGATCGCCACCGCCGTGGCCGGCCCGCCCAGGGCCGCCGGGATGTCGGACACCGCGATGCCCGCCGCCAGCCGCAGCTTGATGGGCACCAGCGATACGTCGATCTGCCCCTTGATCTCGAACGGGTTGGCGTTGATCTCCATATAGCCGCGCCCTTCTATGGTGCCCGGCACTTTCAGGCTGGCGGCGAAGGCGGTCAACTCCGGCGGACCCGCCGGGTCCACGGGAATGCGCACCCGCGCGCGTTCTATGGTGATCACGCCCAGGTTGACCGCGAAACCGAGATCCACTTCGAAGGTCAGCGGATTGGTCCGCGCGATGCGCGCGCCCAACACCTGGATGATCTGGCCCAGCGGGTCCGGCACGCGCACCGCGCCCGGCCCCGACAGGTCGATGGAATAGCCCTTGGACGAATCGAACATCGGCCGCAGCTGGAAGCGGTTGGCCGAGCCCGGCGGATAGCCCATCTGCAGGCCTATCGCCTTGTAGCGCACCGCCAGCGGCTTGTTGCGCGGAATCTCCAGCAGCTGGAAGCCGCCGATGGAGACATTGGCCGACACCGCCGTTTCCACGTCGAACAGCAGCGTGGAAACCCACTGCCCCGCTCGCGTCGTCACATGCAACTCGCCGCCGTACAGCACCACGCGCTCCACATTGAACAGACCCAGCTCCGCCAGCGTGATGGGCAGCGCGAGCGCGGCCCCGGTCAGCACCAGGGCGCCGACGTCGCCGTCGGCCGGATTGGCGGGCGCGGTGGCGGCCAGCAGCGGCGTGAACACCGTGGTCATGCCCAGCACGTTGCGGCCGGTGCTGGGGGCTTGCAGCGGCTGGCCGGCCAGCTGCCCCGTCATCACCAGGCCGTCGCGGTCGTTGGGATCGGCGCCCAGGTAAAGCTTGACCTCGTCGGTCTGGCTGGCCGGATCGCGCTGGTAGAGGATCTGGTAATTGACGATGCCGTCCGACGGGTTCTGGCTGCCCAGGCCCTGGAAGGTGGGGATGTCGCCCTGGGCGACGCCGCCGTTGCGCAGCCGCTGTTCGGCCGCGGTTTCAAAATCGATCGACCCGCTCAATTCAATGGCGACGAACTGATCGCGCACGATGCGCACCTTGAGCGCGGCGGAGCGGAACCAGTCCGGCGGCGGCGGCGTGGCGGGCGCGGGATCCCGCGTGGGGATGGTGGGCGGCGGCGGCGGCGGGGCCGCCGGCCGCGTGGCGTCGCCCTGGGTGACGGTGCCCGGCAAGGCGATGGGCCCGAAGCCGCCGATGCTCGCCTTCCACCACAGATTGCGCGCGCCGGAATGCGTCTGCCAGTCCGCGGTCCAGGCCGGCGGCGGCTCCGCCGCGCCGATGTCGGGCGGGTCCAGCGTCAGCGTAAAGCTGGGGATGCGCAGATTGGCGTCCGGATTGGCCGCCTCCGCGCTCAGGATCTGCTGCAGCGCCCGCGCGCGGCGGCGCGAGAGCAGGTAGTTGTACTTGGCCTTGGCCACATTGCCTTCGAAGCTGGCCACGCCGGTCAGCGTCAGCGCGGCGGCGGAAATGCGTTTGAGCGCCGCGCGGTACTGCTGCATGAACGGCGTCGCCGGCGGCGTCCAGACGGCGCTGCCGCTCGGGTCCACCGCCGGCGAGCTGTTGGTGTTGTCGGGGATCAGCGCGTAGTCGGCCGGATCGCTGTCATTGGGGTGATCGAAGCGGTAGTAGCAGGTGATGCCGGTCACGGAGCCGCTGCTCAGCTCCGCGCGTATCGCCCGGGTTTGCCCGGCGGACACCGGGATCGTCACCGTGGCGCCGGGGCTCTGCGCCGCGCCGTCCACGGTCCAGGCCGTGGCCGGATTGGCCGGGTTGAGGCTGACGGTGACGGAGCTCGCGTCCTGACGGACGAGCAGCAGCTCGGGCGTGGTCTGCGGCTGCCCTTCCAGCGTGATGGAGGTGGTGCGCACCGTGGCCGGCTGGCCGGGCGCGGCGCCGGGCGCGGGCAGGCTCTGCGCGGCCTGCTCCCGCCGCGCGGTGATGGTGAGGGTGGCGCTTTTCTGCGGATTGGACGCGTCGGTGGCGGTGACGCCTATGCTCATGTCGGCGGCGCCGGACAGATCGATGTCGTGCACCAGGCCGTTATGCGCGCCGCCGCCGAAGCTCGCCTGCCCGACATAGGGCGCGCGGCCCCCCGTGATGTCGATCACCATGCGCGTGTGCGCGGGCAAGGACGCCTCGGCGGTGTGCTCGCCGGTGCGGCGGATGCCGATGGCGGCGCCGTCCGGCGTGAAAAAGCGCGCCGACACATTGAGCTGGCCTGCGCCCTGATTGATCACCATCAGCTCGAAATCGCCGGTCACGCCGCTGGATTGGCCGAAGCCGATCAGGAAGTTGCGCACCCCGGCGTCCACGGCGAAGTCCTGCATGCCGTTGGGGGCCACGAACAGGCGGATCTCCGGCAGATAAAGCCCGGTCCAGCTCTCGTCGAAGCCAAACTGGTCCAGCACCTCCGGCGGCGTGTAGCCGTCGGCCAGGTCCAGGGTGGCGGAGCGGAAGCCGAAGCCCACCACCTGCCCGTCGCCGACGAAGGCGTAAGGCGGGGTCATCGTGATCAGCTGCGCAGCGCCGATGTCGCCGGGATCGTCGATGCCGGTGACGCCCAGCGAGGCGATGGACACGTCCAGCACGGCGGCGGCGTCGCTGCCCTGCGCCAGGCGCAGCTTGATCTTGGGCAGGGTGAAGAAGACGTCGCTGCGCGAGGTGTCCGGCACCAGCAGGCCGTCGCTCTCCATCTTGGCCGGCTTGAGGAAAGGCGGCCGCAGCACGATGCCGGCCAGCACCAGGTCCAGCGTGAAGCCGGTGCCGGGATAATCCGACGGCGGCGCGTCGCCGGGAATCGGGTCCCAGGCGTTGAGCACCGCGCGCACCGGCGCGAAAGCGGCGTCGCCGCCGGGAATGCCGCCCACGCCGTTGGCGATGATGGCGCCCGCCGCCCGCGGCGCGGACAGGGCGAAGTCCACGTGGGTGTCGGTGATGTCGAACCAGGGATCGCGCCGGCCGGACTGGGAGCGGGGATGCCCCTCGGTGTTGGACGCCGCCGCGCGCAAGGTGCCGCTGGACGGATCGAAGCTGATCTCCACATCGCCGGAGAACCGCGCCACGCCGCGGATGACCGTGCCTTCGGAGCCAAACGCCGTCTCGAAGCTCTCCACATAGAGCACCGACAGCACGGCATGCCAATCCGTGTTCTCGCCCTTGAGCAGATAGGGGCGGAACAAATCCACGAGCGCAAGTTCGGTAACCATCATAACTTCCTTTCTTGGAAAGGAGTTAACGCGTCGGTTGGGCGCTAGAGACTGATCAGAAGAGCATAGACCACCGGCAGCACATATTCCATTAAGTTTGTGAATTCAATAGGATATGCGCAATGGCAAGCCCTGAAGCCGCTTGAAAGCGGCCAGCCAGGCCTCGCGGAGCGCCGCCGGCGGGACAGGGTTTCACGCGCAAAACGCGCGAAGAAGCCGGGAAGCCGGCCCGATTCCGTCGCCGGCGCCGCCATTGTCTATACCAAGGGTGAGTGCCCGCGCTTAAGTTGGCGCAGCGTTAAGAAGCCATTGAAAATGGGGAGGCCATGCTCGGATCGTTTTTTATCGACGCTTACCAGTCCTATCTGTTTTTGCCGACCCAATACAATCTGTGGCTGGTGGCGCTGTCCCTGCTGGTGGCCGTTTTCACCTCTTGTCTGGCGCTGCAGATCGCCGGCCTGGCCCGCGAGGCCAGCGACCGCTGGCTGCGCCGGGTCGCCCTCGCCACCGGCTCTTGCGCGATGGGCGGCGGCATCTGGGCGATGCATTTCGTCGGCATGCTGGCCTTCAGCGTTTGCAGCACGATCGAATACGCGCTGCTGCCCACCCTCTTGTCCATGCTGCCCGCCGTCGCCGCCTCCCTGATTGCCTTGCACTTGCTGTCTCAAGCCAAGGTTGACGGCAAGCAGTTGCTGATCAGCGGCGCGCTGGTGGGCGGCGGCATCGGCACCATGCACTACTCCGGCATGGCGGCGATGCGCATGACGCCGCTGCTGCGCTACGACCCCGCGTGGTTCGCCGTCTCTATCTTGCTCGCCGTCTTGCTGAGCACCCTGTCGCTCTGGATCCGCTTTGGGCTGGACAATAAGAAAATCGGCAAGGGAAAGATGACCTTGCTCAGCGGCGCGGTCATGGGGGTCGCCATTGCCGGCATGCATTATTTCGGCATGGAGGCCGCCCGCTTCATCGGCACGCCGGACCCGGCCTTCCGCAACGCCTTTGCCGACAACGCGAATCTGGCCGTCGCCATCGCCGTCACCGTGCTGGTGCTCGGCAACATCGTCTTCGTCGGCAATATGTTGCTGCGTTACCGCCCTTTGTATCAAAGAACGCTGAGCAATGAGTTGAAGCTGCAAGCCACCTTCAACACCTCGCTGGACGGCATCATCACCATTGACGAAAAGGGCCGCATCTTAAGCGCCAACCCCGCGGTGGAGCGGCTGTTTGGCTGGAAGGTGGACGAGTTGCTGGGCAAGAACATCAATCTGCTGATGCCGGAGCCCCACCATTCCAAACACGATCGTTTCCTTTCCGACTACAAGGAGACTCAGATCGCGAAGCTGATAGGCCGGGAACGCGAGGAGATGGCGCTCAAAAAGGACGGCGCCCAGTTCCCCATCCGCTTGTCTATAGGCAAGGTGCAGCTGCCCGAGCAGGTGATTTACGTCGGCTTCATCGGCGACATCAGCGAACGCCACCGCATCCAGCGGGAGCTGGAAGAGCGCGAGAGCCAGTTCCGCACCTTGATCGACAACATCCCCGGCGTCGCCTTCCGCAGCCACTGCCAGGAGCCCTGGAAAATCGTCTTCATCAGCGAAGACATCGAAAAACTATGCGGCTGGCCCGCAAAATCCTTTCTGGACGGCCGCATTCAGCTGCTGGACGTCATTCACCCGGAAGACAAGGAGAGAGTGCGCGGAACCATCCGCCACGCCTTGGAACAGCGGCAGCTCTATGTCGTCGAGTACCGCCTGCTCTGCCTGAACCAGCAGGAATGCTGGGTATTGGAGAGCGCCCGCGGCGTCTACGACGAGGGCGGCGCGCCGCTGTTGATCGACGGGGTGATCCTGGACATTTCGGAGAAGAAGGCGGCGGAGTTCGCCCTGATCGAGGCCAAGAACCGCGCGCTGTCGGCGGTCAAATCCAAAAGCGCCTTCCTGGCCAATATGAGCCATGAAATCAGGACGCCGATGAACGCGATCATCGGCTACACCGATGTGCTGCAGGACACCGAGCTGGACGACAGGCAGAAAGGCATGCTCAAAACCGTCAACCACTCAGCCAAAAGCTTGCTGGGCCTGCTCAACGACGTTCTCGACACGGCAAAGCTGGAGCAGAACGCGCTGGAGCTGGAGGAAGCGCCCTTCTCTTTGCGCGAGGTGGCGGAGCATGTGATCGACATTCTGCGGCTGAGCGCCAGCAAAAAGGGCATCACCCTGCAGTTGAAATACCCGGCCATTATTCAGCAGGCCTTTATCGGCGACGCCTTCCGGGTGCGGCAGATTCTGATGAATCTGGTAGGCAACGCGATCAAGTTCACCGCTCAGGGCGGGGTCTGGCTGACGGTGCTGTCTGCGCGGGAAAACGTGGTCGTCATCATCCGGGACAGCGGCATAGGCATGAGCCAGGAAACCCTGGCCAAACTGTTCGAGCCCTTCTCCCAGGCGGACGCCTCGACCACCCGCCGCTTTGGCGGCACCGGCCTCGGCACCACCATCGCCTTGCAGCTGGCGCAGAAGATGGGCGGCCGGATCGAGGTGCAAAGCGCGCTCAACAAGGGCTCCGTCTTTCAGGTTTACCTGCCCTTGCGCCCGGCGCCGCCGGACGCCCTGCCCTGCCTGGAGCCGCCCGACGCGGAGCGCGCGCCCAAACCGCCGTCCCCCCTGAACATCCTGGTGGCCGACGACGACGAGATCAATCTGGACATCGTCTCCATCCTGCTCAAGAAATACGGGCACCGGATCTATACCGCGGCCAACGGCAAAGAGGTCATCAACGCGTGGCAGCACCACGACATCGACCTCATCCTGATGGACATTCAGATGCCGGTGATGGACGGCATCACCGCCTGCAAATTCATCCGTCAGGTGGACCCCGACAGCGACAAGCGCGCGACGCCCATCATCGCCTTGACCGCCGGCGCGTTCCAGGAGGACCGCGAGGCGGCCATGGCCGCCGGCATGGACGGTTTCATGACCAAGCCCATAGACATCGGCCGGCTGCAGGATGAGATCGAACGCGTGATGAAGCGCTTGGCGGGCTAGCCGGCGAAGGCGAGAGCCGCAGCCGGGCCATGCCCTCCCGGGCGGGCTGGGCTTTTCCCCTGCCTTACCTTGCAACCATCCAGGCCTGCGCGGCTCGCGGAAGCTCAAGCGGATGAAACAGACGGAGCTCCCTTAGAACCTGTTCAAGGTCTGCTGCGCGTCGGCGATACGGCGTTAAAAACCAGCTCAAAATGCTCGTGTACCCCTCGCACATTCCGCTTTTTCGCCAGTTTTCGCCTTGTCTCGCCCTTGCTCGCGAGACTTTGAACAGGTTCTTGGATTTTGCCAGCGCCTCCCCCATAGCTCATTCACTGCGATATAGCCATATTTATTTAATGACATATTCATTTTTCATTGTTATGCTGTACAAATAATCCTGCGTTTTTGCGCAGGCAAAATTCATGAGAGTCACAGGGAGAAGTGTCATGGCGAACCCGTTCGACAACAAGGAAGGCGTTTTTTTCGCCCTGATCAATGATGAAGGCCAATACTCGCTGTGGCCCGAATTCGCGCCCGTTCCCGAGGGCTGGCAAACCCGTCTCGGCCCCTCCGACCGCCAGTCCTGTCTCGATCACATCGAGCAAAACTGGATAGACATGCGGCCCGCCAGCCTGGCCCGCGCTCAAGACGAGATGCTCTCCACCGGCTGACCCCCGCCCCGGCTCAAGGGGCGAAGCCGGGTCGCGTCCGCTTTCAAGACAAAGCGCGGCGCCTTTCTTCCCATTCCGCTGCGACGCGTTCGCCGCGGCCCCCCTTTCGCCGTCCCGCTCCACATCGAAAAAACGCCGGCCTGCCGCGCATGCGCGACAGCTTGCGGCTTCACGTCCTGCAGCAAGCCATCTTTAGGTGCGACATGAACGACAACGCCGTTTCTCCCTCCCGCGATCCGCATACCCAGGCCGCGTCGGCCGAAACCTTCGCCGCCCTGTTCGCCCGCAGCGCGGCGGACCACCCGGACGCCATTGCGCTGCGGCACGGCGCGCGCGCGCTCAGCTACCGCGAACTGGACAGCCAGGCCAACCGCCTGGCCCATTATCTGCGCGAGCTGGGCATAGATCGCGAAACGCCGGTGGGACTCTGCCTGGACCGCTCGCCCGAGCAGATCATCGCCATGCTGGCCGTCTTCAAGGCCGGCGGCGTCTATCTGCCGCTGGACCCCGACTATCCGCGCGCGAGACTGGCCTACATCCTCAACGACGCCATGCCGGCCGCCTTGCTGACGCGCGCCGCGCTGACCGAGCAGCTGCCGGCCCACTGGGCGCGGGTGGTGGAACTGGATACCGAGCAAGCGGCCTGGCAGGCGCAACCGGACCACCCGCCTCTGCGGCATGACTCGCCGGACCAGCTGGCCTATGTGATCTACACCTCGGGCTCCACCGGCCAGCCCAAGGGCGTGGCGGTCACCCACCGCGGCATCGGCGCGCTGGCGCGCGCCCAGAGCCGGCGCTTCGGCATCGCCCCCGGCGCCCGCGTGCTGCAGTTCGCCTCCTCCAGTTTCGACGCGGCCTTCTCCGAAATCGCCATGACCCTGCTCTCCGGCGCCTGCCTGGTCACCGCGCCGGCGGCGGAAGTAACGCCGGGCGCGGCGCTGGCGGACTTGCTCGCCCGCCAGCGGATCAGCCATCTGACGCTGCCGCCCAGCGCGCTGGCCCTCATGCCGGACGGCGGCATCCCGCAGGATTGCGGCCTGATCGTCGCCGGCGAGGCCTGCCCGGCGGCCCAGGTGCGGCGCTGGTCCGCCGGCCGAACCATGCTCAACGCCTACGGGCCCACCGAAGCCACCGTCTGCGCGACGATGAGCGGCCGGATGCGGGACGAGGCGCCCGCCGACATCGGCGCGCCGCTGCCCGGCGTCCAGGCTTACGTGCTGGACGACGCCCTGCGGCCGCTGCCGCCGGGCGTGGAAGGCGAGTTGTATCTTGCCGGCGACGGGCTGGCTCGCGGCTATCTGGGCCGGCCGGCGCTGAGCGCCGAGCGCTTCGTCGCCAACCCCTTCGGCCCCGCCGGCAGCCGCCTCTACCGCAGCGGCGACCTGGCGCGGCTGCGCGCCGACGGCGCGCTGGATTATCTGGGGCGAGCCGACGAACAGCTCAAGCTGCGCGGCTACCGCATCGAACCCGGCGAAATCGAACACCTGCTGACGCAGCAGGCCGGCGTGAGCCAGGCCGTGGTCCGCCTGCGCGAAGACCTGCCCGGCATCAAGCAACTGGTCGCCTACGTCGTTTCCCGCGCCGGCCTGCAAGCCGACGGCGCGGCCTTGCGCGCGGCGCTGGCCGAGCTGCTGCCCGACTACATGGTGCCGGCGGCGGTGGTGCCGCTGGAGCGTCTGCCGCTGACCCCCAACGGCAAGGTGGACAAACAGGCGCTGCCCGCGCCGGATTTCGAAAACGCCGACGCCGGCGAGGCGCGGGACTGGCTGGAGAAAACGCTGGCCAAGCTGTATGCGGAAGTGCTGGGGCTGTCCAGGGTGGGCCTGGGCCAGGGTTTCTTCGATCTGGGCGGCGACAGCATCAGCGCCATTCTGCTGGTCAGCCGCGCCCGCGCCCACGGCCTGCAATTCAGCCCGCAGGACGTGTTCGACCACCCCTGCATCGAGCGTCTGGCGCTCCGGGTCCGCCCGGTGGACGCCGACGCGGCGGCGGGTGAATTGCCGCCGCCCAGCGCCGCGGACCTGGAAAGCATCCGCGCCCGCTATCCGGCGGTCAGCGCGGTGCTGCCGCTGTCGCCGCTGCAGCGGGGCCTGCTGTTCCACCTGCTGTACGACGAAGGTCAAAGCGACGTCTACCTGATACAGATGGGCTTCCAGCTGGACGGCCCGCTGGACGCGGACAAGCTGCGGGCGGCCGCCGAAGGCTTGCTGCAACGCCATCACCATCTGCGCGCGGCCTTCTCCGCGGACGGGCTGGAGCAGCCGGCGCAAATCGTGCTGGAGCGCGTGGAGACGCCCTGGCGCGAGCTGGACCTGTCCGCGCATCAGGCCGATGAACAGCAGCGCGCCCTGGAACGGCTGCGCGCGGACGACTACGCCACCGGCGTGGACCCGGCGCGCGCGCCGCTGCTGCGCTTTACCTTGGTCAAGCTGGACGCGGAGCGCCACCAGCTGCTGTGGAGCTTCCACCACCTGCTGTTCGACGGCTGGTCGGTGCCGGTGCTGCTGCGCGAACTGTTCGCCCTCTACCGCGGCGACGCGCTGCCGCCCGCCATTCCCTACCGCGATTACCTGGCCTGGCTGCACACCCGCGACCGCGACGCCGCCAAGCGCCAATGGATCAAGCATCTGGCCGGGCTGGAACAGCCGGCGCGCCTGGCGCCCAGCGCGCAAAAAAGCCGGCATCTGCCGCGCAACCACAATGTGACGGCGGACCCGGCGGTCTACGCCGCGCTGGAGCGGCTGGCCCGCCGGCAAGGTCTCACCCTCAACACCTTGTTGCAAGCCGCCTGGGCCATTCTGCTCGCCCGCCTCTCCGCCTCAGACGACGTCGTTTTCGGCGTCACCGTCTCCGGACGTCCGCCGGAACTGCCCGGCGTCGAGCGCATGGTCGGCCTGCTGATCAACACCGTCCCGCTACGCCTGCGGCTGCAGCCCGAGGAAACCCTGACCGCCCTGCTGCAACGCCTGCAGGCCCAGCAGGCCGCGCTGATCGAGCATCAACACCTCAGCCTCGCCGAGATCCAGCAGGCGGCCGGCCTTGGCGATTTGTTCGACACCCTGCTGGTCTTTGAAAACTATCCGATCGCCGATGACGATCGCCGCGTGGACGACGCGCTGTCCATCGGCTATCTGGGCGGCCAGGGCGTAGACACCTCGCACTATCCGCTCAACCTGTGCGCCGTCCCCGGACCCGAACTCGAGCTGCGCTTCGGCTACCGGCCCGATCTCTTCTCCGCCGACGCCGTCGACGGCATCGCCCGGCAATTGCTGGAACTGCTGCGCCTGATCGCCGAACAGCCCGAGCTGCCGCTCGCCCGCATCCCGCCGGCCACGCCGGCCCAGCAAGACGCGCTCGCCGCCTGGAACTGCACCGACGCCCCGCTGCCCGCCGCCACCCTGACCCAGTTGCTGGAACGCCAGGCGGAACTCAGCCCCGACGCCGAGGCGCTGCGCTTCGACGAGGCCGCCCTCAGCTACCGCCAGCTGCACCAGCGCGCCAACCGCCTCGCCCGCCGCCTGCGCGCCGACGGCGTCGGCCCCGAGACCCTGGTCGCCGTCGCGCTGCCCCGCTCCATCGATCTGGTCGTGGCCCTGCTCGCCGTGCTCAAGGCCGGCGGCGCTTATCTGCCGCTCGATCTCGACTATCCGGCCGAGCGCATCGCCTTCATGCTGGCCGACGCCCAGCCCGCCGTGGTCCTGTCCCGCTCCGAGCTACTGACCAGCCTGCCGGTCGAACGCGCACTGTGTCTGGACCAACTCGACGAGACCCTGTCCGATGCGCCGCTGGAGCTCCCCGGCGACGACAGGCATCCGGCCTACGTCATCTACACCTCCGGCTCCACCGGCCGCCCCAAGGGCGCCGTCAACAGCCATCGCGCCATCGTCAACCGTCTGCTGTGGATGCAGCACGCCTACCCGCTGGCCG